>CAYNJG010000001.1:0-140180 GCA_964397295.1 uncultured Pirellulaceae bacterium
GCTTACTGTTGGGTCGGCAGAATCGTCCGCTGTGTGTGAGTTGTAGGCCAACGACCAGATCGTCGGTATTCGAGAACTGTTCTTGATGCGCAGCGAACAATTCTTCGCGAAGCTGAGTTAGGCCTTGTTCGTTTTCTGGCACTCCCAGCGTTTGGTTTGGATTCGCGCGGCCGTCGCGCTGCACAGCGGCAGCTTCTCCGCCCCAAATAAACTTCGCACCGGAAAGGCCGAAGTTTTTCCAACGGCGAAGCGTATGTTCGGTTGGTGAGCCGTCCGTATTTGCGTCCCAACCCTCCATCGGATGGATGCACCAGCGGTTGCCTGCAGTGAGCGGGCCGAGTTTTAACGAATCCGCCATAGGCGAACCGTCATCGGACGAAAGGACTTCGTCGTCGACGGGAATTTCCAACTGCAATTCTGAAAGGCGCTCTCGGAAAACGTCGACCGTTTTCAGCTGAGCTATTTTTTTGTAGTGATCGGTCATGCGATTAGCGTACTAGTGGCTGCCCAATGCGACAATGAGGCACAGTGTCGAGCGCTATATTCGACTTAGAATCCGCCACAACAGTAGTTCAGAACTTTTTCAGCAACGTCAATTTCCTGCGTCTTTGCCATCGCTCGCCAACCTGGTACTGCGTTGACTTCGATCGCATAGTAGCGACCGTCCTTCGCAGGCAAAAAGTCGACCCCGGCAATCGAGGCGTCGACGGACTTTGCGGCACGCATCGCCTGATCGGCCATATCGCTCGAGACTTCGATGGCTTCTGCTTTCGCTCCTCGGCTAACATTCGTACGCCAGTCCAGCTGGTTCGACCGTCGCATTCCTAACACTTCGTCTCCGATCACGAGCAGGCGGACATCATAGCCTTCGTGGTCGATAAACTTTTGCTGGTAGATCACCGCTCCGAGTTGTGTCAACATTTTGAATGTCCGGACCGCAATCGCTTCGTCGGCAATTCGCGCGATGCCACGGCCTTCGCTACCAAAGAGCGGCTTTACAACGACGTCACCACCGAGCCTGTGAAAGCCTTCCATTGCCTCGTCGACCGTCTGGCTCGTTTCGGTCGCAGGTACTTCAAAACCAGCGTTTTGTAGCAGAGAAAGCGTGAGGTACTTATCGACCGCCGCTTCGATGGCTTTCGGTGAATTGATGACGGGTATACCACCAGCCGCTAATCGCTGGAGTGCATCCATACGGAAAACGACTTGTTCAAGCGAACCCGGTGGCATGGTACGCACTAAGACAACGTCAAAATCTGTCAGCGATTGAGTGCCGACCGCAACGTCGGTATCGGTGTGAATTGAAGATTGAATTTGTGAGAACGCGAGCGGATCGACTTTATGCTTGTCGGCAGCGGCGCGCTGAAGGTCGCGGACGTACCAGCTGTCAGCAGAAGACAAAACGGCTATCCGCATGTGACACAGCGCCTAATTGAAGAACGACTGCTGAAGAATGTCATCTCGAATCTCACCGGCACGAAAAGAACGTCCCGTGTTGAGGCTGATGACACAAACTTTGGCGGGGCTGAACAACAGAGGATCAATCTTGTAGAAGTCGCCATCATACCGATCAAAGATCTCTTTAAACGGTACACCAAAATCGTTAGACGACTGACTGGGTATCTTGCCGACCAAATCTGCTAACTCGTCGTCTTCGGCACGAACCCAGATGGTAACTTCGCCGCCATACAGCACCGCATCGTTCGTACGTCCGATCCCGACCAAGTCGTCCGCCGCTACCGGTGGCAACGGCGCGTTCCCGAAACCACTAACAACCTTGTTGAGATCGAATCCTAATTCGTGGACCTTGTGGAGCGCCGTCTCCAAACTCCGTGCCACGACCTGAACCGTTCCGGCAGTGCTTGCGGTTCGCGCTACGCACAGTCGCAAGCTGTTTGGACTGACTCCACAGTCTACGGCAATGCTTTCGCATGCATCATCGTTTGGAAGTTGACTCGCTTCCAAGACACCAACAACGACATCTGGTTTCTCGGTGAAACCAATTTCTCTGATGATCGGTTCTTTGCCACTCGCTGCTCGCATAGGCCCGGAACCCATCGCGAAGAACTCATCGGATTTCACTTGCCAACCCGCGTATTGCGAAGCCAGACATGCAGCGATTGGGTGATCCGTGTAGACGCTTACGGATTGTCCGTATGAACCAGGAACGATTTTAACTTCGGCCAATCCCGCGAGACAGATTTCTGCCAAATGCGCGCCGGCTCGTAGACCGCCTTCGGCTTTGACACCGTAGTCATAGACCGTGCTACCACATTCAAGGATGTAGTTCTTAATTCGAAGTTCATCTTCAAGCTGCGACAGAAAGTCACAAATGCGATGGGCACGATGATTCAGCGTCGATGCGATCTTCAAGCTGCTCTACACTTTTACGAGGTCGATGCGAAACCGCGTATTGTAACGAGTGGCTGATTGTTCGGCAGGCTGGGCGATTGTTTTGAAATTGGAATTTGTATCCGCTAGGCTTGAGTTGGGAGGGAAAAAATGCGAGTTCGTTTCAGTCTTTTCACGCTCGTTGTCTTGCTAACGGCCGCAGCATTAATTGTCGGAGTTGGCGCAAACCGTGCTAGGGTCTCGCGTGCGAACCAGAAAACAATTAGTGAGCTTCGGGTCTTTAAGATCTTTGCGAAATTCGAAGATGGCACGGTGCCTCAGAAAGGCAGAACCGATGGTTTTTGGAATGCGTTCCGAATAAACAGAATTGAGCGTGCAGAAAACATCGTCTCGGACGAGGCGATTGCCCAGATTGCCGAGCTAACAGACCTGCGGTTTGTGCAAATCTATGGTCCCGTAACCGACGCTGGTCTGGCCAACCTCAAAAAGCTCCGCAAGCTGGAAGAGCTATCGATCTACAGTCCCGAAGTGACCGACAACGGAATGCGGCATGTTTCCCATCTGAAAAACCTCAAGGTGCTGGACCTTTCGTTTTCGCAACTGACGAACGAATGCCTCTCTCATGTCTCGCATTTGCCGAACCTCGAAACGTTGTTGCTCGCAAGTACGAAGATCACGGACGAGGGAATGGGCGAAATTGCAAACCTACCTCGATTGCGAGAATTGAAGATCCAAAATACGACGGTGAGCAATGCCGGACTCGAAACTCTATCGAAGGCGAAGTCACTAGAACTCGTCGACATCACTGACACTCAGGCGACCTACGGTGGTTTGGGGGATCTCCTGATCGGCTCTCTAAATCGGCCGTTCGGCGATTGGTTCGTCACAAGCAGCCAGCGGTATTCGAGTAAGCGTCCGCCGCATGACACAGAAGAAGATAGGTTGGCAATCGAACTCAGGGGTATTCAATACGAAGACGAGGCAGTTAAGTATCTCGTGAGCGGTGCGCCGAACACGAATTCGCTCAGCCTATACTCAACGGCCATAACCGACCGCGGAATGAACGAGTTGGCATCGCTGCGTGCGTTAGACGGCCTGACAATTGAAGGTGCCGATCAGGTATCGAAGATCTCAGGTCTCCGAAGTCTAAAATATCTGAAATTCATGAACCTGGGTGAAAAGCCGATTCCGCGATTGGCTGGTTTGCCGTTGCTTGAACGGATTACTATTGATAACGGATATACCGCAGAATTACGTTCGACTGAAACGTACAGTGGAGCTGGCTTAGAGGAAGCTCTGCGAGAGTTCCGTTCTTCACCGAAGTTTACACAGCTCGTTGTTCGACGGGCATCTGTTACCGATGACTTAATGAAAGTGATTTGCGAAATGCCAAACCTTGAGTCACTCGAGATTGATGGCGGCGACGCGTTGACTGATCAAGGTATGTCACATTTGGCGAACCTGACGAAGCTTCGAGAGCTACGTGTTTACGACTGCACAAAAGTGACTGACGCAAGTGCGTCGATGTTGAAGAGTCTAAAACAACTCACTCTTCTAGTTGTGATGGATACCGGCATGAGCAAAGGTGCGTTGGTGGATATTGCGAACTCTATGCCGAATTGCGAAATAGGGTATTAGCTGCCTGCCCATTACCTCGTAGCCGTTTTGCCAAGCCCCAGCAGTGCTGACCTTAGATACGGCACTGCTGGACAAGCCAGCAGTGGCACACTTTTCCATGTCGCTCCGAAAACCTGTTGGTTTTATTTAGCCCAAGGTTACTTGAATCTCCATCGCTTTAAGGGATTTTGTACAACGCCCGGCAACGGTTTTCGAATAGATTTGTAGTCTTCGTTGGATCCGCTTGCTTCAGTGTTTGTTTGGAAAGATTCCCGCTATGCCGCTTGCCATAGAAACCAATCAGTTGACGCGCTATTTCGATGACGTTCATGCGGTGAAATCGGTCGATCTCGCCGTAGAACGCGGTAGCTTGTACGGGTTTCTGGGCCCAAATGGAGCTGGGAAATCCACGACGATTAAGATGCTGACGGGCATCTTGGTGCCTTCGTCTGGCCAGATTTCGTTACTCGGTAAGAATCCGTGGAACAGCAGTGAGTCAGTAACAATCAAGCAGCAAACGGGCGTCGTACCCGAAGACCTTGCGTTGTTCGACAATCTGACAGCCCGCGAATATCTCATTTTCACGGGCCGGATGTATTCGATGGATGTTTCCACCATCCGTAAAAGATCCGAAGAGCTGCTGTCACTGTTGAAACTGGAGGATGTCGAAAAGAAGCTTACGGTCGAGTACTCGCACGGAATGAAGAAGAAACTTGCACTCGCAGCAGCACTCCTGCCGAACCCGGATCTTTTGTTCTTGGACGAACCATTTGAAGGCGTTGATGCGGTAACCTCGCGAGTGATTCGTGATCTTCTTGCGATCTACGTGCGTCGCGGGTCGACGGTTTTTGTAACGTCGCATGTGTTGGAAATCGTCGAACGTATCTGCACGCACGTGGGCATCATTGCGAATGGTCAGCTTGTCGAGCAGACATCGCTAGAGGAACTACGTCGAGGAAGTTCGTTAGAACAACGCTTCCTGGAGAAAGTTGGGAGGCCCCAGGAGGAAGAGATCAACCTTGCGTGGTTGGAGGACGGCTCCGTTGAAGCAGAGGCAATATCGACCGAGGGGATTCAGTCTGATGTGGTTTCGGCCGACACCGACGTTGATGCAGCGAACGGACCCACATCATGAATCTAGGTCACTTCCTTGCAATTTCTAAAATGCGTTGGCAGACGACGCGGAATCGTTTTCGAAAGGCTGGTCGTGCCAATTGGATCATCGCGGTCGTTCTCTTCGTGCTTGCGTTGCTGGGTTCGCTAGGATCTTTCCTATTCACCATTGGCTGGGGAAAGATGTTGCTTGCCAGGATGGAACCTTTCGACCTGATATACGCTTGGGACGCGATTGTTTGCGCATTTCTTTTCTTCTGGGCTACGGGATTGATGGTAGAGCTGCAGCGATCGGAATTGCTTTCGCTTAAGAACCTCATGCATCTGCCGGTATCGCTCTCCGGCGCATTCTTTCTGAACTACGCAAGCTCGTTCGCGAGTCTGACTGTACTGCTATTTCTACCAACGATGTTTGGTGTCTGCGTTGCGTCGGTCTTACATTTCGGGATGAAGTCGTTGGTGACGTTCGCGTTGCTCGCTTCTTTCATGTTTATGGTGACAACCGTCACGTATCAACTTCGCGGATGGCTCGCACGATTGATGGAAAACAAGCGAACTCGCGGCACGATGATTGCGGTCACAACTATCGTCTTCGTCATGGTTTTTCAGATTCCCAATCTGGTAAACATGAGCACCATGAAGTCGCGAACCGCAGCGGAGGATGCAGTTCGGGTGAAATATGCTGAAAAGCTGGGGACCGGTGAGCTCTCGCCCGAAGAATATGAGTCGTCTCGAAAAGCTATCGAAGAAGAAATGGAAGAGGTGCGATTGGCTGCACGCGAAGCACGAGTGGCATCGACAAAGCGAACAATGACGATGGTTAATGCAGCTTTGCCGATTGGTTGGCTACCCTATGGTGCAAGTGCAGCGGCACAGGGCTCGGTCGTATGGCCGTGGCTTTGCGTTTTTGGAATGTCGACGATCGGACTTACTAGTTTAAGATTGGCCTACCGAAGCACGGTTCGAGCCTACACTGGTGAACACAACAAAGATTACCGAGTTGTCGCGCGACAGAAGTCGAAAACTCGTGCGTCCAATTCTATCCTTGAAAAGGACATTCCGTTTCTGACGGGAACTCAATCCGTAGTTGCGACATCTACGTTTCGGTCTATGCTCCGCGCGCCGGAAGCGAAAATGGCCCTGCTGACTCCGCTGATATTCGCCTGTGTGTTTGGGTCGATGTTTGTCACGGGACAAATGAGTCAGATGCCCGACTTCGTTCGCGCATGGTACGGAGTAGGTGTGGTTCTGATGTGCGTCGTCGGCATGTCCCAAATGATGTTCAATATGTTCGGACTCGATCGCCAAGGCTTTCGCGCGTATGTCTTAATGCCGGCGGAACGACGAGACATATTGCTAGGAAAGAACATTGGCATTTTGCCATTCGCTGCAGTCCTGACCGTCGTGCTCGTTGTCTTCGTTGGCATCGTGACGAGAATGCACCTCACTCACATTGTGGCAACCATGTTGCAAGTCGTCGTGGCATTTATGCTCTACTTTCCGATCAGCAACTATACTTCCATCTACGCTCCGATCGGATTGGCGACGGGAACAATGAAGCCCGTGTCACTGAAGTTCAGCGTGGTTGTTGTGCAATTCTTTGCTTTTCTACTTTCGCCGTTGGTCGTCTTCCCAGCCATTGTCGCGTTGGGGGCGGAAATGGGTATCGGTTTCTTCTACCGGATTCAAAGTGTGCCGATCTACCTTCTGTTGACTCTCGTCCAACTTCCAGTGGCACTCTGGTTTTATCGATGGGCAGTAACCCAGCAAGGTCGGAACCTGCAACAAGAAGAACAAAAGATTCTAGATGTTATATCCAAGGTCGCTGATTAGGTAGCGCGATGATCAAGACGTTTGAGGAAGCCTATCAGTTTGTGTTGGAGGAGAAGGTCTGCACCGTATTCGGCAGTAAGGGATCGCACTATCCATCGCTGTGGGACAATACGGCGCTGTCGGAGAAGAAGCCGAAAGGTGGCGGCTGGAATCCCAAAGTCAAAGCGATTTGGGATTGGAAGACTCGAATTCCTCAGACCTATCCCAATACCGTGTTCTACGGAAAGGTGCCAGGCGGCGACGCAGTCTTGATGGAGATGAAGCACCTACGTGAGGTGCACTATCCGGAAGCATTTCAACCAGTTCGAGAGTTAGACTCGCTCGCACAAGAAGTTTACGAATTCATTCGACTCGAACCCAACTTCACCGGCCCGTTGCGCAAGCGCGCAATTGCGGAGTTGGCATGCACGAAAAGTCAATTCGATCGATCTCTGAAAGCTCTGCAAGTCAGCTTGAACATTGTGCGGTCGAACGATCCCAAACGGAAGAATGACTTTTGGCTTCCGATGAGCGAAGTGCACTTAGACATCGTGCGGCGCAGCTAGTCCGGTTTGGACTTGCCATAGACCCGAGTAGATTCCGCCGCGAGCAACCAATTCATCGTGAGTACCATTCTCGACAAGGCGACCATGCTCAAGCACGAGAATATTGTCCGCGTTTCGAACCGTTGACAAACGATGAGCAATGACAATCGCTGTGCGGCCGATAGCAATGTGTTCGAGTGATCGTTGAATGGCAGCTTCTGTTTCGTTGTCGACGGCTGAGGTTGCCTCATCAAGAATCAAGATCGGCGGTTCTTTCAAAACAGCTCTCGCGATGGAAAGCCGTTGCCGTTGACCGCCCGAGAGTTTCTGACCTCGCTCGCCAACGATGGTTTCGTAGCCCTGCGGCAATTGCAGAATGAACTCATGAGCTTCCGCCGCCTGAGCGGCCATCTCAATCTCTGTCTGACTGGCGCCAGGCCGTCCGTATTCTATGTTTTCTCGCACGGTTCCGTGGAAAAGAAAGACATCTTGGCTCACCAGTCCGATCGCATGTCGTACCGAATTGACCGTTGCTTCTCGCAAATCGGTGCCGTCGATTTCAATCGCTCCTGATTGAATGTCGTAAAACCGCAGCAGCAATTTGATGACGGTGCTTTTACCGGAACCAGTCGCGCCCACGATTGCGATTGTTTTGCCCGGCTGAATTTCAAATGAAAGCTCGTCAATGACGTGGGGTGCCGAACCCGTTGTGCCTGCGTAGCGAAAGCACACATCACGAAATGCAACATGCCCCGATACCGATTCGAGAACCGTTGCATTTGGCGCCGCTTTGATTTCCTTTGATGTATCGAGCAGGTCGAAAACGCGATCGATCGAAGCGACGGCACGCTGGTAAAGATCAAGCGTGCTACCAAGCCGGGTGAGGGGCCAAAGCAATCTTTGCGTCATAAATACCATCACGCTGTACTGCCAAACTTCGAGTTTGCCATCGAGCGTCATGCGCCCGCCGAAGTACAAAATCGCGATGAAGCCGGTAACGATGATCATCCGAATCACCGGCACGAAGGCAGAGCTCAGTCGAATCGCTTCACGATTGCGTTCTTGGTATTCTTGGCTTTCGTGCGCGATGGATTGAAGCTCGCGGGGTTCAGCGGTAAAGCTCTTGATGGTCGCAATGCCGCTTAGATTGTTCGACAAGTGTGCGTTCAATACACTCACTTGCTCTCGCACCCGAGCGTAAAGCGGTGCGAGGTGTTTTTGGAAATAAATCGACCCCCAGGCGATGAACGGCATCGGCACAATTGCCATCCAGCCAACCGCGGGCGCCGTCCACACGAAAATCACGCCGATGACGATGGTGGTCGTGACAACTTGAAGGATGTCATTTGCGCCTTCGTCCAGGAATCGCTCAAGCTGATTGATATCGTCATTCAGCACCGACATCATTCGGCCTGTCGATTGTTCCTCGAAGTAGGCCATGTCGAGCTGCTGCACATGGTCGTAGGTATCAATGCGAAGTGAATGCTGTACGGCTTGGGCAAGGTTGCGCCAGCGAACTCGGTAGAGGTATTCGAATACAGATTCCAGCAGCCAAATTAGTCCTGTCGCGAAAGCTAAAATTGCCAGCTGCGTATCAAAATCGGGAAATCCGAATTTGGCGATCACAGATTGTTCACGTTGGACCACGATGTCGACAGCGATACCAATCAAGATCGGCGGTGCGAGATCAAAAAGTTTGTTGAGGATCGAGTAGATCGTCGCCCAAAGCACCGTGCGATGGTGTTTGACACCGTATCGCCAGAGACGTTGAATCGCGTGTTGTTTGGTTTCGGTGGGCATCTAGTTTGCGTGAGACTGAATCATCGCATTTCCAGACGTACTCGACAGCGTCGCCTGTTTTTCAATCGCTTCGCATCGAACAAACCCAAGGGCAATCGGGCATTCCAACTTCGGTGACCAACAGGCGCTAGTCACGGTTCCGACATTTTTTTCCTCAAGCACTAACTCGGTGCCAACCTCGGGTACATCGCTACCATCAAACTTAAGTGATACCAACTGTTTGTTGACTCGTCCCAAAGCGTCGATTCTGGCGACGGTTTCCTGGCCGAGATAACAGCCCTTCGTGAAACTTATCGCCAATTTGTCACGATCGATTTCTTGCGGCAAGTTCTCGAGCGTGATGTCGCGACCACTGGCAGGAAACTTGGCTTCCAAGCGTGCCAGTTCAATTGTGTCGGAGCCCACGAGCAGGGCGCCCTTCTCGACGAGAAGTTCTGAAACGTCTGAATCCGCGGGCGCAAAAACCAGAATCCCGAATGGTCCGTTGCCGATGATGACGTTCGGATCCGCTAACGACGGTCGATGTTGAAGTGGCTCGGACAGTTTGGTTTCCAACGTCTGCTCAGCGATCGTAGTGGCCTTGGGTCCTGCGAGTAGATACGTATTGAGTTCGGACGTTTTGTCGACCAATTGCACATCTTCACGGATTAGGTACTTGTCCAGATGCGGAAGCAGTTGGTCAGCGAGTTGCGGATCCGTCGAAATCCAAACGGCCTCTTCCAAACAGAATAGCAGCGCATGGCAAAGCGTTTTGCCCTGTACGTTCGTAAAGAACGCCTCGCAGCCACTACCCGGCGTGAGCGATTTGACATCATTCGTGCAGAGGTTGTGCAAGAACGTGTGCCGATCGTTACCACGTACTTCTATCAGCGTCCGGTTTTCAATCAGTCCAAAAGCCGCAGCTTCGTAGAGTGCATCGTGGTTTGGGTTATTACTCAACGGCTTCTTTCTTAGCGATAGATACGTGTTGTGCGTTTTCGAGTGCGAGACAAGAGTCGAATTGCGACGAAAGTTTGGCGATCTCTTTGGGGTCGGAAACGTAGGCCACACCCAGATCTTCTACGTCCCGCTCATTGAGTTCGCTTAGCAAGTAAACTCTCACCCGCTGCAAAGCGCGATTTAGGCGTGCCGCTGACATGGCGTCGGCGGTTGCTTTGCGTTTGATGGCGATGTCGGCAGATTCGTAGTCGTCCGACTGAGCGAGGCGTCGGAGTGCCGGACCGGGCTTTGCCTTGAGCTGACTGCAAATTGCGATTGCGCCGTCAACTTCAACTGCATCAAGCAATTGGTCGATCGTGCGAGTAACGTTGTCCCACGTTTGTTGTTCTGGGCCACCGCCAATTCCTGCGACGACGAGATTCGCGGGCTGATCGACTTTCACCTCCCAAGCTTCCTTCAACAATTCGTTGCCACGATCCCAAACGGCTTGTGGTAATCCAGACAGCACATGCATCGCTTGGTTGTTTCCCGCTGGCACCAATTGGACGACGAATTGAATTCCCATCATCCAACCCGCTTCCTCGCATTCGGCCAATTGCTTTGCTTTCTTTTTCTCCGACGCGGCTGACATGTTTTTGTGAAATCGTTCTTGCATTTCGACATCGGAAAAAGCAGGAAACCAACTTCCATGTAACCCTTCGCTCACGCCTTGGACACCGATCGGCAAAACAAAATCAGCATCACAGAGTTCACGATTCACATAGATCGCATTGTCGTCTTTGGATGCACCTAAAAAGCTAAGCTGTTCTCGGTTGCCAGGATCGTGTTGTGAAATGGTAACTCGCTCGGCCACACCATCATCGAGCTGGCTGAGTAACTTCTTGTCAGATACGCCACGATCATTGGGAATGCGGACAATACGAATGAGTTCAGGTGGCACACCCGCGTCCATGATGCCTCGAATGGCGCCGGCCAACAGTTCCGCCGCACACGGCATTTCCGGCTGCAACGCGATTGCGACGGAATCGTCCGCCAGCACGATACGGTCCATTGATGGAAACTGAAGCGGTTCCTTCAACGAAGCCAACACCGCTTCGGCAACGTTTGGCAGCGGATCGCCGACTGGGGCTGCAGGTTCATCGAGCACAGCGCCGTCGCGAAGTTCTAGTGATACTTCGCCACTGTTGCCGAATCGCAGTTTGGACGTGGTCATAGTTTGTTTCCACTCGGGTGATAGCACCCACTATTTTCGGCTTCTAGGAACCACCGTCAATGAGCCCTGGTTCTAACATTGCCCACGATCTGCCGTTCAGCGACAATTCTGATGTCTTGGCGTTAGTCGGACGATTTATCTGGAGTTTCGTATTTATGTTGATCGAGCCTGAAACAATGAAGAAACGGACCGAAATAGCGATCGCGTTCGCGTTTCTGTTGATGATCGGTTGTGCGAAGCCTCCGAGTGACGTTGTCAACACTAAGACGAAAGAAGTCAAAGCAAACGGCTCGGCTACCGTGGCAGATGCACAGACTCGTACATCTTTGGCGACTAAAGATCTTCCGTTGCTTGCCCGCTATCAAAAGGCGGATGCCTACAGCGAGCGCGCCACGTTGACGCTCACATACCGCTTGGAAGACGGTCGCAGTGAAGAAAGTTTGACGCGAATCGAAACGCGATTTGCAGGTGCGAACCGAATCAACCTACGGGTCTCCAGCGAAGACAATCAAGTCGTCATCACCAGCGACGGAAAACAGATCACGACGAAGATCATCGATCCAGTCACTGAAAACTTTGACGGTCAGATCGTCGTCCGCGACGCGCCCGAGAAACTCTCGATGTCGCATATGTACGAAGTCACCGAATTGATCGACCCTATTTCCCCGAACGAGATACTCAGTGCTCTGCTCGGCGTACCCGCGGGCTTAGACGTCTTACCGCTAGGTATGATACTTGGCGAAGGAAAGCTCTTCGAACTTGCCAGTGCCGCAAGTCGACACGCTTCGCTGGGCACAAAGAGCCTGCCTGGTCGTGGTCTCACTTGCGAAGTCATCGAAGCCTCCGCAGCGGAAGGCGATTATCGGTTTTGGATCGCCGACAATACATTGCATCGAATTGAGTTTCCGCCACTCACAGAAAACCAAATGCCAGGCGTACGGCAAATGGAACTGGTAGTGGACTTGGAAGAAGTTGCCTTTGCTGCCGCCGACAGTGATTTTCATGTCGACCCCAACGGAACGAAGGTTCGACATTTTGTGCTGCCGCCCATTCCGCCAGCAACCGACAAATTGGGCGAATCAATGCGCCGCATGTCGTTCCTGAATCGTGGCGGCAAAGAAGTGGCCATTGAGAACAATGACGAGCAAATCACGATCCTTGTTTGGTTCCACGATCATCCGGCGAGTCGCATGATTCTTGAATCGGTTGAACAAGTCCGACTTCGCAATCGCAGCGATCGAGTGCGATTCGCAGCGGTTGCTGCCGAGTCGTCTGCGACATCTGCGCTATTGGAGCAATGGAAGGTCGGTACGGCCTGGCTGCAAGACAATCAGGCCTTAGGGCGCGATTTGATGAATATCACGCAGGCGCCAACGATTGTGGTGCTCGGTCCGAAAAACACGATTCAGTATTTCGAGGTCGGAGCAAACCCCAATATCGGCGCCGATGTGGCTGTGGTTATCGAACGGTTGCTTGCGGGACAAAACGTTGCCGAATCTGCGCGATCTCTTTCCGAAGAAGCGAAACAATCCTACGACCGCTTACTGGCACGAGCAAAACTGGGGGACGGCTGGGTCGAGGAAATCGATTCAAAAATACCCGCGGCGAGCAGTCCGAAAACGCTGACGCTAACGAAGCGCTGGAGTAACACAAAAATCAAGGAACCGGGCAACATGTTGGTCGTGCCTGGCCGGCGAAAGCAGATCCTTGTCGTCAATGGCTGGAATAGGCTTGCCCTGCTGGATACCGATGGAAAACTCGAGCGTGAAATCGAACTGCAACTTCCACCCGACGAAGGAATCAGCATGCTTCGCGCTGGGTCGGACGGAAAAAACCGAGCTCTGATTGCATGTGCGTCCCGTGGTGGAAAGCAAGCGTTCGTATTCGACTTCGCGGGAAAGTTGGTCACACAATACCCCAAGGCTAACCAGCAGTTTTCCATTAGCGACATTGCCATTCACGACATCGAACAGGACGACGAACCAGAATTGATTGTCGGTTGGCAGGGCAGTGGAGGCGTGCACGGAGTGGGCCTCGATGGCAAGCGCCCCTGGGTGAACCAAGCCGCGCCGGGAGTCATTTCCATAGCGGCTGTAAGAGACGAAAGCTCTGGCAGTGATCGGCGACCGATCCTCGTGGCTGGCGAAAC
Organism: uncultured Pirellulaceae bacterium; assembly: GCA_964397295.1. Lineage (GTDB taxonomy): Bacteria > Planctomycetota > Planctomycetia > Pirellulales > Pirellulaceae > CAYNJG01. The sequence goes on from CAYNJG010000001.1 coordinate 13,541, forward strand.
GGGACTTCTGTTTTTAGTTGACGAAGAAGGTAAAACACTTCGCGAAGTTCGATTGGACCAGGTGGTCCATCGGCTTGTAAGCTGGCCCGGCACCGTCAACGGGTTTGCTGCGATCTTATCTCCGAAAGGCTCGTCTATTGGTAGCGCCACGTACGTTGGAGTCTCAACTTCCGCACTTGGCGGTCGTGTATTCACGGGCGTTGATAGCAATTGGAAATCGGTTTGGACGTACTCAATGCCGGGCGGCGTCTATCGGCATCAGATCGACTACCCTCAATCCATCGAGTTGCCGAACATTGGATCAACTTGGTTGATTCCTGGCCCGGATGGTTCCATTCACTTTGTCAGCGCCAACGGTGAGTTTCGCGATGGCTTCTATGTCGGCAAACATCTGCGAGGGGTTGGTGCAACTTTGGTCGATGACGAGCCTGTCTTGGTTTATGCGACCGATGATGGCGTGGAAGCATTCACGGTTCGAGAAAAAGCCAAGTAACTCGACGCGGCCTTATGTTGCTTAGCCGTAGAAGCACAAATACGCGGTGGCTTGCTTGACTTGCAGTTGGAACTTCTCGTTTGCAGCAACTTCGAATTCGCTTCCGGCGGGAAATGACTCGAACGCATCGCTTCCGGGTAGCTTCACTAACAGTTCGCCCGAGACGACTTTCATCCGTTCGTTCTCGCTGGTCCCAAACTCGTACTCGCCGATGGCCATAACGCCGGCGGTGGCTTTGCCTTCACTATTTTCGAATGCGATCGAAGTGACGTTTCCGTCGAAGTATTCGTTAACTTTCATGGTTTGCTCGTGTGTATATGCCTAGTTATTCGAACGGAAGTTCTCGTTGCGAACGAGTTGCGATGCCTTCTGCGTGATGCTTGCGGCAGACGGAAAGGTAACGCTCGTTCCCGCCAACTTCAACTTGCGATCCTTCTTTTACTGCTTTTCCATCGGGTCCAATCCGCAGGACCATGGTCGCTTTTCGTCCGCAGTGGCAGATCGTTTTAATCTCGTTCATCGTATCTGCCCACGCAAGCAAGTATTGGCTGCCTTCGAAAAGTTCACCGCGAAAGTCCGTACGCAATCCGTAGGTCAGCACGGGAACTCCCAACTGATCGGCGATGTCGCAAAGTTGAGCTACTTGTTTTCGTGTTAGAAACTGTGCCTCGTCAACGAGTACGCAATGAATGGGTTCTCGCTCAGTCTCTTCTTCCACGATCCGAAGTAAATCATCAACTTGCGAGAACGTTCGGGCGTCACCTTCCAATCCAATCCGCGAATGAATTCGACCCGATCCGTGAAGCGTATCGATCTCGGGCGTCAGCATAAGCGTATGCATTCCGCGCTCGCGATAGTTGTAGCTTGATTGCAACAAGACCGTCGACTTGCCAGCATTCATAGCTGAGTAATAAAAATAGAGCTTCGCCACGATATGCGGTGCCTTGTAGCGTGAAGAGTACGACCATCACATGGTACGAAGATTCGCGATGATGCGTTACCCCGTGCCAGCGTTTGAACTGGTGCTATGTGTTGCCATTCCCGTTACTCACAACAAGTCGTTCTCGACACCGCATTTCGGGCAATTCGTATATCCAAAGAAGTTTCGAAGCCATTGCGCACAGCGGGGGTGGCCGTGGTTCTCACACAGTTGCACCAAGTGACCAGCAGTCGAACCCGGCGGAAAGTCCGACCTCGGTCTTACCTTTACACCGTTAACGAACCTCGCGATCGGCGTTGCGTAGCACGGGTCGTGGTCTTTGTTCACATGCAAGTATTCGTCCGGATTGATAGAGTCCGTAGCGAGGACCATGAGCCCACATGAGAGGAACTTTTCAGAACAGGAGTTACATTCCTGTTGGTCTTCTTCGAGTCCCTGATCCAGTCGCCATCCTAGCTCGCGGTCGCCAGATAACCCTGCGATCGCCACTAATAATTGCAACACTCCGTATCCGTCAGAGAACTTCTGTTGAAGAAGCGTGACCGCTTGCTTTTCAGCCCGTTTCAATGAGGCGTTAAAGCTGGCTATTTCAGTTTCGTGCAAGCTCTCAGGGAGTGGTCCGCGTTCGAGGCTTATCAAGCCCACGAGAATGGAAATGAAGATTTGGTGGGCCGGTGCTTGTTGATCGAATACTTCGATCAAGTGAGGCACCGCAATACAGGTCGCGTCCCAAGCGGTTCTCTGGTGGTAGATCTGATCGTCGATCTTTCCTAAGGCATCATCACGATCGGCTAAGCTGGAACTTGTGTCTCGCAGAACGCCCAAAGTCTCTGGCAACGAACCTGTAACGTAGTTGTAGTCGAGTTCATCCCACCTGTCAGAATCCAGTGATACGACGTTGAGTGACATTCTATTCCCCTAGTTGATCGCGAGAACTACGAAGCGTTCAACGCCACGCAAGCCCCTTCTTCGGTGCTGCGAATATAAACGCGGCCGTCGCTAAACGCTGGCGTTGACCAGCATTTGCCGTCTAGAACTTTCGTTCGAGAGATCTCTTCGTAGCTTTGTGGTTCGGCTTTTACGATGACTAGTTCACCCGCATCCGAAAGTACAACCAACTTGTCGCCAACCAGAATACAGTTACCGGGGCCAAATCCACGCTGCGACCATTTGATTTCGCCAGTAGACATTTCAACGCACTGAAGCGGCGCCTTCCCGTATTTTTTGAACTCGAAGATCCCGTAGATGTAGCCGTCGCGTACCAACGGTGTGCTCCAGTGGTTCATCAGTTTATTTGGTTTCAACCAAACTTTTTCGGCCTCCGGTTCGCCTGTGACTTTGAATAGTCCCGCGCCGACGCCGTATCCAGCCGAGCAGTAAACTTGATTGCCTTCTGTGATCGGAGAAGCAGCGGTGGAAACACTGAATTTGAACTTGCGGCGCCAAAGTTCCTTTCCGGTCGTCGGTTCGATACTGACTAAGCCGGACTTCATGAAGAAGATGATTTGCTTCTTGCCCTCGATATGAGTGAGGTGCGGAGTGGCATGCGTCATGGTTTCATCGCCACTCTTCCAAATCACATCGCCAGTGTTTTTGTTGAATGCAAGAAAACTATTTCCTGCTCCGCCGCCCGCCACATAAATGACTTCGCCATCGAGCAACGGTGACGTTGCATTTAGCCATTTGATGTTCCGGCCTTCGAATTCTTTTTCGATGTCTTTCTGCCAAACGATGTCGCCCGTTTTTGCATCAAAGCAAGACAGCAACAGGTACGAATCGTAAACGTAGACATGTTCGCCATCGGTCGATGGAGTTGATCGTGGTCCGTCGCCGCCTTTGTTTCCAGGTGCGCCGGCGCCGCCACCGCCTTGATCGTATTCACTCGAACCAAGTGGTTGACGCCAGATTTCGTCGCCGGTAGCAGCATTCAACGCCACGCACTCTTCGCGTTTGCTCGCTTCGTCGACGACTAAGGTAAACGCGCGGCCATCAGCAATGGCGAAGGAACTGAACCCCAGCGGCGTGGGAGCTTTCCAAATTGATTTGGGGGCAATCGAATCCGCAATGGTCTCGCCAGACTTACCGTCTCCGACGATGCCACGATACTGCGGCCAATCTTCGGCTATGGCTGAATGACAGACACAAGACAGAAACAAACTGATGATGATTTGGCACATTAAAGCGGGACGATTCATCATGACCTCTTCGTGGAAAGCAACAAGTTCGCAGAATTTCGAGAAGCCACACGTTGCACAATCGCTTTGGTCCAGTCAATGCACCGGGAAGCAGACACGTGAATTTAGGCCAAATTTGCCCGAATCTGCGTCGGAACTTGAATTTTAGACATAATGTCTATATCGTTGAGTGGGGAACGAGACGATAAGATATGGTGGAGCAAAGCCGCGCTTACCAATCTTTCAACGTTAGAACCTTTCTACGCAATTTCACTACGCAACGAGCCAGTGCGATGACCGAACTGCATCAACAAGTCCAACGTGCCCGCAGACGAATTCTCTTCCAATCGTTTCTCTCGACGAGCGTTTGGTTTTTAGCTGTATGCCTTGGCATTGCGGCTGTGGCTTTGGCGGTCACGAAGATCTGGTTCCTCAACGTCGATACACGAGCTTGGACCGTTGGTTGGCTAGTGGGTAGCGTGATAGTGGGACTCGTCGGTTCTGCAGCATGGACTTGGTTCCGACGCAGCAGTCTGAACGATGCGGCGATCGAAATCGACCGCCGTTTTGGTTTGAAAGAACGCATCAGTAGTTCGTTTGCTCTTTCTCCGGCAGAAGCCGAAACAGAGGTTGGAAAAGCGTTGGTTGCGGATGCGGCGAAACGCGTCAAACGAATTGACGTTCGTGAAAAGTTCGGTGTTCAGGCCAACCGCTGGGCATTCTTACCGTTGGTCACTGGCTTGCTCGCGATCACGATGGTTTTCCTTCCCGATGCAAAGCCACTCGACTCATCGAAACAAGCGACTGCAAAGACGGTCGAAGTTCAACGCGTCAAGAAATCAACAACGGCACTGAAAAAGAAACTGGCTAAGAAGAGCACCGATCTCGAAAAGCAGAATCTGAAAGAAGCGAGCAAGCTCGCTAAGAAATTGGAAAACGGAATCGAGAAACTTTCCAAATCTAATTCCGACAAGAAGAAGACGATGGTCGAGATGAACAACTTGGCCAAGGAATTGCAGAAGCGTCGCGAATCGGTAAAAGGCGGCGATGACCTGAAGAAGAAGCTGAAACAGCTGAAGGGTATGAAAATCAAAGATGGCCCAGCTGACAAGCTCGCTAAAGCGATGCAGAACGGAGACTTCAAGCAAGCCTTGGATCAGATCGAGCAACTGCAACAACAGCTGAAGGAAGGCAAGCTCGACCCGAAGCAACAACAACAGCTCGCCAAGCAAATGGAGCAGATGCAGAAAAAAATGCAGGAGATGGTCGACCAGCAAGAAAAAGCCAAAGAGGATTTGCAGAAGCAAATCGCAAAGGCGAAACAGCAGGGCAACAAAGCCGCGGCCGAGAAGCTTCAAAAGAAGCTCGACCAAATGAACGCGCAGAATGACGCCATGAAAAAGATGCAAAAAATGGCGAAGCAAATGGATCAGGTTGCCAAGAAGATGCAAGAAGGCAAGCAAGACGAAGCGATGCAGCAACTTGCCGAAATGGCGGGTGACCTAAAAGAGATGCAGCAAGAGATGAACGAACTCGATGCACTCGACGAAATGATGGATCAGTTGGCACAGGCCAAAGATTCCATGAACTGCCCCGATTGCGATGGCGGTGGATGACAGGGTTGCCAACAGCAAGGTCTTGCTGGATTCGGAAATGGTGAACAAGGTGAAATGCCCGGTCGCGGGTTAGGCGACGGACAAGGACGTGGTGATCGTCCGGAGGAAAAAACCGATGTCAGTTTCCACGACTCGAAAGTCGATGCCGAACTGGATAGGGGAAAGATGATTGTTGTCGGCAACGTTCGCGGTCCCAACAAACCTGGCGAAGCGTTAGAGGCCGTCAAAGAAGCGATGGAGTCGGCGAACACAAGCGATGAAAATCCACTGACGAATGTTCGGCTCACTCGAGCTCAACGCGAACAAGCCCAGCAGTATTTCGACGCAATGCGTACGGAAGCTGAATAACAGTTCCTCGATCGGCCGATGGCTCGCCATCCTCACTTTCAATAATGCCCTCCGCATGGGGCGTGGCGGATCGTCTGGTGTTCCTTCGCCGATCTCCTTGGTATGCTGCGCAGCCTCGGAGACCCAATCATCGGCAACGGAACGACCTCGATGAAAACGAAAAAAAGCAAGGCAGCTTTAAGGGATGCAGTCCTCCATGGAGACTGTGAACAAGTTCTAGCTGAACTACCCGACCAACTGGTGAACACCATCGTCACCAGTCCGCCGTATTATCAGCAACGCCACTATTCGACGAAAACGGAAGTCGGACAGGAAACGACTCCCGAGCAATACGTTCAGCATCTGGTCGGAATCTTTTCAGAAGCGCGTCGAGTTTTGAAAGACGACGGGACACTGTGGTTGGTGCTGGGTGACAAGTACAAGAACGGTGCACAGCTTGGCATGCCCTGGCGCGTGGCGTTGGCTCTTCAAGCAGACGGCTGGATCTTACGAAGCGATATCATTTGGCACAAACCGAACGCGATGCCTTCGTCGGTAAAAACTCGCCCTACAACGGATCACGAGTACGTGTTCTTGTTTTCGAAGTCGAAACAATATCACTACGACATCGATGCGATCCGAGAGCCGCATGTTACGTTTTCCGAAAACAGCAAGATGAAGGGTGGCCGCAACCACTTCTTCAAAAAAGGAAGCACTCCCGAAAAAGGGAAAAATGGCGGCAGCGTGAATCTTCATGATTCCCGTTGGGATCAAGCATTTCATCCAAAGGGAAGAAACAAACGTACAGTTTGGTCGATCTCACTATCAAAATATCGCGAAGCTCATTTTGCAGTTTTTCCTGAACAATTGGTGGAAACGTGCGTGCTAGCTGGTTGCAAAAAGAAAGGATTGGTTCTTGACCCATTCTTTGGCAGCGGGACAGTTGGTGTGGTGTCAAAACGACTAGATCGTTGCTATTTGGGCATCGAACAATCCGAAGAATATTGCGAAATGGCGAAGTCTCGCTTGGCGAAACAAGCCCAAAGCTGAATCCTGAAAACGAATCGGATCACCCTTTCAGGCATTATCAACTTACACTTCCGAACTAGTAGCGTTTTCGGTTTGGTTTACGCTATCCGATTCGGTTGCTAGTGTTTAGTTAAATGGTCTCAGAGATAGCAGCAGCAAATTGAAGCACGATGCCGGAACTGATTGGTGCCTTACGAGAAGAGATTCGCAAGCAAGCGAGAAAAGAGCTACGCGCTTCGTTGGAAAAAACGAAGAAGCTCGTGGCGTTGCACCGTCGTGAAATCTCGCAGTTAAAGAAAAGTTTGGCGGAAACGCAGAAACGCGTTGCCTTTCTCGAAGCTTGTGAACGCAAGCGGATCGCCGATTCGAAGAACGGCGGCGACTCGAATCTTCGCTTCTCGTCTAAATCGGTTCGCACGCATCGCAAACGTCTAGATTTCTCTGCGGCCGAATACGGGAAGCTCTTGGGCGTTTCCGCGCAGACCATCTACCAATGGGAACGCGGCAATAACCGACCCAAAAAACCGCAACTCGTGGCCCTATCTGAACTGAGGACCATCGGAAAAAAAGAAGCCCGGGAACGACTGCGATTGCTGCAACAGAAACTCGAAAAATGACACAAACTGCGTGTACATTTCGTTTGAGTCTAAGAATTCTTGGACGTGAGTGAGCGATTCGGTTATCCTCCCAGGAGGTTAGCCTTTTTCGTTATGCACCGAGTTTCACATTGATATCTAGCAAAACCAAACAACTCCTAGTAACGACGTTGTTGTCGCTACTAGTGACTCCCTTCGCTTCGGGCATTGAGATTGTTGTCGACTATACGTACGACACAGAAGGCTTCTTTTCCGATCCGATTCGTCGGACTGCGATGGAGGCCGTCGCGGATCGTTACAGCCGTGTGATCACGTCCGAACTCACGGCGGTTGCACCCATGCTTGATCAGACGCCGTGGCGGATCGGATTCGAGCACCCCGGTACAGGTGAGCCTTTTCAAATAAGTACAGCCGCAAACCGCGATAGCGATCCGCTCTTTAGTGTCGCTGACAACGAAGCGAATGTTTACGGATTTTCGGGTCTTGATGCGAACCAGTGGATCTTGTACGCGGGTGGAAGAAATCTTGTTTCGGCTGGCGTTGGCGGAACAGCGACCGGCCTAAACTTCAACACGATATTCGACGACCTTGACGGGCCGTTGCACCGCGGCGTGATCTCAAATACCCCTGACAACACCGCGGGTGACCTGCCAGCATGGGGTGGTGCGATTTCGTTCAGCTTGAACGAAAACTGGCACTTCGATCTTGATGAAACGGCTGGCAATGGCTCCGTTGATTTCTACACAATTGCAATGCATGAGGTCGCCCACGCGTTGGGGCTCAGTACGCAATGGAATCAGTGGACGCAGCAAACGAATGGTACGGCCTACCAAGGGGCCAATGCGCTCGCTGCCTACAACACCGATAACGATGCAAGCTTGACCGAACTTTCGCTTGCTCCCGGCGCTGATCCTCACTGGCAAGATGGAATCTATTTGTCACAGATCTTCCAATTAGGTGTTCCAAATCTAGTCGGTACCGTTGGCGACGGCCTTCAAGATTTGTTGCTCGAGCCAGTTGCCAATTTCTCGACAACAATAAGCAGATTTGAGCTCACCAACGTGGATGCGGGCGCCCTCGTGGATATCGGTTGGTCCATCTTGGAAGAAGAGCAGGGTGATCCGCTAGATCTAAATGGTGATGGCAACGTGAACCCTGCCGATGTCGATTTAGCATGCTCGGCGGGCAACGAGTTGCAACCTTACTTCTCCGCATTGGCATCGCTACAAGGTGACGTGGACTTCAATTCCAATGTTGGCTTCAGCGACTTCCTCACTTTGTCACGTAATTTCGGACTTGCCGCGAACTATTCCAGCGGCGACATCAACTGCGACGCGTCGGTTGGGTTCGACGATTTTCTGATCCTGTCATCGGTGTTCGGAGAGTCTCATAGCATCGCGCCGGTTCCAGAACCGAGCAGCAGCCTAGCCATGTTTGCATACGCTTGCATTGCGGCAGGTGGGTTACGTCTTAGACGCCGTGTTGCGGGCAACAACAATCCATCCGCTCGCTCGTAGTCGCGGTACAAAACTAGGCAATCGCAGCCTGGCGTCCTGTCGCGCATTGAGTGGCGTTGATTCAATAATCTCGAATCCACTTTGCCGCAGCAGACTTTGCAAACTCCGCCAAGAGAACGAGTGCAAATACATATCTGGTATGCCGCGGTACAAATAAAACCGATCGCCAAGCTGAACATCCTTCTGAAGCCATGTTCGCGCGGCATTGCGGACCATCCACCACGGACCTTCGGGGTCAAAAAGATGCACCCAATAGTTGTGTACCTGAAGGACGAATAAACCACCGGGTTTCAACATTCGAGCCACATGCTGCACGACGTCCGCTCTTGCACCATCACCGCGGATCATTCCCAGCGTACTGAAAAGACAAAGAGCGCAATCAAACGCACGATCGGCAAAGCAATCGAGTTCGACCAAGTTGGCTCTCACACGCAACGTGGATTCGCCAAGTCTCGTTGCCTTCTTCTGTACCTCTTGCAGCATAGGTTGTGAGAGGTCACAGGCCACGCAATCGATTCCTCTCTCCAGAAGCGGCTCGATCGCTCGACCAGTTCCGCACCCCAGGTCGATCACCGAATCACCCGCTTGGGTAAACCTGGCGACAACCGATTCATCCAAACGAAACATTCCGTGCTGGCGGAAGTACGAGTCGTACGAGGTCGCAATGTGCGTGGTTTCAGCGTAGTCCCAAGTGCCGCTCGAAACTCCGCGAGGCAACTGCCAAGAAGGTTGGTTTTTCATGGAAACGGCTTTAACCACACTACCGGCTGATGTTGTATTCTTCGCGATTGCGGGACGTCGGTAACTTTTCGGCGTCTTGTGAGTACGTAGAGCTAGGGATATAATCCGGGGCTCTTTAAGTGAAAAACATCACGTATGCGGTCAGCTTGACCGCCTTTCTCAGGATAGGAGCTGATACTGTGGCAGTCCGTGTAGCAATTAATGGTTTTGGTCGAATTGGCCGTCTTACGTTTCGCAATCTCATCGCTCGAGGCAGCGAATTCGAAGTCGTCGGCATCAACGACCTCACGGACAACAAAACGCTTGCGACGTTGCTCAAATACGATAGCACACATCGCCGATTCAATGGCACTGTCGAACACGACGACAAGCACTTGATCGTCAATGGAACCAAGATTCCTGTATTCGAGCAGCGAAATCCAAGCGATTTGCCTTGGGGTGATTTGGGCGTTGATGTTGTTGTCGAAAGTACTGGCGTTTTCACGAACCGCAAGTCGGACGCCAAGCCTGGTTTCGATTCTCATTTAGACGCCGGTGCAAAGCGAGTCGTGATCAGTGCTCCTGCAAAGGACAGCCCAGATCTGACTGTCGTACTTGGTGTTAACGATGACCAACTGACCGGTGACATGAAGTGTGTCTCGAACGCGAGCTGCACAACCAACTGCCTCGCACCTGTTGCAAAGGTCTTGCACGACTCGTTCGGTATCGATCGTGGTTTGATGACGACCGTACACGCGTACACGAACGATCAGCGTGTGCAAGACATGCCTCACAGTGACCTGTATCGAGCTCGTTCGGCTGCTCAGAATATTATCCCAACAACAACCGGTGCTGCGAAAGCTGTGTCGCTTGTAATTCCTGCATTGGAAGGCAAGCTCACAGGTATCGCTATGCGAGTCCCTGTTGTTACGGGCAGCGTCGTCGACCTTACCGTTGATTTGGGCAAGAAAGCTACCGTGGAAGAAATTAACGCGGCGGTGAAAGCTGCCGCGGAAGGCCCAATGAAGGGTGTTCTTTACTACACCGAAGACCCGATCGTTTCGACCGACATCATCGGCGATCCACATAGCTCGATCTTTGCTGCTCCATTCACACAAGTGATCGGCGACAACATGGTCAAAGTCGTCAGCTGGTACGACAACGAAATGGGTTACAGCTCGCGAACAGCTGATTTGTGTGCCAAGTTCGGCAACATGTAATCATCCCACTCAGGGAAAATAGAGTTAAGATAAAGTCGCTGCCGAATTCGGTGGCGACTTTTTTATTGCGCTCCTTCAGAATCTGCGGTAGCTTACGATGCTCTCACGAGTTAAAGCACGAATGCTCTTAGCTTCCTGTCGCGGGAATGAGATCTGGTCACCGGATACGTGTCGACAACAAGGCGTTCCCGGAGTTTGGATCGACGAGTTAGCCGATGCATACGAATCGGGATTCAAAACCGATCGGCAAACGATCTATGTCGATGAAGGCATAACCAATCAATACCACGGCGTCCGTGATCTGCATCTTGCCTACAAGCTGGCAGAGTTCTTAGGCGTCGACAGCCAGCGTGTTACGTCGATGTCGCTGGGTGCTGAAGCTGAAGTCCAAGCGCTGCAGGAAGCAGTTGACGAAATCTAAAAACGAAAAAACGGCAAGTCGCTTTCAGCAACTTGCCGCCTATCCAAGTTTCAATTTGAAGCGTACTTAGGCTTTCGCTTCGTCCAAGATCTCTTGGAGTTGTGCTTTGGGCTTCACGCCAACGATTCGCTGTTGGACTTCGCCGCCCTTGAAAACCAGGATCGTGGGAATACTTTGGATTCCATATTCTTGTGCAACCTTGGCGGCGTCATCGACGTTGACTTTCGTTACTTTCACGGCGCCTTCGTTTTCGGCTGCCAACTCTTCAACGACAGGAGCAAGTTGTCGGCAAGGTCCGCACCAGGGTGCCCAAAAGTCGACGAGTACTGGCTCCGATGACTTGAGTACTTCGGCTTCAAAATTGTCGTCGTTTAATTCGGGAACTGCGCCCATGTGGTGGAACTCCTGTACTCCGGTTAAAAAACTGGGGGCCAACGTTTGGGCCATCCAAAGAATCGTATTTCAATTGTTGCTTGACGAAAACATGTAAATGACCCGCGCTGGGCCAGATGGTTCAGAGCGGAATTGTATTTCGCCCAATTTATTCGTCAACTTTGCTACGAGGAAACAGCATGGCAGGCACTGAATTCCGGCATTTTAAGGTCTTTCGGACGGAAGATGGCCAGCTTCGACACGAGATTCAGACGACGGACCTCGAATCTCAGCCGCCGGGTGAAGTGGTGATTCGGGTGGCTTGGAGTTCGCTGAATTATAAAGATGCGCTGGCTGCCCAGGCTCATCCTGGCGTTGCGGGTGAATTACCTCACGTTCCCGGAATCGATGCGTCGGGAACCGTCGAGTCCAGTGAAGACTCTCGCTACCAGCCTGGCGACAAGGTGCTGGTGACTGGTTATGAACTTGGAGCACCGCGTTGGGGCGGTTGGTCGGAGTTGATTCGCGTTCCGGCGGATTGGGTTGTGCCGCTGCCGAAGACGTTGTCTTTGCGCGAAGCGATGATTTACGGAACCGCTGGGTTCACGGCTGCCCAGTGCCTGATGGCGGTCGAACATGCGGGCATTGCACAGGAAAATGGTCCGGTCGTCGTCACAGGCGCGACAGGCGGCGTTGGGTGTTTTGCGGTGAAGCTGCTAAGCCACTGCGCCTACGAAGTCCATGCGGTAACCGGCAAGGCAGATGCGGTTGATTCACTCAAGGCATTGGGTGCGGCGAAAGTGATGGGCCGAGACGAACTAGAAGACAATCCGAAACGCCCGCTGCTCTCCGCGCGGTTTGCTGGCGGCATCGATACGGTTGGCGGAAACATGCTCGTTGCGCTTTTGAAGTCGATAAGGATTGGAGGCTGCGTTTCGGCATGCGGTTTAGTTGGTGGCGACAAGTTGCCGATGACGGTTTACCCGTTTATTCTCCGCGGCGTTTCCTTGGCGGGAGTGACGTCGTCATCGTGTCCGAGACCGATTCGCGAAACCGTTTGGAAACGATTGTCGAGCGATCTGAAAGTTGAATTGCCAGACGAATGGGTTGAAGAAACGACGCTACACGATGTGCCGAATGCGATCGAACGCATCATGCAAGGCGGCATCAAAGGTCGCGTGCTCATTCACGTCTCATAGTATTTAGGTTACAGCCTGAACAAATATCTAGTTCCAAGGGTCCGCTTTGGTGCAGGCTGGCAACCGTACTACGCGAATAGATCCGTGACCGCCTTGCCTTTGCCGTCCAAGGTTGCGTAGAACGGTCGCTTTTCGATATCGAACGCCGTCTTGGGTGAGATTCCCATCGCGGTGAAAATTGTCGCGTGTAAGTCGGAAATCGAAACTGGGTTTTCGATCGCAATGCACGGTCGCTCATCTGCCGTGCGGCCGTACACGTTGCCTTTTTTGATACCCCCGCCGAACATGAGGACGGACGTCCCACCGGTGAAGTGCCGATGCAGTCCGTACTGTTTCATTTCCGTGAGGTTATCGGCCTTCGCCCGCGATTGATCTCGTGCGGAACTGCCGGGTACGCCTTCAATCATCATGTCGCGGCTGAACTCGCTGGCGAGTACGACCAGTGTGCGGTCGAGCAAACCTCGCGATTCTAGATCGAGAATGAGCTGCGCAATCGGGCGATCGATTTCGCTCTTCATCCGAGCGAGGGTCGTGTGGCCATTTTCGTGCGTATCCCAACTGACGAAGGGAACATATTCGGTGGTGACTTCGATGAACCGCGCGCCAGCTTCGACTAATCGCCGAGCCAACAAACAGCCCTTGCCAAAACGACTCGTATCGTACGCCGCGTAACTTTCAGCAGGTTCCGCCGAAAGATCAAAAGCCACTCGTTCTGGCGAACTGAGCAGGCGATACGCATTTTCCAGCGAACGCACGATCGATTCTTGTTGGTAGTCCGCTGTGTTCTCGCCGAGCGGACTGCGCTTCACCATTTCGCGATAGTGCTTGAAACGTCGTTCGAATCGTTCGGGAGTCATTCCCTTCGGAGGCTTGACCGCTGACATTGCTTGGTCGGGATACGGCAACAAGAACGGTCCGTGTTCGCTGCCCAAAAATCCGGCCGTGTGAAACGCCTTGAGTTCTTCTTTTTCACCGACACCTTCTAATCTCTGTCCGATATCAATAAACGCTGGGATCGCTGGATTGCGAGGACCCAGGATCTTTGCGATCCATGCGCCGATGTGCGGCGCTGCCACCGTCTGAGGCGGAACGTAACCCGTATGCCAATGATATTGGTGTCGCGAATGAAGGATGTGACCAAGATCCGGTTGCACTGCGGATCGAATGAGAGTTCCGCGATCGATTACCTGTGCAACGTTTTCGAGTCCCTTGGTGAATCTTACATCGTCCATCACCGTGTCGATTGCCGGGAATGTGCTGATGATGTCCTTGGCTGGCAGACCCTTGCGAAACGGTTCGTACCGTTTCGGATCAAAGGTATCTGGTGCTGCCATTCCACCAGCCATCCAAAGTAATATGCACGAGTCCGCAGTTGGTGCTGGGTTTTCGACTCCCTCTTGTGCAAGCAAAGTGGGTGAACCCATCGCTAGCGCAGCGGCCGACGCAGCCGACATCTTTCCGAGGAATTCTCTGCGGCTCGCTTGTTCCGAATCGTTTGTTTGGAAATCGTTCATGATGATCGCCTCAACGTATCGTTTGAAATTCCGGTAGCATTAAAACTGCCCACCATAGATCTGAAATCCCTTCGGCGGAAACGGGTTCGCTCAGTAAGTCCTTCGCTGTGGCCAATTCGCCGTACGTTGGATTGCGCGAAAGTGCGCGACGATACAGCGTCGTAATTATCTGTTTCGGCGTTTGCTTGGCTAAGTTTTTGACTTGTGATTTTGCAGCCGATGAGAGTTGTTCGGACAGAACCTCTCCGTTGGTCAAGTCCAGCGCCTGTAGCGTAGTAAGCTGAGCCGGGCGTGTCGTTACCACTTGCTCACGATTCGGTCTTCCTAGCGAGCGTGTTAACAAATTAGACGAAACCAATGACGCGCGAACTTTGCGATTGCCGCGAAATCCGATTTGTTTGTCCGTTTTATTAGGCCCGCTTTGCGTGAGCATCCATACTGCATCTTGAAATTGTTCGGCCGTGACGCGCTTTGCGATCGGACCTTTGAATTCGTAGCTGCTCTCCGCCGCGTCAGGATCGAAGGCAACGGTTTTCGATTGATAGATTTCCGACGTCGCGATCAATTTCATGGTGCTCTTCAAATCGTATCCATGATCCACCAAGTCCGTCGCTAAGTAGTCCAACAGATCCTCCGACCACGGCCGGTTGTCCATGATGTCGACGGGAAAAACGATGCCTCGACCCATCATGCGATCCCAAATTCGATTGACGATCGTGCGGGGAAGTCGTCCATTATCTTCGCTAGTTAAAAGTTGCGAAAGTTGTTCGAGTCGTTCACTGCTCGGCGCATCGGGATCTACTTGTCCAATTTCGGGAAACAAAAAACTAGCTTTGGCGGTCTCACCAGTCGGCACATCGCAACGATGGATGTCGAGTGGCTCGTCACTGATGATGGCCGCCATACCGTACGCATCGGCAAGCTTCCAATCATTTATGAAACTGTCGTGGCACGACGCGCACTTTAGATTGATTCCCAGCATCACTTGCGACACGTTCTGCGCAAATTGTAGTTGCGTTATCTGACTAGCGTTCACTCGGCCTCGCCATTTGATGCCCTTGATAAAGCCTTCAGACTCCGGCGTGGGACGAATGAGTTCGCGAACAAAATCATCGTACGGCTTGTTGGTTAGCAAGCTTTCGTACAGCCATGAAGTGATCTGCTTGCGTCCGCCGTCGATGTAGCCGGTCCCGGAATAGTCGTTGCGAAGGAGGTCATTCCAAAATGTAATCCAGTGGTCGGCATAGTCGACGGAATCGCTTAGCAAGACCTCTACTAGCCGCTTCCGTTTCGAACTGTCCTTGGATTCGACGAACGATTTGAGGGCCAGTGCATCCGGTAGCTGTCCGACCAAATCTAGCGAAACGCGACGCAGAAAAACTTGATCGGACACCAACGACGGTCGAGTAGTTTCTTTCGCCGCAAAGTGGGCATCGACCAGCCGATCGATCGGGTGTTCGCGGTTGTCGACGACCGGCGGGAGTTCGGGACGACGAAGTTGTAGCGGTGCCTTGTAGTCGGACGCTTTGAACGAAAAGCCCTCTTGCCATTTCGCGCCCTCATCAATCCACTGCTTGAAGATCGCTATTTCTTTTTCCGTAAGCTGACCTTCTTTCGGCATTCGCTGATCGGGATCGTCGGATAGCAATCTTTCGATTAGATGGCTCTCTTGGCTTTCGCCGGGAACTATCGTTTCCGATTCGAGCAGTGAGCTGCGGTCGTCGATGGACAACCCACCTTTGTAGGTTCCGTTGGTATGACACTTAGCGCAGTGCTTTTGCATCAATGGCAGAACGTCGTGCGCAAAATCCACAGGTTCGGGGCGAGCTTCGTGTGCACATGCAAGGACGCACGACGCGGCAACTACAAAAGAAAATCGCGAAGCGAAAAACATAGCAAACGGTTCACATTTGTGGGCAGTGCTGACTTTCGATGAGTATAGCTACCAAGAACCGCGTTTCCAGCAACTACCACATGGTTCGTTCGGCGCGAGCGGGCCATGCTTTGTCGTATTCTTCGCCTCCGACACGTTTGTTGGAGAGGCAGGCAAGAATCTGACCAGGCGTTGGTAACTTTTCTGGATCGATGTGTCGCGCTGGATTCCATAAGTCGGAGCGTACGATGGCTCGAGCACATTGGAAGTAGACTTCGTTGACATGAACAACGATCACGGACCGAGGTGGTTTGCCGTCAACTTCGAACGACTTCAAGAGTTCTTCGCTGGCTTCCAAATGGGCTGAACCATTTAGTCGGAGGGCGTTGCCGCAACCAGGCAACAAAAACATCAGCGAAACACGCGGGTCTCGCACAATGTTTCGTAGCGAGTCGACCCGATTGTTGCCGCGACGATCTGGTAGGTGAAGCGTCTTGCTATCGACGACGCGAACGAGCCGACCGGGTTCGTCTCCGCGCGGCGAACAATCAAGACCTTCTGGACCACAGGTTGCGAGGGCAAGAAACGGAGACGCTTCGATGATCGTTTGATAGTCTGCCATGATGTGGTCGGTGACTTTGATGGTCGACGTTTCTGCGGGAAAGCCGTAGATGGCTTCGAGCTGCTCAATCGTTTCTATTCTGGACATGTTTTATCTCTGTTCGACATGAGTCAGTTGGCACGTGCGCATTGTATTCGGTCGTCCCTCCGAAAGCTTATCTGCGAGGCTAAGACTGGCGTTGTTCGTCAACGGGACGCGAACATCTGCTAGGTCTGCCCGCCCATATTCAAACCTGCCACGCTGGTGCGGCATGGCTGGCTGGGTTCAATAACCCGATCGATTTTCGACCTGAAGTTGAGACATGATCCGGCGCGTTTTCGTGCTGTGATTTCAGTTTGCGTGACGTGATACTTAATCTGGACAATCATCCTTTGCCAAATCCAGTCATTAAGCGACAAAATTGCTTCGTTGTGGATTTTGTATCTTGATCGAAATGTCGCGCAGTGGTTCTCTATGTAGTCCATCTAACTTAGTTCGGTTACTGTTCTCATGAAGTGAAGTGCCATGAAAAGTCTATCTTGGCTGCGGCTCATTGCCGTCGCCACATTCGCCCTTGCTCTGACCCCACCTTCTTGTTTCGGGGCCGAAGTTGTCCGCTCCTATCGTTTGGGAGAAGATGACGGCGGCGCGACTATCGGTGAGGAAGTGGAATTCACGCTCGACGCAGTAGAGTTCCCCGACGACGGCGGTGGCGAACTCGTTGACTTGGAAGGCATTGGCGAATACGTGGCGGGCCGAAATGACGAGAGTCCCTTCGCGATTTCGTTTAACGGTTTCACCGACTTCTTTCTTGGTGCTCCTTTTGATCCCCGGAACTTTGGTGGCTCGTTCACAACGCTTAGTCAGGGATGGGTAAGGCCATCGTCGGACGGATTGGGTGAGATACAGACTGTTTGGGCCGTCGGAAACGACAACGGCGGTGTTGGCATTACCGAAGATGGTTTCTGGCAATTGAACAGTGGTGGAAACGCTGGCAGTGCGGTATCAGAAGCCCCGGTGGCTTTCGATGAATGGGTCCATCTCGCCGTCTTGCGTGGAGGCAATGGTGGCACGTTGTACCTGAACGGCAGTGTCGCGGTCGTCAACGATGGATTCTGGAACGCACCCGGTGACTTCTATCTTGGATCCGGTGTTGGTGAAGAGAATTACTTCAACGGTGCGATTGATGATTTCGTGATCTCCGGATTCGGAGACGGAACGTTCGACCCGATTGCGGACATTTTTTTCCTCGATCCTACGGATGTCTCCGGTGTATTTGGTGACGTGGACCAAGACGGAATCGTGGACCAAATCGACTACGACCAATGGTCCGCCAACGTGGGCTTCGACAATGGACAAGGTGTTGGTGACTTCACAACGCTAGTTCGCGGCGACGTTGATCAGAACGGACGGATTAACTTTTTCGATTTCGAGATCATTCGTAATGAGGCCATGGCGGTTGGCAATGTGATCGCGATTCCGGAACCAAACGCACAGCTGTTGATGGTTCTGGCACTTGTTTCCGGCCTCGCAATTCGACGCACTCGCTCCGGCGCGAACTAGCCAGCGAAACTATCTCGCGTCGCAAAACAGAATTCAACGAAAGACACATCATGAAGTACACAATCGCCAAAACAATATTCTTCGCAATCACATTCAACTTACTGTTGTCGCAAGCTCACGCAGAAGTCATCGTCGCGGACGATTTTTTATACGCACAGCCAACCAAGACATTCGGAGCCGGTGGTGGTTTTACTCGGCAAGATTATGCTGGTGGGCAGCACGGTGATCTCGGTCAGTGGACCAGCCTTTGGAACTCGTTCGGCGATGGAGTCATTACGGGTGCCGACATTACCGACGAAGAAACGTTCAACTTGGAAACGGACATGTTCGCGGGCGTGACCAGAAATGGTCTAAGCTCGAACTGGCTCGACCGTGACTACACATTGTCGGGCCTCGACGACGAGCAGACGATTTACTTTGGAATTACGATGCGAAGTAACGTCGAATTTGGCATGCCTGGGGCCACCTTTTCGATCAACGATGCAGGTGGTCCTGCTCAGATCGGCATAGGTCTTGCCGAAGGCGGCTTTCAGGGGATCTTGGGTGATCCCGATGCGGATGGCATCTCGGATGGGTTTGCTGGTCCCGACTTGACGGACGACTTGATGGATCATCGATTGATCGGAAAGCTAGAAATCAACGCATCCGGTTCCGACGAACGTCTCTCCGTTTGGCTGGATCCCACAGGTGTTGAAGAAGCCGAAAACGAGTTCGATATCGAGGCTGATGTTGTCGCGGGACTTTCGGACTTTGCTGGCAACTTGAGACTAGATCACGTTGGCAGCGGCGGTCTCGTGTTTTGGGATGACTTAGCACTTGGAACGACATGGGAAAGTGTTGCAACGGTTGAGATTCCTCGTGTAACGATGCTGGCGGATACGGACACAGGTGAGATTCGCTTTCAAAACGACACGGGCACTGACTTGGATTTGACATTTTTGCAGGTAGAGACGCCTAGTGATCTTAACGACACCGCGTGGGAGAGCTTGGCTTCGCAGGGTATCGGTGGATTCCAGGAAAACGCCATTTCGGATGAGCGACTGACGGAATCGAGCTTTAACAGTTCTTTCGGACTAACCGATGGAAGTTCCGTTTCGTGGGGTCGAGTCATTCGTCGCAGGACCAACGAAGACCTCGTCGGCCACGTTGGTACGGCAGATGGATTGTTGAATGTAACGAACGTCGTTTACGGTCCCATCGTTTCTGAAACGACCACGGACTTCGATGGCAATGGCGCGGTTGACGTCAACGACATTGATGCACTTTGCTCGGACATCTCTGGCGGCACCAACGGCGCTGGATTTGATTTGACCGGTGACGGAGTTGTTAACGCGGACGACTTGGCAAGCTTCCTCACTCAAACCGGCGTCCTCGTCGGTGATACCAACCTCAATGGCGATGTCGCGTTTGCTGATTTCCTTGTTTTGTCTGGCAACTTTGGTCAGTCCGGTCAGACATGGTCCGGCGGCGACTTTGATTGCTCAGGTGACGTTGCATTCGCTGACTTTTTGACATTGTCTGCGAACTTCGGGCAAACGGCTGGTGCAGAAGCGAGTACGGTTCCCGAGCCAAGCACGTCGCTATTTGCGATGGTTGGAGCTCTTTGCTTGTTGGCGTGTCGTCGACGATCGGGTCGCTAGTTAGTAGAGTAGCATTTTACTCCTGCAAACTTTGGGGACAGGTTGGCAGCCTATCCTACGGCGATGTTACTGGTACTTGGAACGCACAATCGCAAGAAGGGCGTCGAGCTGGAAAAGCTTCTTCAGCCATTCGGTTTCGAATTGAAAACGCTGGCGGATTATCCGAATTCGATCGAAGTGGTCGAAGACGGCGATTCGTTTGAAGCCAACGCAAGATTAAAGGCAACCCAACAAGCTCAACATCTCAACCAATGGGTAATCGGCGAGGACAGTGGTCTTTGCGTGAAAGCACTAAACGGAGAGCCCGGAATTCATTCGGCGCGTTTTTCCGGTGACGATGCGACAGATGAAAAGAACAACGCTGAATTGCTGCATCGACTCGAAGGTGTGCCGCAAGCTAAGCGAGGCGCGTTTTACGTTTGCCATGTAACGCTGGCTGATCCGAACGGTACAGTTGCGATCGATTGCGAAGATACGTGCCACGGACAAATCGTGACCGTGCCGCGCGGTGGAGGTGGCTTTGGCTACGATCCCCTGTTCGAGATTCGTGAGTACCACAAGACTTTTGGCGAGCTAGGCTCAACGGTGAAATCGACGCTGAGTCATCGATCTCGAGCCATCCGACGCTTTGTGCCGCAACTTCTTCATCTAGCGGAAAAGTTAGATTGGGATCTAGCAGAAGCCAAAAAAAATGGGCAGGCTGCAAATTAGCGAGCCTGCCCGGATGACTAGTGCGTTGGATGAAGAGCGGAGTATATTCCGTTTCGCGATGTCGACGCAAGATATAAAAACTCAGTTTCTGACAGAGCTTGGTCCCATGAATCACATTCGTCGCATATTCCTTGGTTTGCTGGTGCTACTGGTGGTAATTGTTGGGCAGACCACAGTGTGTGGACAACTTGTCACCAATACAAATTCCTCCACTCTGGTGGATTGGTGCAATAGCCAAATGGACGACTTCGAGTCGCTTTATCGCGATTTTCATCAGCACCCAGAGCTGTCGTTTCAAGAAAAGAAAACGGCCGCGAGATTCGCAAACGAGCTGACAAAACTCGGTGCGGGTAGCGTTACTACAAACGTTGGCGGATTCGGCGTGGTTGCCGTGATCAAGAACGGCGATGGGCCCACACTGCTACTCCGCGCAGATCTCGACGGCTTGCCGGTCACCGAAAAAACAAACCTGGTCTACGCATCGAAAGAAAAGCAAACGTCGGAATCGGGAACCGAAGTCGGCGTCATGCACGCTTGTGGTCACGATATTCATATGACGAACTTGCTGGGTACAGCTAGGTACCTATCAAGTCATCGAGACGCATGGAGCGGCACGCTCGTCATGATCGGGCAACCAGCTGAAGAACGCGGCGCTGGTGCGAAGGCGATGTTGAAAGACGGACTGTTCGAGAAGTTTCCACTTCCCGACTTTGCGCTGGCTTTACACGTGGACGCTTCCTCGCCAACCGGAAAAATCTCGTACCTCGGTGGCTTCCAACAGGCCAATGTCGATAGTGTTGACATCACGGTGAAGGGCAGGGGCGGCCACGGAGCGTATCCTCACGCCACCATTGATCCCATCGTTCAAGCTGCGCAACTAGTACTTGCTCTGCAAACGATCGTGAGCCGCGAAGTCGACCCGGTGCAACCCGCCGTCGTCACCGTCGGCGCGATACACGGTGGCTCGAAACACAATGTGATCGACGACACGTGCCATTTGCAACTCACGGTTCGCAGCTATGCTCCGGAAGTTCGCAAGCAGCTTATTGCGGCAATCAAACGCATCGCAAACGGTGTCGCGGAAACTGCAAATGCTCCTAAGCCAAATATCAAAGTGACGGAAGGCACGCCGTCGCTGTTAAATGATCCAGCACTGGCGGCTCGGCTGCTACCGGTGTTCAAAGGCGAGCTAGGTGACGAAAACGTTTTGGAGGCAAAACCGTCAATGGGCGGTGAAGACTTTAGTCGGTACGGAAAAGCAGGCGTACCAATTCTAATGTTCCGCTTGGGCGCAGTTAATGAGCAGCGATTAGAGCGGTTCAAACAACTCGGCCAACCAGCACCGAGCCTGCATTCGCCTTTTTTCTACCCCGACACTCGTGATGCTCTGTCGACGGGCATTCGGGCGATGACGGCGGCCTCGCTTCACTTGCTCAAGAAGAACTAATATCGATGTTCAAATTCAGCGCACAGAACATTGCCTGGCTCGTCGGATACGTGTTGACCATGTTGGTCATCGTCTATTCCTTGAATAGCTATCGAACCAAAGCCCTCAAGACCTACGGTACCGAAAAAGCTTCCGCCGACTGGAAAGAATGGCGATCGGCGGCAGAAGAAATGGGTCGCAAGGCGAATGTTGACCGCGAGGCTCCAGAAAGCGAGGTTCCACCATCTCTCGTTTTGATGCGCAGCCACTTTGCTGCTTGCCTGGGAATCTCGCTGTTGCTGAGCAGCTGCCTTTATCTCTGGTTCATGGTATGCGTGCGGGGCGTAATGCGCCCGGTCCAAATCAACGAAGACGACTTCATTCAAACCTAGTACGTCACAGTCGCGAAGTTCTACCTTGCACTCCGAATCGTTTTCCCGGCACCGGACCCTACGATTACGGGTCGGCGCAATCGTACGCTTTAACGTTGGTTGCAGCGAGAGTCTGCCTACACCGCTTTTTACGTGACGCGCAAAAGCAAAAATTTCTAGATTTCTCGACAAGTTTTCATATTAATTTTGCATCTCTTCGCTGCTTCTTCACAGACGGTCTCGACACTATAACCTTGGATACGCAGGGGCCATGTCGTGCAACAAATGCAATAACGGAGTTTTTGAAATCATGATACGCAATGGGATGCTTTCGCTTGCGACTGCTTTACTTTCGATGTTGGCTTGTAGTTCTAACGTGATGGGGCAACTTCAAATCACGGAAGTACTTTTCGACAGCAACACTTCACCAGAAGGAAACTGGGAGTGGTTTGAGTTGTACAACGCGGGGAATAGTGACGTTGATCTCGATGGCTACTTCTTTGACGATCGAAGCACTGCAGTTGGTCGGACGGTAGAGAACATCTCAAGTATCGTTGGTGAGTCATCCGTTAACACGGTGGTTCCTGCCCAGACGGCGGCAGTTGTCTACAACGGAGAAGGTCTTGATTTCGACGAAGCTCGTTTTCGCAATGCCTGGAACATTGCTAGTTCAGTTCCGCTTATCGGCGTGAACGGTTGGCAAGCCCTCAACCAGGGCGGCGATGCGTTTGGTCTGTGGGATAGCTTTGAGAGCTACGAAAGCGATCTCGCAAATACGGATGCAGACGATGATCTTGAGGTCGCCACATTTGACTCGGCAGTCGTTTCCATTGATTACGGTGCCGAAGGTTTCCCAGGTGCACCTGCAGGTTCGTCGTTACAGTGGAACGGTTCCGGTGATTTTCAACTGGGCGAGAATTGGACTGCCAGCGAAGAAGGAACCTCTGTTTTAAGTGTCGCGACATTTCTTGCTGATACCCAAATCAACGATACTGCTGACGTCGGAAACCCCGGCCTCGTGGTCGGTTCCACTGACGGATTCAACGGGGTGGCAATTACGGAGATTCTATATAACCCCGCGTCAGCAGAACCCGATTGGGAATGGATTGAAATCTTCAACGGAACAGGATCGGAAATCGATTTCGGCGCAACACCTTACGTTCTTGATGATAGGGCCGGCGGTGAACTCTCCGGACACAACATCAACTCCGGATCCGTCGCGGACGGTGAGACTGCGATTCTGTTCTCGGTGGAGGACGTGAGTATCGAAGACATGACAATCGCCTGGGGCAATCAGAACTTCATTCCCGTAGTAGAATGGCCCGCGTTGAACAACAGTGGTGACCTAGTAGGTCTCTGGGATGACATTGATGAGTACTCATTGGACAGTGAAGGCGGTGGTGATCGCACCGCCATAGGTGCAGTTGCCTCTGTCGAATACTTAGACGGCGACGAGGACTGGCCGAACGTTGGGCAAGGCAATTCAATTTCGATCTTGGAGCTAGATGAAGATACGGGTTTAGGTACGAACTGGACGTTGAGCACCGATGGTGATGGCGATTCAGTTTTCGCCGCACCAGTTATCTCATCCTTGCCGGATCACGCTGGTGGCGACCTGGGAACGCCTGGGGTCTTCGGTTCAATTGATCCGCCAACAGGATTGGATCTCAACGGTGATGGTTCTATCAACGCTGCGGATGGTCCACTGGTTTGTGCGAACGCAGGCGACGATGTCGCAGCTTTTCTCACCAGTAACGGAAGTGTACAAGGTGACTTTGATCTGGACGGAACTGTTGCGTTCGCCGACTTCCTGACGCTCTCGACCAGCTTTGGCCAAGACGGTAACTATGGCCAAGGCGATGCGAATTGCACCGGTTCAGTTGAGTTTGCCGACTTCTTGATCTTATCGCAGAATTTTGGGCAAACAGCTGGCGCCGCGGCATCCGCAGTTCCTGAACCGTCGAGTCACGGTTTGTTTCTGTTTGCCATCGGCGCATTTGCATGTTTCCTGAGAAAGCGACGCTGATTGGGAAATGACCTTGTTTTTTATAATCTGAGAGGGACGAATTCAATTCGTTCCCTCTTTTTGGGCGTTAACCCACTGGGCTTCAGCCTGCTCGCCGTTGTCCTTAGTTAGGTCCTGCCATACGATAAGTGGGGTACAGGCGGGCTTCAATTTCGATAGTCGGCAAGGATATGAGAATAATGCTACACCGCAATCGTCCCGGTTTCACATTGGTGGAACTGCTAGTTGTAATCGCCATCATTGCGATGCTCGTTTCACTATTGCTTCCGGCAGTTCAGGCCGCTCGCGAAGCTGCACGACGCGCTCAATGCATCAACAGAATGCGCCAGCTCGGAATCGCCGTTTCAAACTTCGAAAGCGCAGTCAACACGTTTCCTGCCGGACGCCTGTCGCCGGATTGGGAAAAAAATGGTGAAGCGCAGCAGTCCTATACGAACTACAACTCGGTAAACCAAAACGCCGCCATTGGTTCGGAACGCACGGGCTTCAAATCGGTTCACGTTTGGATCCTTCCGTACATGGAAGACAACGCGATTTACCAGCAGATTGACTTCGAACGGCCACAAGTGTTGCGAATGACTAGAAGCGGCGAGCCCTTCAATATCAACTACAACGCCTACGCGACCGCGGAAGACATGTTCTTGTGTCCCAGCGACACAAACACGGTTCGCATCATTTCAGAAAACAACTATCGATATAACTTTGGCGGTTCTACACCATACGCCGGCGCTCATTCGTCGGGAAACCAAACGGATACTTCGGCGTATAGCTCAGACGGTTTTTCGGTAAAAGGCAATGGAGCGTTTTCGATTGGTGAGAGAGGGCTTTCAACCGGCAAGTACATTGATGGACTTTCGAAGACAGCGTTTTTCGCAGAACGCGACAAGGGTAGCGGGTTGAATGCCGAATTCTATTCGCCAACGCCGAACGACATCATCACGATGCCTGGGCGAACCGACGCTCCTGTTCCACGAGACCAAATGTTCCAGAAATGTGGTGATTACCAGCCGGAGCTATCGCAGTTCAACTTCACATCACCGGGTCGTTGGCTGCCTGGTTCAGACTTTTCTAACGGCTGGCCATTCGCTGCTTATTCCTCCACGATGTACAACCACGTTGCACCGCCGAATTGGGGCGGTTTTGACTGCGGCACGTTCAGTTCGATTCCAGATACCCCAGGCGAACACGCCATCGTTTCCGCGCGTAGTTCACACTCGGGCGTCGTAAACGTAACGTTCGGTGATGGTCATGTTGATTCAATTGCTCCTGATATCGACCTCCAAGTCTGGCGTGCGATGGGAAGCCGCAACGGGGAAGAACCCATTAGTAGTGAGTAACGAGTGACGAAAACCATCGCTAATATCAGTCGGACTAGGTTGTTGAAGTTCTTATCCGTTGTTCTTTTGATCACCACTTTCGTTGGGTGCGGAAAAGACAAAACGTACGATCCTGAAATCTTGGTGACTTCACAACAGTCTTACGACCAAGCCATTGAGCAATTGGCGGAAGACAACACTGAAGCCGCACTCGGATTACTAGATGTCGCTCTACAACCCGGCGGCGGCCTCACACCGGACATTCACGTTGACGCTCGTGTTAAACGGGCGATTGTCCACGCGAAACTTGAGCACTTCGAAGATGCTCACTCGGACTTAGACGTCGCTGCGCAAGGGGCCGCAGACATGTCTGCCGTGCATGTTGCGCGTTCTTTCGTGTTTTCCAAAGAAGGCAAGTCGAAAGAATCAAAAACGGAGATGTCCCTTGCGAAAAAGCTAAAGAAGAGTGCAAAAGCAATCCGCGACTGAAGGCGCAACATTATGAGCATGCGTGCATCGACATTCGCAAGAGTTTCCCAGACCGCCCGTGCATCGCGACACAGCCCGCAGATTCCAGCAACCGTCTTGGACTGAACCGAGCAAAGCTGCTACGAAGCATTAGTCATCTGAGGCTTGAATAGCGATTCAAGTTCGAGATTTGAAGAGAAGGTATGCCATGCGCCATTATTTAGTGTCAATCTGTGCTCTCGTATTGCTTGCGATGTGCATGCGGGCTTCCGCCGATGAAGCCCAGCCGGTGGCAGTGCGAAGCTGGCCCGGTGGCATCGTCTCCATCGAGACTCAATGGGGGCTGACTGTTTCCTTCGATGCCAAACTCCAGGCGAACGTTGCCAGCAAAGACGGTGTCGACCAGGAGTTGTTTTCCAAGGGCACCTATAAGCATGTGCTTTCGAGGGCGCCGAACGCTGAGAAACCGACTTGGGCCGAAGTCTCTGGCGACGCGTCCGTTGGTGCGAATGACATTCGCGTAACTTCGCTGACGCTTGCGAACGACAAGGTGCCTGCGGTGGAGATTACGGTGGACGGAGTCCGAATTGTCTTTATGGATGCCATCAAGCTTCGCGGACACGCCGATGAGGTAGGAAAGGATGCCGAGATTGATCTGTTGGTGCTGTCTGCTGCAGATACCGAAGGCTTGCTCGAGCCCTCCGTTGGCGAAGCCGTAAAGAAACTTACGCCAGGACAAACGCTGATCAATCTGGAAGATCTGGACCAGAAAGATCTGGATCAATTCGCCAAAACGCTTGGTTCTGATTCTCGAAGCGTTGCACACAACACGATGGCACTGTCGTCCGGCAGCGGGGTTTCCGGACGAGTCGTAAAGCTTGCCACCGTCCCATGGGAGATGCCAGAAGACCTGAACAAGCTGTTTGAGGCGATGGAAAAATCCAATGCAGCCTCGCAGGAAACCTTCGCCAAACTATCCGTCGATCAGATGAACTTCAAACCGAAGAATGGCACACACACGCCACGTTGGAACACCGAGCACATGATGGGCCGGCAATTGCTCTTCTTTTCGAAGATCTACAAAACGCAGGACGCGGCGATTCCAGTCATGGACTTGAATCCAAAACAAATGCCACCAGACTACGAGTTTGCCCATCCCGACTGGGACGGCAAGGAAGAGGCGAGACAGATGCAGCGAGTCAGCGATTTCACCCGTCGCTTCGCTTACCTTCTCGATGGAATGGATGTGGACAAGAAAGCGCCGGGCAGCCGCTGGCCATCCCTGCGAGCATTGCTCCGGCAGATGGAGCGTCACTACAAGGAGCATACCGGCAATACGGTCAAGAAGTTCGAGCTTCCCGGCTGGCCGCAATCCTGAACACTCTCCACTCTCTTCCTGCTCCACTGTGAAATGAACCGCACGATGGACGGCACCGAAAAGTCGTTTGCATCGACGTTCGCAAGTAGTTCTTTTTCCGCAGAAACCCGCAACCTTCTAGTCGACTAGAACATTTCTGTTGACTCACGTACTTCACCTCCATATCTTCTATAGGCATAGAAGGTCGAGATGAAATATGGCAGAGAAAACGAAACAGCATCCAACAGAATTGGAGCTGCTGATCTTGAAAATCTTGTGGGAAGAATCGCCTCTTCCCGTTCGTGACGTTCGTTCACGGCTTGCCGAACGGGGCCGCGACCTTGCGCATACTTCCGTCATTACGACGTTAAACACGATGTGCGACAAAAAGCAGCTGCGGCGCAAGAAGTCCGGCAAGGCGTTTCTCTTTTCGCCGAAAATCAAGCAAGAACGCGTTTCGCAATCGATGCTTGGCGACCTCGTAGATCGCGTGTTCGACGGTTCAGCATCGGCGCTGATGTTGAGCCTGTTCGACCGATCGGATTTAGATGTAGATGAAGTCAGGGAACTACGGCGTCTGCTAAATCAAAAAGCCAAGGAGATGAAGTGATGGACGTTTTTTCATTCGTTACTGAACTTAGTCCGGTGCTAAGCCAACAGATTACGTGGCTCATCCTGCACTCACTTTGGCAAGCCGCGTTGGTGGCGGCCGCAGTTTTTTTGATCAATACGCTTTTGTGGAAGAACTCCGCAAGACTCCGATACACGGTAGCCGTATCTGGACTGTTGCTGATTCTTTGCGGCGTCTTTCTTACTTGGCGGATCATGGAAATAGAACCTACCAACGTCGCCGTTGACGCTGCGCCGCTCCCTCTCGCGACTAACACCGAATCAATTCCTGCGATATTTGAACCTGAACTGCCTGCCGTTGAGTCAGAATCCGTTGTCTCGCTGGTTTCTATCGTCGGATTGTGGGCGCCGTACGCGAGTTCGGTTTATGTCATCGGAGTTGCGTTGATGCTGCTCCGGCTTGCTATTTCTGCCATCGGTGTTGGTCGATTGCGCGTCGCATCGAAGCTAGTAAATGATCAAGTCGCAGTCCAAGCCGAACAACTGGTGCAACGGATTGGCATTCGAGTCAGACCGTCGTTGAAAACATGCGAACGTGTGCTGGTACCAATAGTCACTGGTGTCATCAAGCCAACGATTCTGCTGCCGACATTTGCCATATCTGGAATGACGCAGCCGGAACTCGATGCAATACTCTTGCACGAGCTAGCGCACATCCGTCGCGGTGACCTACTCGTCAATTTGATGCAACGGATTGCGGAGTCGTTCTTATTTTTTCATCCGGCGATTTGGTACGTCAGCCGTGTCATAACGAACGAACGGGAAAACTGCTGCGACGACATCGTGCTTGGCCGATACAGCCAAGAGACTTACGCCAGTGCATTGATTCGCTTGGCGGAGTCTTGCACCGATAAGGATATGGCGCCGATCGCCAGCTTGGCCGCAACCGGTGCGAGTTCATCGCAGCTCAAACGACGAGTTGAACGCATTTTAGGTATAAAGCGCGCGCCTCGAGTTCGTCCGAACCTTGGTGTAGTTCTCGCCTGTCTTGTCGCAATCGCCATTGGATCCGTTCATCTGCGCGCGCAAACGGAGGACAGCAAATCGACAAACGCTGACTTGAGTGTTCGAGCTCCGCTGGTAATACGCTTCGATAAAACCGGCAAGGTTTCCGATTTCACAATCTACAACGTGGACGAAGACATGCCTGAGCGTGCACAACGAGATCGTTTTCACTCGATCTTGCAAGAGTTGCAGAGTGATGAAAGCGTGTTGATCAACTTGACCCGCATTCGGCGACGACCAAATGGAAAGCTGTCGATGACTGTCGAAGGCAATAATTTGGAAACAGAAGCGATTCAAGCAGCAATTCGTCACGCCGACCTGGACGATATAGCCGCTTTGAAAAGGAACGCAAAAGAGAAGCTGGACCTAGCTGGTTCTCAGGCTCAGCAACAACGGAACAATGAACAATTGAGAATCGAATCAAACGGTCGTTCCAAGGTTGATGATTTGCGGCCTCATCCGGCCCGATCAATTGTCCAACATAGTTTTGACAAGCTTCGAGCCAACTTAGACAACGCGAGTCGCAGAGTAAAAATTGAAGCATTGGTCGCGCAGGAACAACGCAACTTAGATGGTCCAGTGCGCATCGAATTCGTTGACGATTCCGATGTTTTCGTTGTCCGAGGAAAAAAAGAGGATGTTGATCACATCATGAAATCGATTGAACTGAGTGGGATTAATGACGCAAAAACCACTGAGAATCAGAACAAGAAGTCGAGTAAGTCCGAACACAAACTTAGTGCCAAGTTTGGTAGCGACGGACAACGAGGCTACTACGTCTACGATCTGAAAAACGTGGTTGCGGTACAAGCTGCAAAAGAACTGCGCACTCTCCTGCAGCGGCGTGATAACGACATAACGGTCGATACGAGAACGAATGGAATTGTCATATCGGACAACGTCTCACGCGACGAGCTTTCTGTTATTCGGAAAACGCTCGAGAAAATGGATCGACTAGCGGAGGGCACCACGATCTTGAGGGCGTATGATGCGCTATGCGAGCCAACCCTCAAAGCAATGTTCGAAGGCGTAGATCAGATTCGCTTTCGGAACGACGTTCGTCGTCAAGACATCATTATGGTTGATGCACCGTTGAGTGCGCACCAGCAAATTAACGCGGCGCTGGAAGAGATGGGAAAGCCAGTCGAATTCTCACCTGACCTCCTGGGGCAAATGGTAAAAGGTAAGACCCTCTACAAACAACACTGCGTTCATTGCCATGGAACCAACGGCAATGGAGACGGTCCACAGGCAAAGTTCCTCAATCCGGCGCCGAGACGGTTCGCCAGCCTTCACTATTCGAAAGTACGGATGGGAACTGCTGACGCGAGGCAGGATTTGGAAGCACTACTGCGATCTGGCATCAAGGGAACTGCAATGCCATCGTTCAAGCAGCTAACTCAACAAGAAAGATCATCTCTCGCTGCATATGCTGAATTTCTAGCACTTCGGGCCCGGTATAGTAAAGCTCGTCGACGCCGCCTCAAAAAAGAACGGAGTTCTGATGTTCTTGAGACGGACGTCATTAAAAAAAATGGCCCCGAAGGTGCGCTTCGTTTTCCCATCGACATAGAACGTGCCATGATGGGTGATGCCGTTGGCGAGATAAGAACGCGAAGCGGATGGTCGCCAAATCCGCAAGAATTCGAAATTGATAACAATCCAAAGACTGTTCCTGAATATATCGAAAAAGGAATGCAAATCGACGCGTTAGAGCGAGACGGAAGGTTCTAAGCACTCACGACGCTATGTACCTGATTCCAGCAGCCGCTGACTCGCTGCAGCTTCAAGGCTTTGTTTGATCTCGCCGTGCATCTGACCTTCTGGAACGACAACGCCGCAGCTAACCACGAATTGCAAAGCTTGTTCGATTGGAATATCGAGGTCGATTGTCTCGCTCTTGCGAACGGAGATTGTGAAACCTGTTCCAGGTACCGGTGAAGTCGGCATCAATACACTGACCACTTCTTCGTCTGCAGCGCCGCGGATGGTTAGAAGGCTTTCGCCTGTTACGAAACCGACGGACCACATTCCCTTGCGTGGATACTCGACCGCGACGACGCGCTGGAAATCGATGTCGCTTTCACCTACGAAGAAATCGGTGACTTGTTTCACCGAGTTATAAACGGTGCGAATGATCGGTAGCTGATCAATGATCGCTTCCATCGACTTCCATAGAATCCGACCGACACCAGCCGCGAGGAACTTACCCAACAAGTACATCAGCAAAATAAAGCCGGCAAAGAAAACCGGGATCACGACACCCTTACGCAAAACACGATGCTCGACGTAGTAGTTGTAGTACCCTTTGCCACTGGTATTGGTCAATGCGATACCTGATGAAGCAACTTGCTCGTGGACTTGATCGCGGATGTTGGCTGGAATCCACTCGCCGTTGTTGATCTTTACGTAGACCTTGCCTTCGTACGGAACGCTGGGTTCCGGTGCGAGGTTGTTGGCCGGTCGCTGTTGCGTCGCAGACAACTGCGTGCCCCAACGTGCTTCTTCAAGTCGTTCGATAGCCTCGGTTAGACGCGATACCTGCTCGGCAAGCTCTGAGCTTTCTCCATTCGTTTCAGGCGGCACATTCGCCTGCTCGTTTGCCTGTCGCTCGATCTGCTCCTTTTTTCGTTTCGACTGATACGCCTCTTCGACCGCCACTTGATCAGTAGCATTCATGACCCACACGATCCCTTGCCGGGAAAGCCATTCGACGGGACTAAGGACGAACTTCTGAACCGAGTTTCCAATCCAAAGTAAGATCAGAATCGTTAGCAGGGGCGGCAAGATAACGCCAAAGCCGCGAAATACCGCGCGCCGAAACGGCTGCAGGTTATAAGTTCCGCCAGTTTTTTCGGGCAAGTCATTCATGGAGTCGTTCAGTTCCTTCGTCCTTCATTCCGTCTTATTGCATTTTTTTCGCGCGACCGATCACCGCGAGAGCTACCCGTTCTGCGCCCGCCCGCTTTAGGGCACGGGAAATCTCGTGAGCCGTCGCACCAGTTGTGAGTATGTCGTCAACAACCAGGATTCTCGAATCCCTAATTTCATAGTTCGTCGATACACTCCAAGCTTTACGCACGTTCCGCCGCCGTTGTTCCGGCGACAGCATGCTCTGCTTGCTAATTCTACGACGACAGACCAACAAGTCAGCTGCCTGCTGCAGATTTGCTTGCTCGGCCAAACCTTCCATAACTACTTCAGGGCTATTTATGCCCGTAATTAGCCGCTTAAACCAGTGTTTTGGAACGCAGGCCACCAAATCAAATTGATCCACGCAACCGATGCAATCCAAATACCAGGCCAAGTGTCGCCCTAATGCGAACGCCAAAGATTGCCCAGCATCGTATTTCATTCGCACGACACTTTCGCGAACGACACCGGCGTAGGCGCCCAGAGCAACTACTTGATCGAACGCAAACGTCTGGTTTCGACATTCGCGACACCCCAATTCGTTTTCAAGCTCGGCTCCACACCGGTCGCATGCAGTTCGATTGGGCGTAAACATCGGTCGGCAGGATAAGCACAGCTGCGGCTGGATTGCCTCAACATCCAACGCGTCACCGCAATGTGCACAACTTGGCGGTAGCACCAAAGCCAGTCCACTTTCGCCCCATTGTCGAATCCGTCGGAGTTGTTTTTGTAGAAGCTTTGGCGCCAACAGTTTTCCTTCGTCCTATTTTCCTCTTGCGAATTGCCGGCAGGGAGGTCGCATTGAGACCTTCAATTCCAATCCAAAATTAGATCATGCATCGACGCCAGCAGCTAGCAGTCCAAACTTTTCGAGTCGTCGTTCCGACCTCAATTCGTTAAGTTTCGTAGCAATTGGATGGTCGAAACTTAGAAACGAGAATCTGACGGACTGCATGAAACGCATTGACCGCTACATCTTTGTTGAATTCGTGCGTGTGTTTTGCATTTGCTTTGTCACGTTCCTGGGCATTTTTGTCGTTGCGGATTTCGTCAATCACTTTGACGAGCTAGTCCGTCATGCCAAGTCTCACGGCGGCATGGGACAGGTACTATGGGAGTACTACGGCGCCAAAGTGCCGTGGTTCTTCGACTTCATTGGCCGCATCGTTGGTCTTGTCGCTGCGGTTTTCGCGGCAACTTCTCTTCAGCGGAACAACGAAATGGCAGCCATGATGGCCGCTGGCATTTCTCGCTGGCGAATTGTAAAGCCGTTAGTGTTCGCCGTCGGTCTTGTTGCCGTGTTGGGCGTGTTGAATCGCGAACTGCTTATTCCGAAACTCGGCGAACGCATTTTCGCGGACGCTCGAAATCTGGCCGGAGATAAGAGCGAAGAGATTCATCCGCAATACGACCACGCGACCGGAATATTCATGGAAGGCGAATCAATCGTGACCGCAACCAAAGCGATCACTAAGCCAACGTTTCATTTGCCCAATGACTTGGCGCCACGCGGAACAGTAATCGTGGCGGAAGAGGCAATGCGAATTCCTCGCGAGGGCAATCGTCCAGCGGGGTTTCTGATGTCGGGTGTCGACAAAGAAAAAACAGGCATCAACCAAACGGTGGTGAAGAACGAAACGCTGGTTGTCGCTCATCCGAGCGATGTCGAGTGGCTGAAAGAAGATCAACTCTATGTTGTCACCGACTTACCGTTCGATCAGTTGCGTAGCAATGGAAACTGGAAACAATGCGCATCCACATTGAACCTGATCAACGTCGCCCGGAACGATAGCCTCGATACGGGAGCGGACGTCAGTGTCGCGATCCATTCACGAATTCTCCAACCGGTCGTCGACATGCTGTTGCTTTTCCTAGGGTTGCCAGTCGTTTTGTCACGCGAGTCACGGAACGCGTTTATCGCGGTCGGATCGTGCATGTTGGTGGTTACCGTTTTCGTCGTTAGTGTGCTCGGCCTGCAAAGTTTAGGATCGAGCTATTTGATTGCGCCGAGCCTCGCAGCGTGGCTGCCCGTTTTGATCTTCGTACCGATTGCGTTTCTGATGAGCGGCCCGCTGCACCGTTAGCACGTCCGCTGAATCGCATCAATCTAGCTCGTACATCACAGTAACGCTCGCCGTAACTTCCTGTTCGCCGGTCGCGATGGGTACAGAGCTGGCCATTTCCGCCATGGCCATGCGTGCGCGCGGCATCGGGCTCGGCGATCGAATTCCTTGTTCGCTAATCGAAATCACTTTGCCGACTTTCGTGCCCGTCGCCGCTGCGTACAAGTCGGCGCGAGATCGAGCATCTTTGACTGCCAGCCTCCGAGCTTCATTGGTTAATTCGTCTGCGGTGTCAATACCGAACCGCACGCCGGATATTTGATTGCTGCCTCCTTGAACAAGAGCGTCGAGGATCTCCCCTAGCCCTTTTAGGTCTCGAACTCTCACACTCACATTGTTCGAAACTCGATACCCACTGATCTTATTTACTTTTTTCTTCCCGAGCGTTGACGCCTCACGAACGTACTCGGGGTAGACGCTAAAGCCGGACGTTTGAATGTCTTTGTCGGCAATGTTCTTGTTCTTCAGGACTTGTATCAGCTTTTCCATCTGCTGGTTGTTCATTTGCAAAGCTTCTTGGGCCGTTTTCGAGACAGACACGACACCAGAGCTGATCGTTGCCATGTCTGGCGGGCTGCCGGCTTTGCCAACGCCGCTGACAGTGATCGTCCGAGGTAATTCTTCCGCGAGGGTAGTCGAGCAAACGAGCAACACAAAAACAAGAGCTTTGGCCATGGGATTCTTCCACTGGATACGAGTACGAAAACCGACTTGTTGAGACTTGGTAGGGATAACGAAAAGCCGTTTCAACAATCACTTCAAACTATAGAACATGCGAGCTTTTCACGCAGAGTTTACAAGACTTTGCTTTGTAAATCGTGTACGCTAGATGGACTCTGAAACGCTTTTATTGCGGCCTCCAGCGGACTTTTTTCAACGGTAAACCATGTTGAATTTGACTTCACGCGGACGAAGCCACACCTGTGATGGCACAACGCGTCGCGACTTTTTGCAAATCGGTACTTTGGGTGCGATTGGGTTGGGCTTGCCTCAATACCTCGCAGCCGCAGAACACGGTGCGGTTGATCCAGATAAAGACAAACGCTCGTGCATTATGATTTTCAATCTTGGTGCGCCCAGTCAGCTTGATACGTTCGACATGAAGCCGAACGCTCCGGCAGAAGTGCGTGGACCGTTTAAGGCCATTTCGACGAAGGGCGACTTTCAACTCTCCGAGATCTTGCCCAAGCACGCGGAAATCGCCGACAAGTTTTCCATCGTGCGATCGTGTTACCACACGGCGGCAGCTGTACACGACGCGGGTTGGCAGATGTTGCAGACGGGTCGCCAATTCACCGGAGGTGTGAACTATCCTCACGCCGGCGCAGTGTTGCAATACATGCGAGGCCGACGCACGGACTTGCCGGCGCACGTTGTTTTGCCAGAGACGATGGGTCGCGGCGGCGGCAACTTGCCCAACGGCCAGTCCGGTGGGTTCCTCGGCAAAGCATTCGATCCATTCGCCCTAATGGCTGATCCCAGCAAAGAGAATTTCAAAGTCCCCGACTTGCTTCCGCCTTCGACACTTGGCGATGTACGAATTGATCGCCGTCGCCGAATGCGACAAGCAGTCGAAGCACGCATGAAAGAACTCGAAGCCACCGAATCTGCCACGATGCTGAACAAGAACTTCGAAGCGGCCTATCGTTTGATGAATAGTCCCGAAGCGCGTGAGGCATTCGATCTAACGAAAGAACCGAAAGCGGTACGTGAACGCTACGGTATCAATCGCTTCGGCCAATGCTGTTTGCTTGCCCGCAGATTGATCGAAGCTGGTGTGCGATTCGTGACCATCAACACGTTCTTGACCGTTTTCGACGAGATCACGTGGGACATTCACGGCAGCAAACCGTTCACGACGATCGACGGCATGCGGAATATTGTCGCGCCGATGTACGACCAAGCTTACTCGGCGTTGCTGACGGATTTGTTCGAACGAGGCATGCTCGACGACACGATGGTTTGCGGACTTGCTGAGTTCGGCCGCACGCCAAAAGTGAATCCCGCCGGCGGTCGCGATCATTGGCCACAGTGTTTCTCGTGTACGTTCGCCGGTGGCGGTGTCCAAGGCGGTCGCGCAATTGGCGCCAGTGATCCTATCGGAGCGGTGCCGGCAGACCGACCAACCGCGCCGGGCGAAGTTGTCGCGACGATTTTCAAAAGTTTGGGACTCGATTTGCACGCTGAGATGCCCGGTCCCGGCGGCCGACCGTTCCCGCTGGTTGACTTTGGAGTTCGGGAAATCAAAGAACTCTTTGCGTAACCTGGTTCTCGCTTACATTTTTTTGAGATGCTTTCATGGCACGACTGATAACTGGCCTACTGTTCTTTGGTTTGTTTTCGCCTTTCGTCGCGGCCGACATAAGGGTGCTGCCAGCAGAATTCACGCTGCACGGCAGCGAAGCTCTCCAGCAACTTTCGGTCGTTTCGGTTCGTGAGGGCCACAACTCTGCGACGATCAGCGACGCAAAGCTAACGTCAAGTGATCCAGGCGTCCTCAAGATTGAAAATGGGATTGCGATCGCTGTAGGTGACGGGGAAGCAACCGTTACAGCCCAGCAGGAAGACGGCGCAACCGCCGAAGCAAAAGTACGTGTCGTCGGATCTGGCAAAACACATGCATGGAGCTTCCGTAATGACGTGCAGTCGATCTTCGCACGTGTCGGGTGCAACTCAGGCGCTTGCCACGGCTCGTTGGCAGGCAAAGGTGGATTTCGATTGTCCTTGCGGGGCTACGACGCTTCAGCAGATTTTCTTGCGATCACACGCGAAGCTCGCGGGCGCCGAATTGAGATGGGGAACCCTGGCCAAAGTTTACTTATCGCAAAACCAACCGGAGCGTTACCACATAAAGGTGGCTTGAAGCTAAAAACGAATTCTCGTGACTATCGGGTACTTGCTGAATGGATCACGAACGGTGCCAAGGCGCCCAGCAACGACGACCCTGCTTTGCAAAAGATAACCGTATTGCCGGAAAACGCGTTGCTCTCGCCCGGTGACGGATCACGCGTTTTGGTTCACGCTCACTACGACGATGGTCGAGTGGTCGACGTCACGCATTGGTCTCAATTCACCGCGACGGACGAATCCATCGCAACCGTCAACGCTGACGGGATCGTCTCCGTTCAAGGTAGCGGCGAAGGCGCGGTATTGGTTTGGTTCGGTAGTAAAGTCGCACTTGCTCGGATGACGGTACCGTTTGGCAACGACCTGCCGGAGAACGTTTTTGCCAATGCTCCACGGCGCAACTTCATCGACGAGCTCAATCTTGCTCAGCTCAAGACTCTCCATCTCAAGCCATCGCCGCGATGCGATGACGAAACGTTCTTGCGCCGAGCGACACTCGATACGATCGGACGCTTGCCCACGCTCGAACAACGCAATGCCTACTTAGCCGCGCCAACCGAAGTTCGTCGCGATCAACTTATTGACCGATTGCTCACAAGCGAAGACTTCTCAGACTATTGGACGTACCGCTGGAGCGACATGTTGGTCATCAACGGCACACGTCTACGACCGATCGCCGTAAAAGCGTATTACAACTGGCTACACGAATCAGTGAAGAAGAATACGCCTTGGGACAAACTCGTTCGCGAGATCATCACTGCCCGCGGCAAGAGCGACGAAAACGGCGCCACGAATTTTTATGCATTGAACCAAAGCCCCGAGGACATGACGGAGAACGCATGCCAAGCATTCCTCGGTTTGTCGATCGGCTGCGCGAAGTGCCACAATCATCCGCTCGAAAAATGGACCAACGATCAATACTACGGCATGGCGAACATGTTTGCTCGCGTCCGAGCCAAAGGCTGGGGAGGCGACGGTCGTAACGGCGACGGCCTGCGGACGCTTTACGTCGCGAGTTCCGGCGATCTGATGCAACCCAACAAGGGCAAGCCTCAACCTCCCGCGCCGTTGGATGCGGAGCCTTTGGAATTCGACGATCCATCCGATCGCCGAGAGGTACTGGGTGCATGGATGACGAGTCCTGAAAACCCGTATTTCAGTCGTGCCATCGCGAATCGTATTTGGGCAAACTTCTTTGGGCGCGGGCTTGTTGAGCAAGTCGACGACCTACGACTAAGTAACCCTGCAACGAACGAACCGCTGCTGTCCGCCGCGGCCGACTATTTGGTCGAGGCCGAATTTGATTTAAAGCACCTGATGCGCACGATCTTACAAAGTGAGACGTACCAACGCAGCAGCGTGCCGCTTGCCGAAAACCGCGACGAGGCAAAATACCACAGTCGATACTATCCCAAACGTCAAATGGCCGAAGTCCTGCTCGACTCTATCGATCAAGTGCTCGCCACGACGACGAAGTTCAATCAAATCGCTTTTCCGGGTGCCGACAAACAAAAAACGGATCTCTACGCCGAAGGCACTCGCGCGATTCAGCTTTTTGATTCTGCTGTGGATTCGTACTTTCTAAAAACGTTCGGACGCAATCCGCGTGAGATCACCTGCGAATGCGAACGGAGTAGCGAACCCAGCATGGTTCAAGTGCTGCATTTGTCGAATGGTGAAACGCTAAATCCGAAACTCGAGAATGACAAGAATCGAATTCACCAACTGGTCAACGAACAAAAGGAAAACAGTGAGATCATCACAACACTGTTTGTCGCTGCACTTTGCCGAGAGCCGTACGAGTCAGAACTAAAAACAATTCTGAGCGTCGTCGAAGAATACAAAGACGATCGAAAGACAGCTTTGCAGGACGCGGCCTGGGGAATTCTAACGAGTCCCGAGTTCACCTTTCATCACTAACGGTTAACGCCACCCAAGCGAGGGAATGATGCCCCAACACGGTCTGACATTACAACGCAATCTTGCCGCGCGCGTACGCATCGGGATGGGATTGTTTTTGATGATGTTCGCATCCTCTTCGTTTGCAGCTGAAAGCGTCGACTTCACGGCGGACATTGCTCCGATTCTCGAATCGTATTGCGTCGGTTGCCATGCTGCCGACGACCCAGAGGGCGGCATCGTGATGGAGTCTTACGATCAGCTGATGGCCGGCGGAGAGTCAGGCGTTGCCGTCACCGTGGGCGAACCGAATAGCAGCCGCCTACTAATGATGCTGACCGGAAAGTTGAATCCAACTATGCCGCCGGAAGGCGAAGAGCGTCCAACCGAAACAGAAATCGAGATGCTCGCGGCGTGGATCGAGCAAGGTGCTGAAGGACCGTCCGGAAAACCTCCGCTAAAACGTACACCACGTGTTCCAACAATCGAAGCAAATCCTGATGTTGAATTGCCAATCACGGCAATTGCAATATCACCGAATGGTAAGTTGCGAGCAGTCGCTCGGTACAGCAAAGTTGAATTGCTGGACAACGAAGACAAAGTGATCGCCACGGCTGCGAAAGAACTGAACAAGATCAACGGACTTTCGTTCAATAGCGATGGGTCTCTATTGCTGGTGGCTTCGGGCTTTCCCGGCGCATATGGCAACGCGGTTATGTTCGACACGGAGTCCGGCGACTTCGTCCGTGAATGGGTAGGACATCGCGATACGCTCTATTCCGCTCAATTCTCCCCCGATGAAACCATGATCGCGACGGCGGGTTACGATCGCGAGATCATTCTTTGGGACGCGAATTCAGGTGAAAAACTGCGCGTACTCAGTGGACACAATGGCGCGGTTTTCGACCTAGCTTTTTCGCCCAATGGAAAGGTTCTGTGCAGCGCCTGCGCAGACGAGACTGTCAAAGTCTGGAACGTAGAAACAGGTGAGCGACTCGATACGCTGGGCCAACCCACCGGTGAAGTATTCGCAGTGGACGTGACGAACGATGGAAACCATATCCTGGCAGCCAGCGCCGACAATCGATTGCGTGTTTGGAAGCTGCAATCCAAGGACAAGCCACAAATCAACGAACTCATTGCCACACGATTCGTCGATGAGTCACCACTGGTCAATTTTTCACTTAGCCATGACGGAAAGTCACTTGTTACGATGGGGCAGGCTGGCAACTTGAAGATGTTGCGAACGTCCGATTGGAGTCAGACTGCGACGCTCGACGCGTTGGGCGATGTTGGTAGCGACATAGCGTTCGGCAACGATGGCGAAACACTAATAATCGCGATGATGAGCGGTAAACTCGTCCATCGCGAGCTACCCGAAGTTACGGCGAAACAGACACAGACTTCGGTCGCTCAACACACCGAAATCTATTTGGATCTTGGTGAGCTCTCGAAGTTAGAAAAGAAATCACTCGAGTTCGATGACAATCAAGTAGCCAATGTTGGACGTGGTATCGAAGTACGCGGCGATATCACAGAGCCCGGGGACGTCGACGCCTATCGATGGCGCGCAAACGCTGGTGAAGTTTGGGCGATAGATGCAGACGCGATCAAAGACAGCAAACTTGATCCCGCCGTGGCGATACTGGATGAAAACGATCAACCTGTATTGCGAGTGCGTTTGCAGGCGATACGCGATACTTACTTTACGTTTCGTGGTAAGGACAGCAAACAATCCAGCGACTTCCGGCTCTTCAATTGGCAAGAGCTTGGGCTCGGTGAATACCTCTACTCTTCCGGCGAAGTCACGAAACTTTGGATGCATCCTCGTGGTCCTGACTCGGGATTCAATGTCTATCCGGGAAGCGGAACGCGCTGGACATACTTTGGAACCACGCACACGACGCATGCGTTGGGCGAACCGGCCTACATTGTGCGACCATTGGCGGATGGCGAAATCCCGACAGCAAACGGACTTCCCGTATTTGACATCTACTACGAAAACGATGACGATCCGCAACGACTTGCTGGTGCGAACAGTCGCTTGCTGTTTACGGCACCAGAAAGCGGTCGCTACACCGTTCGTGTGATGGATACTCGTGGCGAAGGAGCCAAAGAAGGTTATGGATACGAATTAAAAATCCGTCCCGCCGCTCCGAGTTTTACGGCCAGCGTTAACAAAACAAAAGACACCATACGGCAAGGCAGCGGTCGAGAGTTTTCAGTAAAAATCAAGCGCTTCGATGGCTTTGAAGGTCCCGTTACGTTCGACATCCCTGACCTGCCGGACGGAATTGTGGTGAACACGCCGCTTACGATCGAATCCGGACAAAACCAAGCGATCGGTACGGTATGGGCTAGCGAAGATGCAAAATGGGAAGGCAGTCTGTCACCGGAACTGGTTGCCACGGCCCAAATCAACGGTCGCCAAATTGAGCGAACGGTTGGCACGATAGGAGAATTCAAAATCGATAAGCGACCGAAAGTGATTCCGTCGGTGCAGCCCGCCGATCGAGACGTCGGTGAAGATGAAAGCTGGACTTTGCAAGTCCACCGTGGAGAAACGGTAACCGCTCGCGTTCGTATTCGTCGAGAAAAAGACTTCACGGGCGAAGTACGATTCGGCAACGAGACTTCCGGCCGCAACGCATCACAGGGCGTCTACGTTGACAACATTGGGCTTAACGGATTGCTGATCATTCCCAATTCCGACGAACGCGAGTTCTTTCTCACTGCGGATCCAACTGCTGTGCCGGGGCAGCGGTCATTCTTTCTGACCGCACAAGTCGACGGCAATGTCACGACACACCCGATCATTGTCGAAGTCTTGCCGTAGCGCGAGACTCTATTCTCGACCTTCGGATTCCGTACCCTCGTCCTCTTGCGCACGTTCGCTAACGGCGGCCAAGTGTGCACCTATGCCATCCGTTCCGTGCTTGCGTGTATTGAGTTCCTCCAAATGCGCTTTTCGGCCGTAAACCGTCATGCGATCGCCGACATCGATTTGCGTCGTGCCAGTTGGCGCACCAACGTATTGCCCGTCTTTCTTATGAATTCCCAGCACAAGGACACCTTCCTTCGGCAAGGCTAAACTCATTAGATCTCGACCGCTAAGCCAGTCTCCTTCCTGAACTTCGACATTCAGAATCGAAAAACCCTCGGATAGGTTCAACAGTTCAACGTAGTCATTCAGATCGAGTTGAGTAAACGTGTTCAATGCCCATTGGACGAAGTGCGTCAACTGACGATCAACAAATTTGCTTTTCGCGAACACGAACAGAATCAATAGTCCCACGCCAACCGCCGCAAGTTTCATCGCCGTCGTCGTAGTACCGGTTCCGGACTTCGTAAACGACATGATCATGGTCGCGACGACTGTTGCCGTACCTGCGTTACCAAGCAACATCAGGAAAGAAATGATTCGGCGGCGCAGAGGATGCTCGACGATCCCGTCAGATTCCCGACTCGCGTAACCGACTCCGCAATACGCAGCTCGCGCCTGAAATCGCGCGGAGTCGCGAGACATTCCAGTTAGTTCCAACATCACGGCCGCAGTGCGTGTGATGATCAGTGAAAGTCCGATGGCAAGAAGAAGAAGCGCTATCGCAATCATGGGTAACAGCTTATTGACGTTTCATTGCGGGTCGATGACCCAGACAACGATGGGTTACATGGTGTAAGGATGACTCGAAAAAGTAACTTCGAGCTAAATCTTGCGACAAGTTGTCGATACGCTCAATGCCACAGACCTAACGATTGCGAAATCCGGCACAGCCGTGCCTAATCGATAGGCATCACAACGTCGGCGTTCGTTGACAGGTCATCGTAAGCCATTTACTATCAAAGGATTCCAGGCGGAAACGTGGTACCTACCTGTATTTCTCAGTCTGTCAACTTTCGAGGCACTCTTGTCTAACTCATCGGACGCCACGCCATCGCGCAGCGGAGTATTCGGAGACGGTCCCGACGCTCGTGTAGAGCAATTCTGCCAAAGTCACACCTATGACCGGCGATTGTATCGTCACGACGTGGAAGGTTCGATCGCACATGCGCAGATGTTGTGCAAAGTTGGCTTGCTAACCGATGAAGAAGGCAAGCAGATCGAGCAAACACTCCGAAAAATCGAGGAAAGAATCGATGCTGGCGAGATGGAATTCAGCGATTCGCTGGAAGACATCCACATGCACATCGAAAAGGCACTGATCGATGAGCTGGGTGACATCGGCCGAAAACTCCACACGGGTCGTAGTCGAAATGATCAAGTCTCGACGGACATTCGGCTTTGGTGTCGGGATGCAATTGATGAACTAAACGGACTGCTTTTCAACGTTCAACGCGCTTGGTTGACACGTTGTGAGTCAGATCTCGACGTCATCATTCCCGCTTACACCCATCTACAACGAGCTCAGCCAGTCCTAGCGCCGCACTATTGGTTAGCTTACTGCGAAAAGTTTCAGAGAGATCGAGATCGATTGGCGGACGCTCGAAAACGCGTCAACATTAGCCCGCTCGGCTGCGCCGCTTTGGCCGGTACGACATTACCAATTGACCGTCACGACACCGCCAGCCGACTTGGCTTCGAAGGCGTTGCTGCGAACAGCATTGACGTATCGAGCGATCGCGATTTTGTCATCGAGCTGGCCTTCACGCTGGCGATGATCGCCGAGCATCTGAGTACTTGGGCGGAGGAGTGGATTCTTTGGTCCACCGTCGAATACAACTTTATCACCGTCGACAACCGGTTTTGCACTGGATCGTCGATCATGCCGCAAAAGATTAACCCTGACGTGTTGGAACTCACACGTGGCAAAACAGGTCGCGTCATTGGCAACCTACAGGCACTGATGGTTCTCGTGAAAGGTTTACCGCTGGCCTACAACCGTGATTTGCAGGAAGACAAGGAACGGCTGTTCGACTCGTTCGATACCGTAACCGCTTGTCTGATGTTGGCCGAGCCAATAATTGCTACGGCAACGCTTAACCGCAAAGCGATTGCGGCGCGTTTGCACGAAGGCTATCTCGACGCCACAACGTTAATGGAATACTGCATCAAACAAGGTATCCCACAACGAACTGCTCATCATTTGGTTGGCAGCCTCGTTCGCACGGCCATGGAAAAGGGTTGTACGTTGGCCGAACTACCCGACAAGTTTTTCGATGACGCCGACGAGATGCTGTCTTCGAAAGTAAAAAGTGTTCTTGGCGTCGAAGCAGCCGTTCACGCTTTTGAAAGTTACGGCTCGACTTGTCCCGCCGAAGTAAAGAAACAAATTGAAAACTGGAAGCACCGACTGAAGTAAGAAACTCTCCCTGATATGCACCGTCCTGACGACAATTCTGTTTGAAGGCCGTTCGTTTCCGAACGCATGATTTACTCCTCACTGAGCTAGTCCCCTATGAAGCTACTGACAAACTGGAAAATGACGCCGACCGCGTTCTTCAAGATCTTTCTCGCAATCGGTCTTGTATTCGCATATGCCTACAATGCTCGC
The DNA here is from genome assembly GCA_964397295.1 of uncultured Pirellulaceae bacterium. Classification (GTDB taxonomy): domain Bacteria; phylum Planctomycetota; class Planctomycetia; order Pirellulales; family Pirellulaceae; genus CAYNJG01. Next base: position 57,940 of record CAYNJG010000001.1, read on the forward strand.
GTAAACGGCCAAGAACTGTCGATTGATGACACTTTAGTGATCGACGGAAACGAAGAGCAGTACGCACCGTTGTCTTCCGCAGCAGTGAAAGCGGCACTCGATTCAATCAATGGACAGAACCCACAAACGCCAGCCGAGTGGATGAAGGCCGTTGGCACACTACGACGCATGGGAGCGTACGCCGACGCAAAGTCGTTCCTCGACAAAGTCCTTTCCGCGGACATGGATGAATCCGCAAAAGTTGAACTGCATCAAGCGATTGGAACGGCCGAACTTGTGAGCCTTTCGGTGGATACTAATCTGCCAGAGGCACGTGATTTCGTATTCTCCGTGTTCCAGGCAGTCAAAGCCGAAAATCGCAATACAGAAAAGCTTCTGCAACACATCGAAAAGCTCGCGGACAAAGACGAAGAAGTTCGGGGCCTCGCGCTACGAAACCTAGCCGATGCTGGCTCGCATGCGATACCGGCGCTCGTCACTGCTTTGCGTTTGCCGCAATCGGACGTCACGCTAACCGAGATCGAAACCGCCATGCTTCGACTTGGCCAAGATGCGGAAGAGCCGTTAATTGCGCTTTTGGGTTCGCCAGATCCAACGCTGCAAACGGTGGCGGCTCGAGTACTTGGCGGAATGGATTCGAAACGAGCGACACTCCATTTGATCCGTCCTTACTTCGTAGCGCAGGGTGGTGCTCAGCAAGCGGCAGCCACTGCAATGCGTCGAGCGAATAGCTATCCGTCGTCCGTGGCTGGTTCCGCTGATCTGTTGGCTCGTCGCGCAAGATTCCATTTAGAAGGCAATCCACCAGTAAAAGCAGACATCGATGGCAACATCGAAATGTGGACATGGAGTGCCGAGAAAAACAACGTCGTCCCTAGTACGCTTCTCGCACGAGAAGCTGGAGCTGTCGCGGCTGCTAGATTCGCGCGTGATGCTTACGAGCTAAATCCAACGGCTGAAAACACGTTGTTGTTGCTCGTCACGCGATTGGAAGTCGACCAAATGATCGGCGGACTCGACGCAGAACTACCGAAAGGCGTTGGCACCGCTTACCAACTTGGTAGCGGACAAGGCATCGGTGTTGTTTGCAACGCACTGGACTACAGTCTCAAAAATGAACACGACGCAGCAGCCATCGGTGCAATGGAACTGATGGGCGACCTTTGCCACTCCGGGCTGGCTTCGGGCAATCGCTGGACAGCACTAACTCGACCGCTACAGCATCCCAATCGACGAATTCGCTATGCAGCGGTTCGGGCAATCATGAAAATCGATCCGCGCCGACAATACGCTGGCGCAAGCTTCTTTTTAGAAGCGCTTACCGATCTGGCGAATGCTTCAGGCTCGCCTGGCGCTGTCGTGGGTTTGGCTCGACGAGACGCTAATGATAGTGTGAGTGGACTGTTGAGTTCGCTCGGCTTCTCCGTCGCCCAAGTCAATGAAGCCGGGCCGTTGCTGAACTTGGCGAGAAAATCATCTGACTACGACGTTCTGTTTCTCAGCGATTCCGTCAGTGGGCCAACGGCGAGCGAAACGATACAAGTGCTACGCAAGAACCATCGGACAAAGCGCATGCCGATCGTCTTGATGGTTCGGCCAGGTGGCATCGAGCGAGCAAAGCGAATTGCGGCCATCGACGCAATGACAACGGTGTTGCCAGAGTTCGCGGACGAGCAAGCGTTGATCGCAAAGCTGGAAGAAGTTGAAAAAATGGTGGCAGGCAAGGCCGTATCACCGGCTCGTCGTTTGGAACAGGCTCGAGACGCGATCGCTTGGCTGACTCATCTGACGCAGTACAGCCAAACGTATTCGTTCTACGACTTGCAGCGATCTAGCGATGTCGCGCTGCGTGCTGTTGGACATCCCGTGCTATCGAGCGCGTCGATATCTCTGCTAGGCTATCTCGGCGGTGAAACGGCCCAACAACAACTCGTTGAGCTTGCGGGTCACCGTGATTTCTCGTTCGAAGATCGACAGCGTGCGGCGAACGCATTTACGCAAGCCGTCGCGCGGCGTGGATTGATGTTACGAGCAAAAGACGTTTATCGACAATATGATCGGTATAACGCTAGTGAAAAAGAAGAAGTGAAATTCCAGGAAGTGCTGGGCCAAGTTTTGGATGTGATCGAAAGTCAAACGAAGCCAACTTCCATTGACTCGTCGTCGTTTTGATGAAGCGGCAAAAACAATCATGGCAAGGAAACAAGCAAAACTGATATGTCTTATCCGTCGCTGAACGAAACCGGGCCTCCCATACCCGGTTTGATCGGTTCCAGTCAGGCGATGGAAGAGATCTACAAATTGACCCGCAAGGTAGCCCGATCCAATGCATCGGTGCTCTTGCTGGGAGAGACAGGAACGGGCAAGGAGCTCGTTGCGAATGCGGTACATACTTTGTCTCTCCGCAACGGCGGGCCGTTCGTCAAAGTCAATTGCGGCGCGCTGAGCGAGAATTTGCTGGAAAGCGAACTCTTTGGCCATGTCCGCGGCTCCTTCACTGGCGCGGTCGACAACCGCACCGGACGATTCGAAGCGGCCCACGGCGGCACAATTTTTCTCGACGAGATCAACAGCACATCTCTTGAACTGCAAGTCAAACTTCTTCGCGTCTTGCAACAGCGGGAATTCGAACGCGTCGGCGATACACAAACGATTCGCGTTGATACACGAGTGATTGCAGCAGCAAACTGCGACCTGAGACAAAACGTAATCGACGGCAAATTTCGTGAAGATTTGTATTGGCGACTGAACGTCATTCCGATCTACATTCCGCCACTCCGCGACCGGCGTGAGGACGTGCCGGAATTGGTGACGTTCTTCTTGCAAACCTACAATGAAGAAAACGATCGCTACGTGGTGCACATTCAGCACGAAGCAATGGAGTACCTGCAAAAGTACGATTGGCCCGGCAATGTTCGGGAACTACAAAATTACATCGAACGTGCTGTAGTCATGGCCGAAGGTGACGAGCTGACGGTTGAACTTCTCCCGGACGAAATCATCGCACCGAAGGCTCGGCGCGGACATGGAATGCGTCAAGCTGATCTAGAGACGCTTACGTTTGAGGTCGTACAACAGGGGCTCGGCGAAGCGAACGCAAACGAAGACAATCTGCATGCGAAAATCGTCAATCGAGTCGAACGTGAGCTGATCGCGCAAGTCATGGTTGAATGCAACAATGTGCAAACAAAGGCAGCCACAAAATTGGGTATTAACCGCAACACGCTGCACAAGAAGCTGAAAGAATACGGCCTCGAAAAGTAGTAGAGCATTCGCAAAGAGGCTTAATTTGGTAGGCTTAGGACTCGTTTCCATCGCGATCATCTTTTGGCGAATCCGCTATCCGATTATCGGATCTCGTTGGCACAAGTTTCAACGACTTGCTTGCGTATTCGCAATCGTTGCTCTGGCTTTTGTTGCGTGCTGGTGGCTGATGGTGCGTATGCCAGGACAATCATTCCAAGGCGAAACACCAACTATTGCCGACCAACGACAGGATCTACGGACGAGTTTGGAAGCCGATGTACACCATCTGTCCGAAACGATCGGTATGCGAAGTATCGCTCGCGCGCCAAACCAAGTCGCTGCCGCTGCTACGTTTGTGGAGAATAGATTTGTTGAGTTGGGATACTCGCCGAGACGGCAAGAATTTCCAGTTGGTGAAATCAATTGCGCAAATATCGAAGTTGAGATTCCAGGATCGGACCTTGCGAAAGAAATCGTTGTGATCGGCGCTCACTATGATTCGTTCTATGACACGCCTGGTGCCAACGACAATGCCAGTGGGACAGCGGCTCTATTGGCGTTGGCTGCGGAATGTTCCAGGTGGCAACCAAAGCGTACGTTGCGGTTCGTCGCGTTCACAAATGAAGAACCGCCATATTTTCAAGGTCCGAACATGGGTTCGTTGGTTTACGCGAAGCGATGCAAGAAAAACAACGAGCAGATCACAGCCGTTATCAGCCTAGAAACGATTGGCTTTTTCACGGATATGAAAGGGTCGCAACAATATCCTCCGCCTTTCGGAATGGTTTACCCAGCGGAGGGTAACTTCATTGGCGTCATTGGCTGTATCAATTCGCGAAAGCTCACTCATCGAGTCATACGGAAGTTTCGCGAAGTCGCGGAGGTTCCCAGCGAAGGCGGCGCGCTCCCACAAGCAATTCCCGGTGTGGGTTGGTCGGATCATTGGTCGTTTTGGCAATGTGGTTACGATGCCGTCATGATCACCGACACTGCGCCGTTTCGCTACCGCTACTATCACAAGCCCGAAGACACGCCAGACAAACTAGATTTCGATCGGATGACCTTGGTCGTCGACGCCATGCCAGAAGTCATCCGCGACTTAGTCGACAACTAGATTGTTTCGACGCCCTAAGCAGTGCAGAGCCATACTTCGCCGGGGCCTCTCAACGTTGTAACTTCCACAGGATCCGTCACACCCGGGCATGCAAAGTCGGCGAGACGCATCTTCGCGGTAAACGCGACCATCTTTTGTGTTGCGACGTTGATCGATGTACGTTCGTCAAGTTGGCGATGATGCAACTGGCCAGGCACTTGGAGAATCGCAATACCATCGCCTCGCAACAAATGCGTTGCTAAATTCTCGGGAAAAGTAGAGCCATCGTTGTCTCGAATCTCAATACCTCGTGCAAGACACAGAATGGCTGAACTCTTGCAGTACAGTTGCTCGTCGAATTCGTCCATGTGAATCGGGATCAAGCGACTAGGTGCCTTCGGTGCGAACGCGACAACTTCACGCTTTTCGGCCACATTGCAAAAGGCGGTCATAGGCAATGAACTTCCGCCACGCATTCTTCGGCCGACTTGGCTGATCGTTTTTAAGACGCCCAGTCCGCCAGTGCTGTCTCGATCACTATCACCAGATTCTGCGGCGTCCTCGACTGCGATCCCAGATGACATGTAGATCAAGTTGTCCATTCGAGCAAAAGTCACTTCGCTTGGATCAAGTGTAATCTCAACGTATTGCGATTCCTGGCCGAACAGTTCGTAGTCAATGACGTCGGACTTTTCCCGTGCCATCACAACAGGCTGCGCCGGAGCATCCTTGGGAGGGATGCTAACGACAGCCCTGCATCCCGGACAACGAGCCATATTTCCGGCGTCACTATCGCCCACGCGGAGCTTCTGTCCGCAACGCATGCAGCGAAATTCAATGGCCATAGCGCGGCTTTAACTCATGACGTGGATGGAGTAAGTTCTGGCTGCCGATTATATCAGGCTTTGAATCGATGTTGCGCTAACCTCACAACTCTTTGAGTCCTGTTACCAAGCGAAATTGTTCCATGTCGAAAATCAATGTACTGATGGTCGGAACGGGCGAGTACACCACCGGCTACGTACATGGTTCGGCTGCAAAGTCAGACAAGGGCGCTGGTATCGTTGCGCTGACGATGTTTGATCTTCGACGCCAAGGACTAGTCAACCGTCTGCTGATGGCAGGAACGAACGGCACCAAGTTTCCCGGAATTCGCGCTCATTTGCAGTCCAAAATTGGGGATACCTACGCCGGAATCGCTACCGACTTCGAGAGTTTTCCATCAGACGACATAACCGATCCGTTAGCCTACAGAACTGCGTTAGACCAACTCTCGCCGGGTGATGTAGTTACCGTTTTTACTCCCGACGATACCCACGCGGCGATCACCGAAGCCGCGATACAACACGGTTGCCACGTCTTGGTGGCCAAGCCGATCGTAAAGGAGTTAGGCGACCATTTGCGTCTGACCGAATTAGCATCGAACAATGGCAGTCTGGTTGCGATGGAAGTCCACAAACGCTGGGATCCGATTTACCGCGACGCGCGCGATCGAATTCGAAAACTTGGTGACTTCAGTCTCTTTCACGCGTACATGAGCCAACCCAAGTCGCAACTCGACACGTTTAGGCAATGGGCTGGCAAGTCCAGCGACATCAGTTACTACTTGAATGCCCACCACGTCGACTTCCACACGTGGAGCGTCGCCGACCGAGCGTTTCCGGTTTCCGTATTCGCAACTCGTGCCACTGGTGTCGCTCATTCAAAAGGCGTTGAAACAGAGGACACCATCACGCTAAATGTAACGTGGAAAAACCGAGAGACAGGAAACATTGGCACGGCAGCCTACACGTCGTCGTGGATCGCACCTCGCAGTGATGTTCATTCGCAACAGCGATTCTTCTATATGGGTCACGATGGCGAAGTCACCGTTGACCAAGCTCATCGTGGCTATTCGGTTGCGACGGACGATGCTGGCTTCGCATCAGCGAATCCGCTCTTCATGAAGTATGAACCGGACGCGGACGGTAACTTCGCAGGCCAGTCGGGCTACGGCTATCGAAGTATTGAAGATTTTGTACTCGCAGCCCACGCGATTCGAAACGACGCGGCACAACCCAAGCACTATCGTGGTAAGCTTGCAACCATTGACGACACGGTGTTGGTTACGGCGATTCTAGAAGGTGGGCGCCGAAGTTTGGATGAGAATCGCATTGTCGAATTCCGATACGAAAACGAACAAATCATTGGATTCAATTGATATGGACCTGACGAACAAGGTGGCACTCGTCACTGGCGGTGGAACAGGCGTTGGACACGCGACGAGTCTTTTGCTGGCCGAGAAAGGTTGCGATCTTGTTGTTAACTACAGCCGTTCGGAAAAAGAGGCGTTGGACACTGTCGTTGAAATCGAAAAGCTAGGACGCAAGGCCATTGCAGTCCAAGCAGACGTATCAGACGAATCAGCGATCAACGCGATGTTCGAGAAGGTCGACGAGCAATTTGGTCGCATTGATATTCTGGTGAACAGCGCGGCGATGACTAGATTCGTGGCGTACGACGATCTCGATGGCATGACTGGTGAAATTTGGGATGAGATTTTTGCGGTCAATGTGAAAGGCTTGTTCTTTTGCTGTCGCGAGGCCATCAAACGCATGAAAAAACTAGGTTCCGGTTCCGTTGTCAGTGTGAGTTCAATCTCTGGCATGACGGGCATGGGCAGTTCGATCGCGTACGCTTCGTCGAAGGCGTCGGTGAATTGCATGACGCGATCGCTGGCAATCAGCGGTGCACCAAACGTTAGCGTTAATGCCGTCGCACCTGGCGTTATCGAAACGCGATGGATCAAAGGCTGGGAAGCATTCACCGATCCACACCGTGAAGCCACTCCACTCGAACGACACGCACAACCACAAGATGTTGCAATGGCGATCTACGGTTTGATCATCAATCCATTTATGACAGGTCAAACCATCACCGTGGACGGCGGCCGTTCGCTGGGTGCGACTTAGAAATTGAATAACGAGGGAAACTGTCATGATACGCTGGGGAATCATCGGAACAGGCGACGTTGCCGAACGCAAAGGCGGACCGGCGCTGTACCAAGTGGAACGCTCCAGCCTAGTTGCCGTAACGAATCGCACTCTTGCGCGAGCCGAGGAATTCGCAAAGAACCATGGCGATCCGAAGGTGCACGCTTCTGCGGAAGAGTTGTTCGCAAACCCAGATGTGGAAGCGGTCTACATCGCAACCCCGCCAGACAGCCATGCTGAGCTAACAACATTAGCAGCCCAAGCGGGCAAGCATGTCCTTTGCGAAAAACCGATGGCGATGTCCGTCGAAGAAGGCAACCGCATGATTGCGGCTTGCAAGGACAACAACGTTTCGCTGACGATCGCTTTCTATCGTCGCGAGTTTCCCGTCGTTCGAAAAATGAAATCGATGGTGGAATCGGGGGCGATAGGCCGACCGCTTAGCATTTTCGCACAAACGTACGCCCAGTTTTCCTCTCACGACTCCGACCCATGGCGCTTGAATAAAGATGTCTCTGGAGGCGGATTCCTAATGGACATGGGAACACATCGATTCGATCTCTTCACTCACTTCTTCGGTCGCCCGAGACAGGTATCGGGCTATGCAGCGAATCAATCATTTACTCAACCAGTCGACGACGCTGCGACGGTGTCACTGACATACGCGGACGGAGTCTTAGGCTCGGCAAGCTTCCATTGGAATTCACCCGTTGAGCGCGACACGCTAACGATTGTCGGATCCGAAGGCATTTTGTCGACCGACAGTTTGTCAGGACGCGGGAACTTAACGCTTGAGTCAAAACGCGGTACGGAATCATGGTCGCTGCCTTCGTCGACGCCAGTGCATCTGGGATTGGTTGAGAAGATCGTGATGCATCTCTTGGACGGTGGACCCAACCCATGTTCCGGTGAAGACGGAATTGTTGCGACAGAAATTGTCAGCAGCGTATCGTTTGCGTAAACGGAGTGATGCTCAACATGCGCAAGCCTTACAGCTCAGCGATCGCGGCGAAGTCGTCTTTGAGCGAACCATAGAGCTTTTGAAAAACAGGAAACGCTTTGTCGTAGGTCTTTTTCGCTGTTTTGTCGGTTTTCGTTTGGCTTACCGTGCGAATCGTCGCACCGCATGCTTCTTCGATGTTCTTGTAGGCGCCGGCACCCACAGCTGCGAGTAATGCGACACCAAAGGCGGGACCTTGCTCGGCGTTGATGGTGTATATGTCCTGTCCGAAGACATCGGCTTGGAGCTGTCGCCAGAGTTTGCTTTTTGCTCCGCCACCGCCAGCACGAATTTCTTTTACGGGTACACCCATCTCTTTCATGATCGCCAAGCTATCTCGCAAGGCAAACGTCACGCCTTCCATGATCGATCGTGCCATGTGGCCTCGACCGTGTTTTAGCGTTAGTCCGACGAAGGATCCGCGAGCAAGTGGATCTGCGTGCGGTGTCCGTTCCCCAGCGAGGTAGGGGAGGAAGAAGAGGCCTTCGCTTCCGTGAGCTACTTTGTTGGCTTCGCGATTGAGTACCGCATACGGATCAGTTTTCGTTTTCTTGCCGGCGCCGATTTCCTTGCACAAGTTCTGTACGAACCATTCGAGCGAACCTGCAGCGGAGAGGCTTACGCCCATCATGTGCCATTTGCCTTTGACCGCGTGGCAGAATGTATGCAGTCGGCCCTCCGGATCGACTTCCATCTTGTCGCTGTGAACAAACATTACACCGGAAGTTCCAAGCGAGCTTGCCAGCGAACCCTTCGATACGATCCCATTGCCAACCGCATTGGCTGCACAGTCGCCGGCACCGCCAACGACGACGCAATCGGTTGTGAGCCCCAACTTCTTCGCGGCTGCTTTCGTTAGGTTGCCGGTAACTTCTTCCGACTCGTACACCTTCGCAAACATATCCGAGTCAAGGTCGAGTTTCGTCAATAGCTTCTTCGACCAATTTCGCTTCGCCACATCCAACAGCAACATGCCGCTCGCATCGCTAACTTCGGTTGCCAACTCTCCGGTCAATCGGCGCCGCACGTCGTCTTTCGGAAGTAGTACATGCCGTAGCTTGTCGAAATTCTTCGGCTCGTTATTTCGCAGCCACAGAATCTTTGGTGCCGTGAATCCAGTGAGCGCCGGGTTCGCGACCATCTTGATGAGTGCTTTGCGGCCGCCAGCCCGCTTTTCGATCTCTTCACATTCGGCAGCCGTACGTTGATCGTTCCAAAGCAATGCCTTACGAATGACCTTGCCTTTTTCGTCCAAGAAAACCGAGCCGTGCATTTGACCCGACAATCCTATCGCTTTGACATCCGCTGGTTTGAGCTTAGCCGTTTTCATCACGGCACGAACGGATTTCACGGTCGCCTTCCACCAATCCTCAGGATCTTGTTCGCTCCAGAGCGGTTTCGGGTGGAACGATCGATGGCTGGCCGATGCTTCGCCGAGGATCTTGCCTTTGGCGTTTATTGCCAGAGTTTTCGTGCCTGAAGTTCCGATATCGATACCAAGGAAAACGCTCATCCAAAACCTTTACAATGCAAGTTGTTTGAAGTCGATCGGCAAACAAGAATAGGACGCGGCGGACCTTAGGCTTGATGCAATGCGGGTCGCACTAGTCCGCGGCAGAGATTCTACTTGCGATTTGAAATGGGTGGCAACCGTTGACGCAACAAAACTAGTGTTGACGACGATCCTTTTCATGACTTTCGCGTAGACAGTATTGACCTAACGTATCGGTGTCATAGGAAATGAACCATGTTTTGGATTCGGTTTGTCGTTGTCAGTCTCGTTCTACTGCTTTGCGGATGTCCATCGAATAAGGCAACTTCGAACAATTCCGACGCAGACTCGGAAGCCAAAGACACGATCAAAGTGAACGGGCCGTTGCGGATTCTCGTATTGGACGATCCGGATTTTGCTACGGTTCTGCAGCGAGAGTGGCTGGCTCGTAGTGAATATGAGGTTGAATTCCACAACGATACGGTGCAGGAGTTTTTGACTCGTCTGTCCGAGAAGCCACGATTGGAAACTGACGTAATCGTCTTCCCAAATCCGCTGCTGGGTAAACTAGCCGAAGACCGTTTGTTGCGGTCGCTGCCACCAGAACTGACTTCCGCGAGTTTGGACACGGAGGAAACGGGTTTCGATCTAGCTGGCATTTTTCGGATCGTAGCAACCAAAGAAATGCAGTGGGATCGGAGTGAAGTTGCCGTTTCGCTCGGCTCGCCCGTTCCTCTGTTGCTGACTCGCCCGGACTTAGTACCCGACCCACCCACAACGTGGACCGAACTCGACGAGACCATCGCGGAACTGAAGACATCTTTGCCCAACGGGACGAAGCCGATTGCACAACCACTTGGAAAAGGTTGGGCGGCGAGGATGTTTTTGTCCCGTTCGGCCGCCTATCTGTGGGAGCCAAGTCGCGTTTCCAGTTTCTTCGACTATTCGAACATGAGCCCCCAGATTTCGCAGTCACCTTTTGTGCGAGCGCTGGAAGAGATGAAGGTAAGCTTCTCGGAAGAAGACATCGAACATGGTCCGATGGATGTGTTTTCGGACTTCATGGCTGGCAACACTGCGATGGCGGTTACTTGGCCGAACAATTCGACAACGCAAGCAGAACCGATATCGTTTGACATTGCGATCAGCGAATTACCAGGTACGTCGCAGCAGTACGATCGAACGAACGATCGTTGGGTTGCGTTTGAAGACGAAAACCAAGTGCGGCAGGTAACGGTTGCGGGACATTCGGGTCGCATGGCTGCGATTTCGAGATCAGCAAAAAATGCTCACCTGGCCGGCTTGTTCCTCGGCTGGGTGGCTAGTGCGCAGTACAGCAGCCAACTATGCCCGCGCGGGGCAGACACTGCTCCATTTCGAAAGTCGCACACCACCGCCGCAAAGAACTGGTGTGACGCACGACTATCCGAAACAACCGTTTCGCAATACGCAACGAGTCTTGAGTCCGCGCTAACTCGATCGGAAGCTTACGTGAGCATTCGAATTCCGGGGCAGGAGAAGTACATGAACGTGCTAGATCAACACGTATTAGAATGTTTGCATGGAAGTCTTGAAGCGAATGAGGCACTCGAAAAAGTAAGTGTCGCATGGGAAAAAATCACGGACGAAATAGGACGCGAAAAACAGATTGCTGCGTATCGCCATAGCTTAGGAATTAGTGTCGAGTAGAAAATAATTTACGCGGCTTGAAGTTACCTCGAACAACTTTACGGATCGTCCGGCTGCCAGTTAGACGATCGTACTTCCGATAGCGGCACTTAGTACTTTAGTCGAACGTTGGTGAGTGCTATATTTGAGATAGGACATCGATTGACGCAGGGAGCATCGCGTACTTTCTTGAAAGCCAATCCACCATGGCTCGCTCAAGCTGGAAGGGCCACATTCGGCTCAGTCTTGTTTCTATTCCTGTTAAAGCCTTTACGGCCAGTGCTTCGGGCAAAGAGATTCGCCTGAATCAGTTGCATGAGGAATGCAAGAGCCGCATTCGCTATCAAAAGGTTTGCCCTCAACACGGCGAAGTTTCCGGATCGGAAATCGTTAAAGGGTACGAGTTCACCAAAGATCAATACGTGATCGTGGACGAGGAAGAAATCGATGAGTTGCGAACCGAAAGCGATCGCGCGATCAATATCGATGCATTCGTGAATCCGAGTCAGGTGGAAATGCTCTATCTGTCGGGCAAAACTTATTACTTGGCTCCCGATGGTCCGGTTGGACAAAAGCCATACTCGTTGCTGCTGGAAGCAATGAAAGACGAAAAACTGTGCAGCATCGCGCAGGTGGTGATGCACGGTCGCGAGCAACTGGTGATGCTTCGCCCGCTTGGCAAGATCTTAGCAATGGAGATCTTGTCCTTTGAAGAGCAAGTGAAGAACCCAGCTGACTTTGAGGAAGAAGTCGAGGACACCGAATATTCCGAAGCCGAGTTGGATCTAACAAAGAAGCTGATGGAAGCCACAACCATCGAAGAGTTTGAAATCGGCAAATACGAAAACGTCTACCATGACAAACTCAAAGAGTTGATTGACGCAAAGATCGAAGGCAAAGAAATCGTGGCTCCGCCAGATGAGCAGCCAGAGCAGGTCATCAACCTGATGGACGCATTGAAGGCCAGCGTTGCTCAAGCAGAAGATGCGGCGCAAGCGAAAAAGAAAGTCGCAAAGAGCTCATCGAAGCGCAAGAAGGCGGAGACGAAAAAGACCGGCTAGCCAGCTCAGCTGTCATAAACTGGTCCTGTACCAGACGAGGAATGTGGACAACCTGTTGGTTGGATCTAGCATTTTTCTACCGCTACACTGATCGCGCCATGGTCGATACAATCGGGCTTTGCTAAACAGCCACTCGATCGACCGTTGACGAACGTAATGCTCAAACTGGTTCACGCCGATACAGATTCGCTGGAAACGGAATCCATGCTTAACGGTGCTCGCGTTGCTTTAACGGGTCGCTTTTCCACGATGACGCAGCGTGACATTGCGGAGCTCGTGCAACAATTCGGTGGCGAGCACGTTAGTTCTCCCGGACGCAATACGCAGTACTTAGTGGTGGGTTCTGCCGGGCCACCACTCGGTGGCGATGGACAGCCAAGTCAGACTTTGCAAAAGGCTCGTCAGCTTCGCGCGGATGGCTACGACATTGAGATCGTCAACGAGGAACAGTTCCTCGAAAACGAATTAGATCTGCTGGCTAACGAAGATCAAGTTCGACAACGGTATACGATCGCACAGCTTTGTCGCATCTTAGATGTCTCGCGTGACACTATTCGATTGTGGATTCGTGGTGGACTGATCGAGCCGGTGGAAACCGTTCATCGCCTGAAGTTTTTCGACTTCAAACAAGTCAGTAGTGCAAAGATACTCTGCGATCTAATCAAGGAAGGCTTACCGCTTTCCAAGATCCGCGACAGCCTGCAGCGAGTTCGCGACTGGATGCCTGGCATGGACTCGCCACTGTCACAGTTGTCGTTGCTTGAGGAAAACGGTCGACTCTTGGTCCGTATGACGGATGGTCGACTTGCGGAACCAAGCGGACAACTGCAACTCGACTTCGATGAGGCGGAAGAGCAGCGATCGCTAGCCATCGAGGACGCCGGAAAATCGGCTGACGAATGGTTTCAAGAAGCGCTCGATCGTGAAAACGAAGCCGACTACGCCGGCGCGATCAATGCCTACGAAAAAGCGATCGCGATTGAAAGTGAAACAGAAGATCCAATTTTGCACTTCAATCTGGGCAACGTACTTTATGCGGCGCAGCGACTCGCCGATGCAGAAACGCAATTCCGAATTGCCACGCAGGTAGACGAAAACTACGTCGAAGCTTGGAACAATCTTGGAACCGTTTTGGCTGACCTCGGTCAATACGAAGAAAGCGTTGAAGTTTTTGAGCGGGCGATCGACGTGTTTCCGTTGTACGCGGATGCACACTTCAACCTAGGCGATGTCTACTCTTCATTGGGCCAACCGCATCTAGCTCATCAGCATTGGAAACGATACCTGCAGCTCGATCCGAAGAGTCCCTGGGCCGCAGACGTACGGAGTCGCATAGCCGACTTGGAATCGTCGATCCCCAAATCATAATCGCGTCTACGGACTGTTATACTGGCTGGATGACACGATCCAACGATTACGACGCAATGCGCTCGCTCACGGCCAGCTGCACATTGCCGGCCATGTTCATGGACCTCGATGCGTTCGATCGAAACGCAGAAAAATTCATCGGTATCGCGCGTGACGCGAACAAGTCAATTCGGATCGCATCGAAATCTCTGCGGGTTCCCTCGTTGTTGCGACGCTTCCAGGAACTCGCTGGCGAAGTATCTCAAGGTGTAATGTGCTATAGCGTCGCTGAAGCAGCATTTCTTGCTGATGAAGGATTCGACGATTTGCTGGTCGCTTATCCACACATTCAACCTCAAGACGTGCGCATCGCGGTCGAACTTACTAAGCAGGGCAAGACGATTGCACTAATGATCGACTGCGTAGAGCACGTGGAGCTGCTCGCGTCTTTGTCAGGCAATGGTGATGCGAAACTGCGAGTCTGCATCGATGTGGATGCGTCTCTGAAGAAGTTTGGGCAACATTTGGGAGCACAACGTTCACCACTACGAGATATTGATGGGCTAAGAGTTCTTTTGGAAAAAGCAAATCAGACTCCGCAAGTAACGGTGGTCGGTGCGATGACGTACGAGGCTCAAGTCGCCGGTCTGGCTGATCGCGTACCGGGTCAAGCGATTAAGAATGCCATCGTGGGTCGGATTAAGGATTCGTCGATGCGTTGGCTGGAAAGCTACCGTGGGGAGATCCGTGCCGCATTCGCGGACGCAGGGATTTCCATGACCGTGTTCAATGGTGGAGGATCTGGATCGTTTGCCCAAACCGCCGCGGACCAATCGTTGACGGAGGTCACCGTTGGATCGGGGCTGCTGCAATCGCACCTGTTTGACCACTTTGCTGCAAATCAATGCGAACCCGCTTTGTTCTTTGCGTTACCAATCACAAGAATCCCTGAAGCAGGAATCGTGACGTGCCATTCAGGAGGATTTATCGCCAGCGGCGCACCTGGTTCGGATCGTCAGCCGATCGTTCATCAGCCAGCCGGTATAGGTGTTGATCCAAGGGAAGGATTCGGAGAAGTTCAAACGCCGTTGCGCGTGAACACATCGTTGCACAGCAGATTACACATCGGCGACCCCATTTTTTTCCGACCAGCCAAGGCCGGCGAAATCGCCGAGCGTTTTTGTGAGTATCATTTGATTAGAGGCGATACAATCGTTGAGCAAGCAAAAACGTATCGTGGCTTGGGGCACTGCTTCTACTAAGAGATTTTCAATTGCGGGACACGACGAATATGACTGCTGCCTCAGTGGGTTCACCGGAGTTTGCTGGAAAAGAAACGTTGTCGGATTCCGCTTCAACGGAACTCGACCGTATCATCGTCTCGATCGCGAAACAAAAGCGGGCGTGGGCAGAGACCAATTGTCAGCAGCGGGTGGAAATGCTTGACGCGTTGATCCTGTCACTGGGATCAGCCGCGAATGAGTGGGTCGAATTGAGCTGCAAGGCAAAAGGGCACACGCCGAATACTCCAGCCTCGGGCGAGGAATGGCTAACTGGCCCGACTCTTGTTGCCCGAAATCTACGTTTGGTGAAAGAGACCATTTTGCAGATCGCAAAAACGGGTACGCCAAAACTACCTGCGACCCCGACAACCCTGGGGAATGGACAAGTTGTTGCCCAAACGTTTCCTACGAGCCTCTACGACAAACTTTTGTTCAAAGACATCACGGCGGAAGTCTGGATGGATCCAGACGTAACGCTTAATTCGCTCAATGGTACCATGGCCGTTCACTACGCCGACGACGCGATTCGCGAAGGATCGTCGTGCTTGATTTTGGGAGCTGGCAACGTATCATCGATTGGTCCGATGGACGCGATTTACAAATTGTTTGTTGAATCGCAAGTCGTTATTTTGAAAATGAATCCGGTTAACGATTATTTAACTGATCCGTACAAAATCGCGTTGGCACCATTGATCGAAGCCGGCTACCTCGCGATTGTCAAAGGCGGCGCAGCAGCCGGCAAGTTTCTTTGTGAACACGAGTCGATTGACGAAATACACATCACCGGCTCCGACAAAACGCACGACGCCATTGTCTTTGGACCGGGCGCTGAAGGCGAAGACCGAAAAAAACGGCGTGATCCGATTTGCGTTAAACGCGTCACAAGCGAGCTTGGAAACGTTAGCCCTCTGATTATCATTCCGGGTGTGTGGACCGCGTCAGAAATCGCATTCCAGGCAGAGAATGTGGCTTCGACGTTGGTCAATAATGCGGGCTTTAACTGCAACGCGACGCGTGTACTGGTGACACACGAAGCTTGGCCGCAACGAGACGCCTTCTTGGCGGCTCTCAAAAAGACATTCGCCAAAATCCCAACGCGTCGCGCGTACTATCCTGGCGCAATGGATCGACATGCCACTTTTGTCAAAAATCGCGATGTCTCTCAAACGGACAACACAAAAGACGATGCATTGCCTTGGACGATCGTTCACAACGTTGATGCTAACGATGTCGACGAAATGTGCTTCACCACAGAAGCCTTCTGTTCTCTGATGGCCGAGACAGCGATCAAGGCGAACTCTGTGTCCGCATACATCGAGCAGGCCGTGGAGTTTGCGAACGAACGATTGTGGGGCACGCTCAACGCAGGGATTATCGTAAAACCCAAGTCACTTCAGCAGACGGAAATCGCATCAAGTCTTAATTCTGCGATCACCGATCTGCGATATGGTACGGTGGCCGTGAATCATTGGCCGGGTTTGAACTTCGGTTTGTGCAGTACAACGTGGGGTGCGTTTCCAGGCCACCCCAACCACGACATCCGATCAGGGAGCGGCGTCGTACACAACACTTACATGTTCGACCGTGCTCAAAAAACGGTTTTACGGGGACCATTCAAACCGTTTCCAAAACCGGTCTGGTTCGCTACACATCGCCGCACGCATAAAATCGGCAAGGCACTCTACCGTTTTGAAAGTGCGCCTTCCCTAATGCGATTGCCAAGCGTTTTGTTAAATGCTTTGGGGTAGTTAGTGATGGCACGTTGGCAGAATTGGTCCGGGGTACAAACATGTCAACCTAGTCAGTTCTTGCACCCGTCGAGCGAAGAAGAACTGGCAGCCTTCGTCAAAGCCGCAACGAAAGTTCGCGTTGTCGGTGCAAGTCATTCTTTTTCATCGTTGGTGCCCACCAGCGATACGCTCATTAGCCTCGATCAGATGACAGGTGTGATCGAAGTTGATTCGCAATCGCACCAAGCAACTTGCTGGGCGGGCACGCCGTTACGACAACTCGGTCGGTTGTTATGGGACCAAGGGCTTTCACTTTCCGTCCAAGGTGATGTAGATCATCAGACGCTGGGCGGGGCGATCGGTACAGGAACCCATGGAACGGGCCGAGAGTTCGGTTGCATGTCGGCTGCTGTCATTGGTTTTCGCTTACTAAAAGCAGATGGCAGCTATATCGACTGCGATGCGAATCAGAATGCGGAAGTTTTCTCAGCCGGTAGAGTCTCTTTGGGCTCGATCGGGGTGATGACGCAAATCAAGATTCAGTGCGAACCAGCCTTCCATCTTTTACAAAAAGTCCAGTGCATTCCTTTGCAAGAATGTATGCACCGCCATAAGGAAATTGCCGCTCAACATCGACACTTTGAGTTCTTTGGCTTTCCGAATACAGACCATGTCGTTATGGAAGTTCAGGATGTTTCAACCAAACCGGTACGTCGACCTAGGCTGGACCTGGACGACTTTTTTCTTCGGCTGTTTTCCGAGACGGCCCGTTTCGCAGCGCCTGTGAGTCGCGTTTTACAACGAACCGCCATGCTGCTAACTCCAACAGAAACGATGGTGGATCGCGCGTTTGAGGTATTCCCAAGCAAGAGAAAAGTTCGCTTCAACGAGATGGAATATGCCGTTCCGCCCGAGAACTTCGTCGACTGCTACCAGCAGCTTGTCGACTTTGTACGTGAACGAAAAATCACACTTGGTTTCCCGTTCGAGTGTCGTTGGGTCAAAGCAGACGACATTTGGATTAGCCCATTCCACGAACGCGATGCTGTTGTGATTTCCGTCCATCGTTATCACAAGCAGCTCTATCGAGATTTTTTTTCCGCGGTTGAACCGATTTTTGTGAAAGCTGGCGGTAGACCTCACTGGGGAAAGCTGCATTCCCTTGGCGCCGAGCATCTTTCACAGATGTATCCTCGCTGGACAGATTTTTGTGAATTGCGGAAGGAACTCGATCCAACACGCAAGTTCCTAAACGAGCATTTGCAATCCTTCTTTGGCGACTGATAACACACCAGTGCCGCGTCGTCACTCAGCTACGTATCCGTCAAAAGTATGAAGTAGATTCTCAACCCGCCGGGAAAAGGGATCGAGAACGTCTTTTTTTTGCCACACCACCTATGCGGTTCACCGCGAACAGGACAGTACGAACCAAACGCGACTTATGGTTTCGAATCAGCCTCCTAAATCACCAGGATCGAAACATGAGACCCATTGCCCCTTCCACCACCGTGTCCTTCGCAGCAATCGCGCTATTCTTATCGTTGACATCAGAAGCGTTAACGCAACACTTCGTTCCCGAACCGATTCCGAGTTCACCGCACATCACTGCGCCAACGAAGCAATGTTGCGGCCAGCAAATTCCCTCAGCGATCGCACCTCAATATCATGATTCGCGAGTAATCTACTACCCGCAGAATTTCTACCAGCCACAGCTGCCGACCTACTACGGTCAACCAATTCCGAGCCAGCGTGTTTACCCTGAAACCATCATCCCCGCACCACCAAGTTCGTCACGTTCGTACCCGGTTGCGCAACCAACTATTCAGCCAACACCACAAACCATTGCACCGGTAACACAACAACCGACTGCTTTTGATCCAGAAGCAACCGTTCGTTCGATCGTTACCGCACCCGAGCAAGCCACACATGATGTCGCGGCCCCAACCTCTACGGTTCGTGAGGAGTCGCAATCACCAGTCGAACGTGTGGCTGAGACAGTGACTGAAACGAATGAGCATGAGCCAGAACAGTTCATCAGTAACGAAGACGTTACGGTAGATGACTACGTTGAGGACGTGGTCGAAAAAGCGACGGAAACAATCACTGCGGACATCGAAACTAGCGAAGAAGAAATAAGTGACGAAGATGCGTTTGGAATAGCACAGTTCCCAACGACGGAAACCACGACGGACGAGATCGCAGAGTTCAAACAGCCCGCTGAGGAAACCGAAGGCAGTTTTTTGCCGCCAGCGGCGATCGAAACCGAAACCGCAACGGTGGAAGAACACGAGATAGACACGACACCTACGTCGGAATTTGCGCAGGAAGAAGAAGCTCAAGAACAGGCTGCGCAGCACGTACCCACACGAGTTCGTCCAAAACGAGAAAGCGTTTCAACAGCCAAACCACGACGAATAGTTCCAGCTGCAACACCGGTCGTATCGCAAACCAGCAAAAAGGCTGAGGTAAAAACGAAAGCGAAGTCACCTGCAATTGTCACAAGAAATACTCAATCCCATTCATCTGGCTGGAGCTGGTGGATGGCTGCTCCTCTGGCGCTGCTTCCGTTGGGTTGGTTGGCCTTCAAGCGTTCTAATCGCAAAACTGCATCTATCGCAGCAGATACGAATCTTGGGAATGACCGATCAGCAACAGCATTTGCAGGTTCGTCAGAAGCCAAACGATATGAAACGGAACCTTTTACCACGACGCAAGCGAAAACTCCGCCAGTAGTTGCTGCCACGTCAGATACAGCCAGGGCTGCTGAAGTCGAAACAGAATTCAGCCAGCAGAACGTCGTTACGGGCCGGAAGCAAACGATCACCCCGACTCCGCCGACCCACGAAGTCAACCGTTCAACGATAGCTTCGCCGGATCCAGTACAACCAGTAACTGCAAAGGCTACCGCAGCTACGACTTCGCCTGGCGTCAACGCAACACCGGCAGCTCGCACCGCCACTCAAAAACCAGTGTCCAGTGCAACACAGGCACCCAAACACAACGAGACCAAGGCTCCAGCTGTGACAGCGTCAGTCGAGACACAACGCAGCGGAGTAACAGCGGCAGCAGCAGCAGCAGTACCTGCCGGCGTTACGGCAGCAACAACCTCCAAGCGTGACGACTTTACGGTGCTCGAGGGTGTTACTCCGGAACTGCAACAATCACTTTATGCGGCTGGGTTTTCTCGCTATGCAGACCTAGAGAAAGCCGAGCCAGCTACGATTCAACGCATCTTTGCGAAATCGTTGCCAAACGGTTCGAAGTTCCAAGCCGAGTCCTGGCTGAAGCAAGCGAGCTTCGCGGCTCGAGGTGACCGGTCAGGGCTTACGGCAGCAACAACCTCCAAGCGTGACGACTTTACGATACTCGAGGGTGTTACTCCGGAGCTGCAGCAATCACTTTATGCGGCTGGGTTTTCTCGCTATGCAGACCTAGAGAAAGCCGAGCCAGCTACGATTCAACGCATCTTTGCGAAATCGTTGCCAAACGGTTCGAAGTTCCAAGCCGAGTCCTGGCTGAAGCAAGCGAGTTTCGCGGCTCGAGGCGACTGGTCAGGGCTTACGCAGCAGATCAAAGGGCAGCAGCAGCCAGCAACCGATCGCCAAGACACCACAGGCATCAGTACGGCCTCGCGTCCAACCTCGTTCGCAACTGTGTCATCATCATCTCACAACGTGGTCCAATCGCAGGAAGCTCGCGACACGGCATCGTTTGTTGGTACTCCTTCGAATGCTCAAGACGATTTGACGCGAATCCATGGTATCGGTCCTGCGACCGTCAAACTATTGAATGCTGCGGGTATCGGAAGCTACGCACAACTTGCGTCGATGAACAGTTCCGATCTCAAACAGATCTTGAGCCGAGGTGGAGCTTCCTTCCGGTCGGTCGATCCAACAACGTGGTCAGTACAAGCCAAGCACGCCTTAGAGGGTGACTGGAGTTGGATTGAGGAACTCAAATCTTCCCCGGAAGAACATCTTCTAGCTGACGCAAATTCCATACTTTCCGAAACGAGCCAGGGCCACCAACGAAACTTCGGTGCATCGGGAGATTTGACACAAATCCGCGGTATCGCCCCAGCGACGGCCGGTGTCTTGAACGCAATCGGGATTCGAAGCATTGCAGATCTAGCACAAGCTGATCTTTCGCTTATCCAAACCACGCTCGGTGGTTACGGAACGCGTTTTCAAAATGCTGCCCCCAGCGAATGGCTCCAGCAAGCACGTGAGCTGACTGGCACTGCCGCAGCGAAAACAAATAGATAGGTTGGCAACATACATAGATCAGAAAGGCCGGGAACCGATGGTTCCCGGCCTTTTTCTTTTCACCCCAAAACAAACACAACCAACAACAACCAAAGAGACCCACCCCGGTCGGCTCACTCGCTTCTCAGATGGAAGAGATCTACCTAACAAAAAAAGCCACTCATCCGGAGATGAGCGGCCTCGATTGATAGCGTAGAGAATTTGTAGTGATTAGTTAGCGACGGACGCGACGCAATTGGACTAGGCCAATCAGTGCAAACAATGCCAAGCATTGTGAACTTGGTTCCGGCACAGTTGGTGTCTGCCAATGGACATGGTCAATCTCGATTCCAATACCGGCGTCCATCGATAAAGTGATCGAGCCAATCGGTGTCATGTCATCAGTGAAGCCAAGGAACCGGTCTTCGGCTGTTTGGCCAGTGAACACGTCGTCTGCCAAGTCTCCGGCATCGATCGTACCCAATAGGTTGCCCATCGTGTCAAAAGCTTCCAGTCGGATGTTCGTAGATCGTGAATCACCATCAGTAAATACGACTCCAGCCGCGCGAACGCCGGTCATATATTCGATGGTTACGCTTCGAACGCCATCCGCAAAATACGAGTACCCATCATTTCCATTGCCGTCGATGGTTCCATCATCAGCATCAACGGAGTCAGTAATAGGCGCACCCAAACCGCTGCTTGAGTTTGGTGCCAGAACGCCACCTGGAGAGATCGTCAGGAACGGGTCGATCGTTCCGTTCGTTTCGAAGTCTTCAATCCAAGCTATCTGAGAACCGGGGCCAAAGTCGAAAAAGCCTACGGGTGTATCAAGACCGCCCGTCTGCAAATAGGGAGAAGGGCCAAAAGACATAGTAGCCGCCTGAGCAGTGGCAGCAAAAAGAAGGAAGGTTGTTGCAGTGGTGGCGCACACCTTGCCGAGTGCACCAGTGATGTTTGACGTCATTAGACTTACCTGTATCTGAGTTGTTTCGTCAGCTATTACACATCCCCGTGATGTGTGTGAAACCAAAGGTTCCGCAGTTTAAGCCTCAAAGTCAACACTTTTCTTCAAAAACCCGCTAAACAAACGCACAATTTTTACTTACGTTTCACGCCGCTAACATTTCCGAGACCACTGTGAAGGTAGCCATACATCTGCGTTCGCGGAGCTGAACATGTTTGCGAACGGGTTCCGCGCCAGCGGTTGCGCGTTTAACCGATCACAAGAAATATCAGTGTGGAGCCGCACGTAAACCGGACGCAGCGTTCCGGTCGTGCCTGTTGCCGTGGATTCGGGCGGTAGGCGAGCAGCCATTAACACACCCAGCTTTGGACACGCGATGCCAAGTTCGGGTCGGCTGGTTCTGAGGGCGGAAGGCCCAATCTCCTAAGTCCGTTGGTTGGCCTTACTTCGCGTCAACGGCAACCGTTCATCAGAAGATTCCATGGATGATGCCACATCACGACTCAAAGAATTTGATACCTCCCGCCGGCCGCCACACTTTTCAACCGCCGAATACAAGGCGTTTCGTATCCATTCCAGCTTTCGTATTTCTGAGGAGCAAGCGAAACCTTGAGCTTGCGGCCAAAGAAGATGAAGAGCCAGGGCAGCCGTATGTGACAACGTTTCTGTGAGGCGTGCCGTTTATACCGAGAGAGTTGATCCTGCCTAACTCTCCGCAGCGTCCTGCGAGGTAGCAGTGTCTTCTTTTTCTGCTTTATCGGTGGCTACCTCTTCGCCCTCCGGCAGAAACAAGACTGGCTCACCAGAATTCTTATGGTACTGAATCTTAGCAGCGGAACGCATGATTTGATCTATCGCGATTTTGCTGGGCGAGGGTTCGGATATATCAGCATCTTCTTCATCAATATCCGGCGGTGCTACCCTAAGTTCGATGTTAAATCCTCGATCAATCCCATTGGCCAATTTGTTTATCGAGTATTGGAGCTCAATGCTGACTTCATTTCTTCTTGAACTTCTAGGTGGCCTCCGTATTTGTTCATCAACTCAACCGTTAATTCATCGAGTTGCGGCGAAACCATTGAGCTCGCATCGTCCTCAATTCCGCGTAATTTATCCTCGGGTACTTGTTGGTCTGCTAGTTCCTTTTTTAACTTCTTTATCTCTAGCATCTTCTTGTATAGTGCTACGATTATCTCTACGGCTAAAGCGACGCAAGCACAAACTGGTGGAGCGTAGTCCAAATACACGGTGAGGTCACTGGAGGAAATGTTGCGAATCTTCAGTGGTTCGCGTTTGCCCACGGCAATCTCAGAAAACACCAAAAAGAGCTGCTCATTTCGACCACAAGCAACCCATGATCTGCATCAATTAACGTCGGAACTGCGAAAATGTCGATTTCCGTTATACTCGCGTCCGACAGCCTTCGATAAGATTCTAGCTCCGCGTGGCAATTGGATGGACGGTGAAATACCTTCACCGCCGTCTTGCGTGCGGTTGTCCATACGCTTTCGTCGGTTCCCGAACCTAGCGGAGTATCGAATCGAATCGCAAACTGACGTTGGTTAGCGTACGCGGTAGCTCGCTCCATCAAGGATTTCACATGATTGCCCCATCACACAGTGCGAAAGTGAAGATTAGCTTGAACATTGGTGATGCAAGCTACATGGTGGCTAGTCTAATGGATGGTCGCTGCATTCTGCGGGACGAAGTGAATCAGCACGTTGTGAACGAGTCAAGCCAAGCGAGATTGACGATCGACATCGACGGAGTATCTGAAACTCACGAAGTGGTTCTACCGCACGGCATCTCATCCAAAATAGTCACTTTCTTCTAAGAAGTTCAGCGGTTGCGGGTCACAGCCCGGCGATGGCCCGAAGGAAACGAAAGCCACCACCGAAGCAAGTAACCCGCACGAATCGGAAACGTTTCGCATGGCGAAGCCACACACTAGCGGGTCCCTCGTTCACCTGACTCTGCCGCACGCTAGGTAGGTAGGTATCAGGTTAGATCGCAGGTAATGCTTGCCTCGCAAGGCTTCTGTAATTTCGCCAAGGGGTTGCGTGACAAGTGACCTTGCTTCACCGCCCACGAAAAGCCGTTTGAACAATCAGCATGTAACGTCGACGCGTGTTGTTCGCCATGTCGCCAAACGTCTCTCGGCTCATGAGCTAACGTGATGCGGTTTGATAGTCCACGCTGGCTTGCTGCCGTGGACAACGCCAAAATCTAACCAACATTTTTTTTGCGAACCCCTGAACGCTCGGCGAGCGGATTTGTAAGATAGAGTCTGCACATTCACCTTCAGCCACCGTAGGTACCGCTTTAGAATGTCTTTGCTGGTACCGGTGCCCTTCGCCTTGGTGTTCGACGACAAGCTCATGCCAACGTTGCTGAGCTCGGCCCCATTTAGGGCCGAGATTTACGACCTCTGGCGACACAATTCAGTGACAGTTGTCACTAAACCACAAAAGAGGTCATACGAAAAAAGCCGTAAAACCCTGTAGTTAAACGGCTTATGAGTGGGCGTAACAGAAGTCGAATCTGTGACCTCTTGCATGTCAAGCAAGCGCTCTAACCAACTGAGCTATACGCCCGTAGTGTGCTACCAGTGATTGCAACACGACACGGTGTCATCGACCAAAAACGGCCGCTGACAGCATTGAAATGTGACTCAATTGACCCCAATTCGTCAAGTGCCGGAATCAGCGAACCTACTTTTCGCGAATTTGTCGGTTTTTCTATACTGAGTCGCTCTAGCTAGGACCCATTTCTTCGATATAGGTTCTGTAACTCAAAATCATTACTGGTTCAAACCAAGATGACGCCGTTTGTAGTGGTGTCATCGCAATCTAGCGTGAGGCATATGCTTAAGGTTCAGCTTCCTGACGGAACTCTCAAGGAATATCCAAACACACTGACAATCGCCGATGTTGCTGCCGACATCGGACCCGGACTCGCAAAAGCCGCTTTGGCTGGCGAAGTGGATGGCACTGTGGTCGGTCTCGATTACCACCTGCCAGACGACAAAACGACCGAACTCAAGATCCTCACCAAGAAGGATCAGGGTTCGCTGAACGTAATGCGCCACAGCTGCGCTCACGTTATGGCTCGGGCTGTGATGCGCAAGTTTGATGGTGTGCAATTGGCCTTTGGTCCAACGATCGACGGTGGTTTTTACTACGACTTTGATCTCGCGCACGCGCTGACGGAAGAAGACTTTCCGGCAATCGAAGCGGAGATGAAGAAGATCATCAAGGACAACGAGCCGTTTGAGCGACTCGAGGAAGATCGCACCGGTGCGATGAAAATCTGTGAAGACCTCGGTCAAGAGTACAAAGTCGAGCACATCGGTACCGGACTCGCGGAACACTCGTCATTGTCATTCTATCGACAAGGTGAATTCATCGATCTTTGTCGCGGTCCTCACATTCCGAAGCCCAAAGCCATTGGCGCGTTCAAGTTGCTGTCGGTTGCCGGTGCGTATTGGAAAGGCGACTCTTCGAACAAGCAGTTGCAACGACTGTACGGTACTGCGTTCTTCGACAAAGAATCGCTCGAAGAACATTTGACTCGTATCGAAGAAGCCAAGCGGCGAGACCATCGAGTGCTGGGTAAGCAGCTCGACCTGTTTACGATCAGCCAGACGGTTGGTTCCGGCTTGATTCTTTGGTTACCAAAAGGGGCTTCGATTCGAAGCCGATTGGAAACATTCGTCAAAGATCAACTCGAGAAGCGTGGTTACGACGCGGTTTATACACCGAACATCGGCAAAGTCGATCTGTATCAGATTTCGGGTCACTACCCGTATTACGCTGGAGACATGTTCAAACCGATCTCGATGGACGACGGCGAAGAGTACATCTTGAAACCGATGAACTGTCCTCATCACATCATGATTTACAAATCGAAGCCACGGAGTTATCGCGAGCTACCAGTTCGACTCGCAGAGTTCGGAACCGTCTATCGGTACGAAAAATCTGGCCAGCTTTCTGGTATGACTCGAGTACGTGGATTCACACAAGATGACGCCCACATCTTCTGCACCGACGAGCAGGTGGCGGACGAATTCAAAGGCTGTATAGAAATGACGCAGTTTGTACTGCGCTCTTTGGGCTTGGACGATTACCGCGTGCGCCTAGGTTTTCGTGATCCAGACAGCGACAAATACGTCGGCGACGACGAGAGCTGGGAAACTGCTCAGGCGGCGTTGGTCAAAGTTTGCGACGACTTGGGAATCGAAGCAAAAGCCGAAGAAGGCGAAGCCGCCTTCTATGGACCGAAAGCGGACTTTGTCGTCACCGACTGCTTGGGACGAGAATGGCAGCTAGGCACCGTTCAACTCGACTACAACTTACCGAGCGCAGAACGTTTCGACTTGGAGTACATCGGCGCCGACAACAAAGCCCATCGGCCAGTGATGATCCATCGGGCTCCACTTGGATCGATGGAGCGATTCATTGGTGTGCTCATCGAACATTTCGCTGGAGCGTTTCCTCTTTGGCTGGCACCCGAACAATTGCGTTTGCTCACCGTCAGCGAGAAAGCAGAGGACTATGCGAAGACCGTCGAGCAAGAACTAAAGTCTGCCGGTTTGAGGATTACTTGCGACTACCGATCGGAAAAACTGGGAGCCAAAATCCGCGATGCCCAGCTCGAATTGATCCCCTATATGCTGGTAATCGGGCCAAGAGACGCCGAAAATGGCACGGTTTCACTGCGAGATCGCATCGATGGCGATTTAGGTAGCATGTCCACCGAAGAAGTCATCAAGAAGCTCTTGGGCGAAGTTGCGGAGCGAACTGTCCGAAAAACATTCGGTGGCAGCGCCGGATTTACCGATCGAAATGCCGGCAGCGAATATTAGGGTTTTTGAAGCAGATTTGTTCCGTAACACTGTCGTTTTGAGGTATAAAGTCAGAAGTGCGGCACAATCCATCATCGTTGGGCAAGCAGCTTCGACGATGGTCGTAAAATAATTTCATTCCGTTAGGAGACTTACTGGGACACGGTTCCTCAATAGCTTATGGCACGTAACCCCATGGATCGCGGTGGCGATCAAACTCGTATCAACGAAAAAATCCGGATCACACCCATTCGCGTAATCGCAGCGGACGGTGAACAACTCGGCGTAATACCAACCGAAGAGGCACTCGCGAAAGCGCGCGAAGATGGCCTTGACCTGGTCGAAGTTGCTCCGACAGAGCGACCTCCTGTTTGCCGAATCATGAACTACGGCAAATACAAATACGAGAAAAACAAAAAAGCAAACAAAGGCAGCAGTCATCAAACGAAGACGAAAGAGATTCGTTTGCGTCCCAAAACTGGGAAACATGACATCGACTTCAAGGTAAAGAAGGCCGCCGGTTTTCTGGGCTCTCGAGACAAAGTTCAAGTCTCCGTTGTCTTCCGTGGCCGCGAAATCGTACACGTCGAAGAAGGTCGTCGCGTCATGGCAAGTGTGGTCGAAGCGCTAGTGCCGGAACACGGCAAGCTCGAGATTTCCCCAATGCAGCAAGGTCGACGAATTATCTGCACGATTGCACCGAAGTAGTCGGCGGTGGTTTTTAAACTATGAAAGTGGAGGCAGTGCGCTGTCTCCACTTTTTTCGTACCGCTACGTTTGCTCGGTACGTAAGATTTCGCGAATTTCTGCGGCGAGAAAAAACGAGCCAGCAACGCAAATCAACTCGTCGGGTTCGCTATCCTGTTTTGCAGCTCGCCACGCCTCGATTGGTGTTGCGTAGCAGTCAACGCGAACGGGTCGTTCTGAAACCGGCAACGCCTTCGATTTGTTCGCGATCATTTCGGCCAAACTCTCCACCTCATGACCTCGGGGATTGTTTTCGTAACGCGTGCAAATGATGTTGTCGAAGTGGGGCACTAGGTGGTCCAACATACCTTGGACGTCTTTGCCTCGTGTCGTACCTAGAACTAGCCACTTTCGTCGACTATCAATTTCGCGAAGTGTTTCAACGAGTGCTTTTGCTGACGCCACATTGTGTGCGGCATCTATGACCACCAAAGGATTTTTGCGGACGATTTCAATGCGAGCTTCACACTGAACGGTCGCGAAACCTTCTCTGATCGCTTCATCTGTTGGTCTAGTCTCGATCGGTAATTGATTCAGCGCTGCCCACGCGACAGCTGCGTTGGCTGCTTGGTGCTTACCCAGACAACGGATTCCAACTTCGGACATCGCTGATCTCCAACCACTGTCTTGGCGGTCTTCGATGTCGAAAACACTTGCCAATACCTCACGCTGCAGGTTGTAGTTCACGCAGCGGAAATCAACATCGCGGCAAACTAATGGAGCGTTTCGCTTCGTGGCAATCTCCTCGATGACGGTTTTCGCCTCTGCGCCGACAACGCCACTTACCACGGGAACACTGTCCTTGATGATCCCGGCTTTCTCTGCGGCAATCAGGGCCAAGGTATCACCGAGTTGCTTGGTGTGGTCGAGACTGATGCTCGTGATCACGCTGACCAGCGGATGACAAACATTCGTCGAATCCAGTCGACCGCCCAAACCAACCTCCAAAACGGCCACGTCTACTTTTTCGCTTGCGAAGAACAAGAAACCTAGCGCCGTAGCGATTTCGAAATACGTGACGGGATCTTCGGCGTGCTCCTGGTCGAGTTGCCTTACCGCCGGCCGAGTTTTTTCCACCAGTTTCACCAAAATCTGCGGACTGCATGGCTGACCATTTCGTCGAAATCGCTCTTCGATATGGTGCAAATGTGGCGAGGTGTAGCTACCGCAAGTCATTCCCGCTGCTTGAATGGCCCCCGAAATAAACGCGGCCGTCGAACCTTTCCCTTTTGTGCCTGCGATGTGGATGATATTGAGGCTCTCGTGCGGATCGCCTAACAATTCGAGCAGGCGACGCATTCGATTGAGATTCATTTCTCGATTCGAATACGGCATCTTCGCCACACGCTCGTAATTGATACGACCAAGCAAAAATTCTTCCGTCGCCTGGTACTCGGGCGTGTTGCGAAAATCGTGGTTTGGCAGTTCCGTTTGATCCATGCGACTGACGGGAATTGAACGGGGTAGAAAGTGAGATCACCGAATGGTACAGCGGCGCATCGCTCTTGGTACCGAAAACTAAGCAAATGTACCAGCGGACCAGCCCGGAAACTCTTTGCAAATACTTCTGTTTCGCGAGTTGGAACTCTTGCCGCTACACTAGATACGTCACGAGGGAAGATTTCGTGGCGATCTCCGTTTGGTGCAAATATCCTGCTGGCAGTTAACCGTGGCTCAAGACCAACCCATTCGATTCAAGTGTCCCAAGTGCGAGGCCAAGATGCGCGCATTGGCATCCGAAGCTGGTTCGCAACGGAAGTGTCCCAAGTGCGAGGCCAAGTTTCGCATTCCAAAGCCTGGCGCCGTGAAGAAGTCGGCTACATCGGATCGCAAAGCGAAATCTGGTAGCGGTGTCCCAAAGCGACGCGCGCCCAAGCCGAAAAAGAAGAAGCAAGAGGACCTAGTTCCCGTCATATGTGGTGTCTGCAATACGCGGATCTACGTAAAGCTTCAGCAGGTCGGCAGTACGGTCGAGTGTCCTGATTGCTACACGCAAAACATGGTGAAGGAACCACCCAAGGACAAAATAAAGAAAGCTCCACCCGCTATGGCGACCGACGGCTACGGTTTGGCTGCGCCGCAAGAGATCACGATCATCGACAAAATGGGAAAGGAGATGTTGGACGAAGCCGATGAAGTCGTTCAGAAAGAAATCGAAGAAGCACCTAAGATGCCCGACAGACCTTTCATGTCTGGCATTGTGACCTACCCGTTTCGGGCTAGTGTCCTTCCAATGGTCCTTGGGATGGCGATCGCATGGACTTTCCTAGCGATCGCAATCAGCTTCGCTTGGACACTAGAAGGGTTCGCTGCCGCTGTCGCTCCTGTCATCTTGGCAGGTCTCGCGATCATAGGTTTGTTCATTTTGGTACCAACGCTGGCGTGTTTTCAAAAGATCTTCGAGAACTCGTCCAGCGGCGATGACGAATCGGACATCCGACCGGATGGTGGCATGTACACGGTCATAGAATCTTTTTTCGATGTAGTGCCATTCATATTGGCTGCTGCAATCAGCTGCGTTCCGACACTGGGTATCGTTCATTTGTCGGGTCTTCCAAAGCCTTTCGAAATTGCTGCTGCATACTGTGCCTTCTTGCTGTTTCCGTTCGTGTTGCTATCGATGATGGAACACAGTTCGATTCTCGGCGTCTTTTCTAAAAACGTTTTCGGTAGCATTGCCAAGATTCCCGGCGCATGGTTGAAGTTCATAGTAATAGCAACGCTCTTGTTCGCGTCCGCTGCTGGGATCGCAACTGCACTTGTGATGTTTGATGTGTCTCAGCTAAACATCACGGTTCTGTTCCTGCTGATGGTGTTAGTAAGCTTCGCAATGCTCTGCATTGTCACGGTCTACTTCCGACTACTAGGCAGACTGGCTTTCGTCTTATCGCAGAAGGTATGGATTGAGGTTCGCGATAAACCGCAAAATGACACCGAGTCTTCAGAAGATCTGATGTACGTCAGTTAACTCGAAGGCAAGCTAGCGTCATTTCCCTGCTGAGTTTTTGGCAAACCCTATCAGTCGCTCGCGTCGTAATGGCGCTATGGCCCACGTGGGGGATGCAATTTGATCAGAAAAGTTCTTATTTGAATGGGTTCGTTGCATAGAATCGTCTCACACAGACTTTGTGGCTTTTATGGGAATTCGCACATGCGACGGATGCAAGTAATAACTCTGATGCTGTTGATGACAGCTGCTGTTGCGGCACAGGAATTTGAATCAAACGCTACATCGTGTATTGAAACAGCTGAGCTTGGACTTTGGTCGCCGTGGGTTGATTACGACGACACGCAGTATCGAGGCCAATGGTTTGTCGCTGATGGACCACTCGGCGGATCGTGTTCTTCTGGTGGAAGGTTCTTTGTCGAAGGCAACGTGATCGAGAGTGGTCAACCTCTCGACTTGCGTGTTCTCGGTGTTGGCACTCATTTTTTAACTGCCAGGTTGAGACCTCTCGACAGTGGTGAGACGATTCGGAGGGTATGGCAAGTCCAAGTCACTGACCCCGGCGACATCGACGGCGATGGTGAAGTTACGTTTTCGGACTTCTTAACATTGGCGAGAGAATACGGTGAGAATTCGGGTCGCGCGAGCGGTGACCTCGACTACAGCGGCCAGATAGG
This sequence comes from uncultured Pirellulaceae bacterium, assembly GCA_964397295.1. Taxonomy (GTDB): domain Bacteria; phylum Planctomycetota; class Planctomycetia; order Pirellulales; family Pirellulaceae; genus CAYNJG01. The sequence continues at coordinate 89,257 of CAYNJG010000001.1, forward strand.
CTTTGCTGATTTTATGATTCTTAGCCGGAACTTCGGCAACACGTCCCGCGCTGCGACCACTCCACCCGTGGCAACGCCAGAACCAGCGAGTTACACCTTAGCAAGTCTAGCATTGCTCGCTCTCTTACAACTCCGTTCGCGTCGTCGACACTAAGAAATCAGTTGGGTAGACTACGCCTTTCTCAATTGAAAGGACTTCCCATGGCTGACGTAAAGATCCGACTTCGAGACAATGGTCCCTTCGTAGTGGAAGGCCCTGTTACGCTGACTGATGTGGATGGAAAAGAGTTTACGATTGACTCTTCCAAGCCCGCGATTGCACTTTGTCGATGTGGTGCCTCGGCAAACAAACCGTTTTGCGATGGCGCGCACAACAAGTGTGGCTTCGAATCAGCCGAACGCGCCGAGTAAACAACTTTTCCCCACACGCACGTTCGTAGACTTTCGTACTCGCGTTTTTGTAAACACAAGCGAGAAAGAAGTTTACATTCATCTATGTTGACACTTGTTCAACCCGTGGCGAACGAAAACATGCGTCGATAGGATCTCGTTCCTTCAGTTTTTCAAACAATTGGCTGGCGACTCTCACGAGTTCGTCGGTGATAGGAACGAACGCATGGAATCGCGCGATGTTGACGTAGTTTCCGATGCCGATACGGCATCACTCGACAAAGCCTCACTACCCTACGAAGGTCGTTGGAGTCGGTTGGTCAGTACGACCAACTGGGAAAAAGGCCAGATCGTTTTCGAATGGAGAAATGCATTGAAGGAGCAGGAGGCTCCAGCCAGCGAATACGCAGATGATGCGTGGGCTCGGCGTGTCGGTGGTGTGACCGGACAACACATCGGTCGTCTTCGACGCGTCTTTGAACGTTTCGGCGAGTCGAACTCGCAATACGACGGTCTCTACTGGAGCCATTTCCAGGCGGCCCTGGATTGGGACGATGCCGAAATGTGGCTTGAGGGTACGATACAGAACAAGTGGTCCGTATCGAAAATGCGAAAGGCTCGCTGGGAAGCAATAGGCGCACCCGAAGAACTGAAGCCTTCAGAAGAAGACATCATCACAACAGAGTTGAACGAAGATCTTGACGTCCGTGAAGACCATGAGCCCATGGTTTCTCAATCAACAGTAGGCGACCCTGATGACAATCGTGTTATCGAGGGCCCCGACTTTGGCGACGAAGACGAAGAAATGGCATCGGTTTCGAAAGAAGCCGACGGTGGTCCTCATATCTATTCCGAAGACGACAACACGACGGTTCCTTTCGTACGTCCGTTTGAGAATATCCCGGACCTACCAGAGGACGTGGGCGAAGCGTTTGAATCATTCAAGCTTACAATCATCCGCCACAAAGCTGAGGATTGGCAACAGATTGCTCGAGAAGATATGCTGTCAGCTCTTGAGTCCTTGAAAGAGCTGACGCTCGCACCCGCGACTTCAGATTCTTCTTTTTAATTATTGTTCGCCAACTCCGCCGCCAAACATATCTATGTCACTCGACTGGATCGATGATGAACTCGAACAGTTGAAGTCGGCGAGTCTGCTGCGACAACGCGTAAGCAGAACAGGTAAGCTCTGCGCGACGATAACCGTCGATGGTACATCGTATGTGAACTTCGGCTCGAACGACTATTTGGGAATCGCCGCCGATCCGAAACTACAAAAGACGGTTAGCGACACGCTCGAGCAAAACGGTTGGGGCAGTGGTGCCAGTCCCCTGATCGTCGGTCGCGGGGAACTACACGCGGAACTCGAAACGCAACTCGCCATCTTCTTGCAAGCCGAAGCTGCTTTGCTTTTCCCGACGGGTTTCGCAGCGAATGCTGGAACAATTCCCGCGCTGGTCGGAAAACCAGATGTCATTTTCAGCGATGCGAAAAATCACGCCAGCATCATCGACGGATGTCGCCTGTCCGGCGCGAAGACAGTCGTATATCCGCACTTGGATGTCGATGCGCTCGCGGAACTCCTGACGACTGAAGGAAGCGAAAAGAAACTGATTGTTTCCGATAGTCTGTTTAGTATGGACGGTGATATAGCTCCATTGAAACAACTCGCTAACCTCGCAGAGCGTCACGAAGCGATGTTGATGGTCGACGAAGCTCACGCTTTGGGTGCCTACGGCGGCAAGAATGGAGGTGGTGTTGCCGAAGAACAGGGAGTTGCAGAACGGATCGATGTTCGCGTCGGTACGCTTAGCAAATCTTTTGGTAGTCACGGTGGTTTTGTCGCTGGATCGCGGAAATTGATCGATTATTTGTCGAACCGTGCAAGGACTTACGTCTTTTCCACCGCCGCGCCAATTGCAGCGACTGCTGTGGCGCTTTCCGCACTGCAAATCGTTCGCGATCAACCCGAACGTAGACTGAGGCTTCGGTCTATCGCAGAACGGATTCGGGCGGAACTAAGCAAACAAGGCTGGCAAGTTCCGAAACTAGGTACGCATATCGTTCCTGTTACCATCGGCGATCCAGCGCGGACTTTGGACATTGCCGGCCGACTACGCGACGATGGTTTTTGGGTGCCATGTATCCGACCTCCTAGTGTGCCGCACGGCGAATCATTGTTAAGGATCAGCTTATCGAGTTCGCATAGCGATGAGATGATTGATGACCTGATCGGTGCTCTCGCTCGACTACGTTAATGTTCACGCGCATGGATTCTTTCCAATCTACCCCTCGTTAGAGCGATATACTAATTGTGAGCAACTACTCACACGTCGAATAATCTCGCAACTCTGCGGGATGTCTTAGGAGGTGCAATTTCTAGGGGCTATCTATGAAAAACGTTGGGCTAGCGGTATGCGCGTTATTTCTCTGCGGTAGTGTGGCTTTCGGTCAATCTTATTCTCGACCGACAAATGGATTCGTTCTTGACAAGACTTCTACAATTTCGGGAAGTGACAAGCGACAGATCAACGAAGTCTGTCGCCAAATAAAAAGCGAAACGAACGGCGAAATCATGGTCGCCATCGTGCCGACAACGAACGGACAAAACCCTCGGCAATTCGCTACAAAACTATTCAACCGATGGAACATCGGTCACGCCTATTCCAATCGAGGCGTACTGGTATTCGTGGCCATCAACGATCGCAAAGCCGAAATCGTACTCGGCGACGGCATCTACGGTGCGCGAGAAGAAACGATCGCGCGATCCATCATTTCAGATTACATGATGCCCAAGTTCAAGCAACGCAAACCGTCGGTAGGCACAAGGATCGCTGTTGAAGAATGTGCGAAACAGTTTTTTCGAACAAACGAAACTGTTGATACTGCGGTGGAAATAGAGACTGCCGAACCAACTTTGGATCGACCAGCAAATGTACAAGTTGCCGCGGCAGTATCGCCGCCAGAAATCGTGTCCGCGGAATCGGATGTGTTTAGCGACGAGCTTTCACGCGAAACGCAGGTGGCGACCGTTTTGCCTGAGCATCCCGTGACCGATGATCAACCAGTCGAGAACAACCCGCCGCAGATACGACCTCGGAATCCGAACCGCAGAAACAGAAACGACGGTGGCGGTTTTATGACTCAGCTGCTCTTGCTATTGGGCGGTGGAGCATCTGCGGGCGGAGCTGGCTTTGGCTTCTATCGACTGGCAACCGCCCGTCGCCGGCCTCGGAATTGCGAGCGTTGCAGTCAACCAATGATGCGGCTCGACGAAGTGGCCGACGATGCTCACTTGAATGAAGCGGAGCGACTGGAAGAGAAACTTGGCAGCGTCGACTATGACGTTTGGGTGTGTAGCGGCTGCGATCATGCACAGAAACTTAGATACGGTGCGTTCTTTACTCGCTACAGCAAGTGTCCAAGCTGTCGAGCAAAAACAGCTTCGTCCACGACATCAACGATTCGACGGGCTACCACGATGTCGACGGGACTGAAAGAAGTCGAGGAGGCCTGCGAGAACTGCGACTACCACAGGATCACCGAGCATATTATTCCACAGGTCGTTGAGAATAATCATTCCTCGTCGAACTTTTCTTCCGGTGGCGGCGGAGGGGGAGGTTCGTTTGGCAGTGGAGGCGGAACTAGTTCCGGAGGTGGCGCGAGTGGTAGCTGGTAAGCCGGCAATGACTAGCCGAATCAACGGCAGTGGCGCGGGGCGCACGCCGCTACTGCGAGGCCTAGAAGTATGTTTGTAGGCGCGGTTTGATGACGATTTCTGGGACGTGCGCTCGAGGTGGTAGCGAACAAATCGTGAGGACCAACTCGGCGACGTCCTGTGGTTGCAGCATTCGACTGCGATGCTCATCGGAGACCGGATTCGGCCGTTGCTCCAACAATGGTGTGTCAACTTCGCCTGGATAAACGTTCGTGATGCGAATACCATTCGGGGCTTCTTCTTGCCCGACTGCCGTGCCTAGCGCTGTCATAGCGAACTTTGAAGCACAGTAAGCAACACCGCCTAACTCAAGCGCTCGCTTTCCCGCCACGGAGCTGATATTGATGATCGTCCCCGATTCTTTGTCCCGCATCGCTGGCAAGACGGCGGCCATCATGTTGTAAGCACCTGTTGCGTTGACTTTTATAACGCGATCCCAGTCGTCCGGATTCATGTTGGCCATTGATCGATCGCGAATGTTGATTCCCGCGGCGTTCGCAAGGACATCGGCTGTGCCGATCTCCTTATTGAACCAGTCAGTCAGTATCGCAACAGAGTCTCGTTCAGCTACGTCAACTGTGTGAAACAGGATCTCGCCGGGGCCATCGTACGCCTGCTGTGCTTCTTTAAGCTTTTCTTCACGACGTCCACCAATCGCAACACGATATCCAGCTTTTGCCAACGTGTAAGCGATCGCTTGACCAATCCCGGTTGCACCGCCCACGACCAACGCATTTTTTGATTCTTCGTTTCCCATGGGATGAATATATCCCATTCGAAACCGATCAACAGTACGGAAAAGGGATAACGACCCACCGTCGTACTTTGCTAGAATCAGCTATAAGTTCCGGCACCAGGTATTCATTCGATAATGGTTCAACGCGAAAAGCCACTCGACACGACAATCGAGATCGTGACTCCCGAGAATATCTCGTTCGATTATCGATTGGCGGGTCCGTTTCGTCGATTGCCAGCTTTTCTAATCGATCTGTTCCTGCGATTTGCAGTTCTGATGGGCCTCATTTTTGTCACGAGCATATTTGAGGCGATCGTATTCTCATCGAATGAGCTTAGCATGGCGATCTATCTGGTCGTCTGGTTTCTGATGGAGTGGCTCTATGGCGGAGTCCTAGAAACTTACTGGAACGGACAGACGGTCGGTAAGAGACTAATGGGCATAAGAGTGATTTCAGCGGATGGACAGCCGATCACCGGCATGCAAGCGATGCTTCGCAATTTCTTGCGTTTTGCAGACATGATGCCCATGGTCCCACTGGGAGCGTTCACAGGAACTCCGACCGGATTCTCAATTCCGCTTTGCACATTTGCGTTGGTAATCCCGCTGCTGAATTCTCGGTTCCAGCGATTCGGTGATATTGTCTGCAGTACCATGGTCATCATGGAAGAGAAGAGCGGGCTGATGGATACGCCTCGATTCGAAGATCCACGCGTCGCACAACTGGCAGCTGAGTTGCCACCCGGTTTTAAGATCAGTCGCTCGATGGCGAAAGCTCTAGCCACCTACGTTGATCGAAGATCGTTATTCTCGCCGCCTCGCCGCCGTGAAATCTCCGAACACCTTGCGAAACCGCTGCTGAACAAGTTCCAACTACCAGCGGACACCAGTTACGATCTACTATTGTGTTCGCTGTACCACCGCGCATTCCTATCAACAGAAGATGATCAAGAAGTTATGCCGCGTGCTTACACTGAGGCAAAAGGAAATCCTTTTTTGATAACTGACGCGAAATAACTAACGACGACTTCGAGTGCAAATCATGAAGGTATCAGAATTACTCCAGCAACGACGCTCGCAATGGCAAGAGCTGGAGCGACTGTGCGAAAAAATCGAAACGCAAAAGCGCGACTTCGTGTCCGCGGATACTGTGTCGCGATTTGCGCTCTTATACCGATCTACATGTGCCGATCTGGCGCTCGCCGATGAATACCGACTCCCGCAGAATACGACAAACTACCTACATCAATTAGTCGGTCGCGCACACAATCAACTCTATCGCAGCCATCGCTTCAACTACGACTCATGGCATCACACCATGTTCGTTGAAGTACCGCAGAAAATTTTCAACGATGGCTGTGTGCAACTGGCGTTTGTATTATTCTGGGGCACATTCATGTTGTCCGCCTTTTTGTCGGCGTCCACGGTTCGCTGGCCCGACTTTGCCGAAACGGTATTGCCACCAGCAATGCTTGAACAGATGGAGGAGAACTTTGCGGAACCGATGTCCAGTCGACCGCCAGGCCAAAACATCATGATGGCGGGCTTCTACGTTCGCCATAACACTGGCATCGGCCTACAGTGTTTTGCAAGTGGTTTGTTGGTCGTACCAGGTATTGTGGTGGTGATTTTCAATGCCGTCGTACTTGGATCTAGCTTCGGCTACTTCGCCCGAGGTGACGTCGCTGCCGGAATCAACTTTTATGAATTCGTTACGGCGCACGGACCATTTGAATTGACAGCCATTGTTTTGTCGGCCGGTGCTGGACTTCGGTTGGGACTTGGTTGGATTAAAACCGACGGTCTAACGCGAAGTAGTTCACTGCAAAAAACAGCCAAAGAAGCCATGCCATTAATGTCTGCTGCGGTGTTTCTGTTCTTTGCGGCGGCGCTCATCGAAGGCTTCATTTCTCCATCTAGTTTCGTCAACATCGGATTCATCATGGAGGCCGCTGGCATACCGTTTGACCCGTACGTCATTAAAGCCGCGGTTGCCGTATTTTGTAGCGGCTCGTTGATGTTCTACTTTGTGTTTTTGGGTTATCCCCGTGAGACTTGACCAAACTCGAATCGCTATCATCGAACGACGCCAGCCCGAGATTCTCGATGCGGCGCTTATGGTGGTGCGCAAATTCTTTTTGCCGGTTGTGGGACTTACGTTGCTGCTGGGGATCCCGTTCTCGTTTTTGAACCATTGGCTAGTTAGCTGGATGGCTGACGACATGACGGAGATAGCATCAAAGGCTCGATACGTTTGGGCCATTTGCTTGTTGACCTATGTCGAGGCGCCGCTGGCGTCCGCACTAACAACGAGTTACATCGGGAAGGCAATGTTCTACGAAGAATCCACACTGCTTGAACTGCTTCGCCGTGTCGCTGGATTGGGTTTACGACTGTTTTGGGTCCATGGGATTCAACGAGGCGTCGTAATAGTTGTTCTGCTTTTTGCCGTGACAATAGCATCCGAAGAACCAACCTTCGCCGAGTTGTCGCTACCGTTTATTTGTCTGCCCATTTTCCTACTACGAAGTCTGCGTCCCTACATCAACGAAATCCTGTTGTTGGAACTTAGTCCTTTACGTACCGTCGCCGGCGAAGTCAGCGCGGGAACGCGAAGCCAACGACTACACGGTCCACATTCTGGAGATCTATTTGGGCGATCGATTGGAATGATTTTGGTCACCACAGGGTTGGGTTTTACGATCGTGGGCGTTCTTTGGTTTTGCATGGCGACGCTCACCAACGATTGGAATTGGCACTATCCGATGACTCATTTTGCGTTACCGCTGGCTCTTTGGATGTTAGTCGCCTACGTCACGGTTTTCCGATTCCTTAGCTACTTGGATTTGCGGATTCGACTCGAGGGATGGGAAGTTGAACTCAAGATACGCGCTGAAGCCAACCGGCTCACCGAACGACTGCGATTGGGGGACGCATGAACTACTCACGCCAAACCGTTCGTCTCCTAATCATGGCCGTCGTGTACATGTTGGTACTGGTATGGCAGCCAACCTTCGCCGCTGAACAAGTTGATCCAATTGAAGGCGCAAAATCGGCGCTCAGCAAAACGAAACAACCTTGGTACGACATAGAAAAAGACGCGGTGCGAATCGTTGACGACCAAAAAGAGACGGAAGCCGGAGAACGAAAGGATTGGAAAAAACCAAAACGGCCAGAATGGAGCTACGATTTTGGAAACTGGTGGAGTTGGGGCGGCACCGGTCAGGGCGGATCCATCCTCAGCAATTTGGTGCAACTTGGCGCATGGATTCTCATCGTTCTCGTTGTCGGTGCATTAATATATTTGTTGGTTCGAACTTTCATGAACCTCGAAGACGACGGTGAATACAATCGTTCAGTCACTCTTCAAGAAAATCGAACCGACGAACAGCGGATAGAGAACCTGCCTATCCAACCCGACAAGAAAAAGGGTGACTTCCTGGCGCTGGCGAAGGCTGCCTATGACGCTGGAAACTACGCCGATGCGATTGTGTATTTGTTTAGCTATCGATTGATTCAACTCGACCGCGCCGGCTACATTCGCTTAACTCGAGGTAAAACCAATCGTCAATATCTTTCCGAGATAACCAGCGGTCGTGAGCTTCGAAGTATTTTAGGTTCCACGATTGTTTGCTTCGAAGATGTTTTCTTTGGCAAGCACCCACTCACAAAAGAGCGATTCGAACAGACGTGGCATGCCAACGACGATTTCGCCAACATCATTGAAAAGAGCACGGTTTAGGCGGCACGATGAAGACGGAAAACACAGCACGCTTTGCCGGGATCTTCGTCATGATGGCGATCGTAATTTTGATCGCTATTTTGACCTTCTACGCTGCTGCGCCGAACAGAATCGAAACCGAATACGGAAAAGCCCGGGGCGCAGCAACCACGAGCGTAAACGGTACTTCCGTGTTCCTCGAAATGTTTCGCCAAGCTGGTGCGAAGGTCCGAATTGGATTGCGCCTATCATCTCGGATCAGCAAATCAGACACGCTCGTTTGGACGCCCAACTCTTTTGAACTCCCGTCGAACGAAGAAGTTACGTACTTGGAAAAGGAGTTTCTACAACTCGACGACTACCGTGAACGAACATTGATCTATGTGGCACGCGACTACGAAGCAGCCATTGAATACTGGAAATTACAAGCGACCGAGGACGAGGGTAGCGAAGAGTACATCGAGAGTCTCCGCCAACGAGCGCGTAGCCAATCCGACCATGCGTATCTTCGGTCGCTGACTGGAAAGAAGCCAAAATGCAAATGGTTTTCAATCGACAACCAAGAGTCCTTTTTCACAGTCACTCCATCGGAAGGTACATGGTCGGGTGAACTCGATGCGGACAAAGTCGACTTGGCAGTTTCGGGTATACTAGCGCCAGCCAAGAAGACTAATAAAAATTCTTTCGGTTACGCGAACAAGATACTCTTGGGATCAGCAGAGACTCCACTCATTCTCGAGATCAGCGACAGCAACAACTGGCCCAACGCCAAAGTTCTGGTGGTCCTAAACGGATCTTCGCTGCTCAATTATCCGCTAGTGAACCACGAAAATCGAAAAATCGCCAGTAAGATCATCGAGCATTGCAAAAACCCGGCGAAGGTTACGTTCTTAGAAAGCGGTCCTGTGGGCTTGCCCATATCCCAATCCGATTCGAATGATTATTCGGGCTTCGAAGCACTCACCGTATGGCCCATTAGCGCGATCCTCTTACACTTAATCGCTGCCGGTATTTTGTTTTGCTTCATGGTATTCCCAATATTTGGACGACCAAAAGAGTTTGTCAGCGATACTCCGAACGATTTCCGAAAGCACATAAATGCAATTCAAGAGCTCTTTATACTGTCGAAGAATCGTCAAGCAGCCATCGCAAAAGTGAACCAGTATCGTCAGCTTGCTGAACAAGATCCAACCTTGAAGCGACCAACCGAAAAAACTGAATCCGGCAATCCGTTCAAAGTATCTCAAATATGAATGAACCACCTTCGAGTAGTACTCCTAACCTGACTTTCAACTGCGGAAAGTGTGGGGAAGCGCTGCAAGTACCACAGTCTCTAGTTGGTACAGACGTTTCGTGTCCCAAGTGCCAACAAGTCACTGTCGCGTCGACCGCTCAGTCCCCCATACCACAAACCGCTGATGCTAATACTACTGCGTTCACGGATGTCACTGCCAATACCGATGAAAACCAATCATTGGAAATCAGCACGCGCCTGGAACTCAACAGCGTTGACGCACTGAGTGCCGCCGAAACGCCCACCAAGATACTGTTCAATAAGATCACGACCGAAATAGGAAAACTATTCGTAGGCCAAGACGAATTGGTGATTGGAACTTTGGTCGCGTTGTTTTCCTCCGGTCATGTATTGATCGAAAGTGTTCCGGGTTTGGGGAAGACGCTCTTCGTTCGAACTCTTGGCCGTGTCCTTGGTATTCCATTTGGCCGAATTCAATTCACTGCGGACTTAATGCCTTCGGACATTACGGGTGCACCTATGTTCGATATGAAAACACAAGAGTTTCGTTTTCGACCCGGTCCCGTTTTTACGCAACTGCTACTAGCGGACGAAATCAATCGCTCGCCCGCAAAAACGCACGCCGCTTTGCTTGAGATCATGCAAGAGTTTCGTGTAACCATCGACGGAAAAAGTCACGCGCTCGATCGTCCCTTCCTCGTATTGGCAACGCAGAACCCGATCGAGTCAGAAGGTACTTACAATCTACCGGAAGCTCAACTTGACCGATTCATGTTCAAGCTGATGGCGACCTATCCTGAAAAGGACGAAGAAGCCAACATTCTTCGTCTACACAGCGAACAAACGGACATCAATGAACGATTGGAAAACGAAGTCCAAACCGTAACATCCGTCGCTGAAATCCTTAGCATCACGCAAGAGAATTCGAAGATCCGCGTTGATGAAAAGCTTATCAATTACATCAATGAAATCGTACGAAAGACGAGAGAATGGCCTGGATTCCATTTGGGTGCGTCGCCGCGAGCTGGAATCGCTTTGATGCAAGGCGCTCGAACTCTGGCCGCTTTTTACGGCCGAGACTACGCCGTGCCAGATGATGTGGCACAGATTTCACTCCCTACGCTTCGCCATCGAGTCATTTTGTCAGCGGAAGCGGAAGTGGAAGGTATTGGCGTCGACGATTTGCTTACTGATCTCATTCGTAGCGTTGAGGTACCGCGTTTGTAATGGGTAGTGAACTCCTACTTAGCTTGGTCAATCAACTAAAAGCACTACCAGTTGTCACGCTGGCATTGTTTGCGTTGCCATTGGCCGGCTTGGCATGGTGGAAGCAGGTCTATCCTTCGAGCCGATTGCTTTCCTTACTGCTGCTGCCAACACTACCCACTTTCGGCGTTGTATTTCCTCAATTGGCGCGCATCATTCTGGCTGGATCCGTGTTAGCCCTTCCGTGGTCGATTTGGATGTACCGCAACAGCAATCTGTCCGCTTGGTCGACGATCTATGCGTTTCTTGTAGCAATTACAGCGCTACTCTCGGTCATCTTATATCCGCTAACAGCAATGGTGATTGTTGATTTTCTAATCTTTGCTGTGGCGACATTCGATCTTGTTACCGTTGCGAGGAAGCGAGATTTTTTAGTGGAACGGAGCTGTCAAAAATCCGCGTCTCTCAAGAAATCACATCCCGTTGCTCTGACCATTAGCAACAAGAGTACGAGGAAACGAATACTCGAAATCTGTGACGACCTGCCGCAAGAATTCACAGCGAACCCACCGAAGCTTGAAGCAACGCTTCCTCCGAAATCTCGCATACAACTCAAGTACAAACTACTAGCGAGTCGTCGGGGTGCTTTTTCGATGGACCGAATTTTCCTGCGCGGGTCTACTCGGTGGAGCTTTTGGAATCGCATCATCAGAAAAGAGTGCGAAAACAAAATCAACGTTTACCCTGACATGAAACAGCTCGCCGAATTCGAGCTTTTGGCTCGGACAAATCGGCTAAGCCTGGTCGGTGTTCGCCGCACCCGGCGCATCGGGCAAGACAATGACTTCGAACGACTACGTGACTATACGCTGGACGACAATTACAAGCACATCGATTGGAGAAGTACTGCTCGACGGCAAAAGCTAACCGTTCGTGATTTCCAAACGAGCCAAAGCCAACGCGTGATCTTTATGATCGACTGTGGCAGGATGATGACCAACAAAGTGGATGGTATCAGCATGCTCGATCATTCACTGAATGCGATGTTGATGCTTAGTTACGTGGCACTCCAGCGCGGTGATTCTGTCGGATTGCTCTGCTTTTCTAATCGAATTCATTCATTCGTGCCGCCTCGCAGCGGAAAACGACAAATGAACCACTTGCTACAGTCTTCGTTCGATCGATTTCCGGAATTGGTCGAATCTCGATACTCGGAAGCGTTCTTTCATCTCTCGAAACACTGCCGAAAACGATCTCTCGTCATCCTCATTACAAACTTGATTGATGAGATCAACGCGAATCAGATTCACAAACATCTGCGTACGATGGTAGGTCGCCATTTGCCGCTGGGTGTGTTACTCCGCGATCAAGATCTGTTTTCTGCTGCCGATACAAATTGGCGATCCGATCGAGAACTCTATCGGTCTGCTGCTGCCGCTGAAATCGTTTGTTGGCGACATGATGTGATTCGAGATCTAAAACATCAAGGTGTCTTGGCATTGGACTTGCCGCCCGCTGATATGACGGCGCCGCTAATCAATCAATACCTTGAGGTAAAAGCGAGGCATCTGCTGTAGATTGGCAGGCATATGAACAGTTCGCTAATGGTCGCCGATGTTGGCAACTCGTCCATCCACATTGGTGAGTTTCTAGACGACGACGAATCGACACAACTCACCAATCCAATTCGCACCGTTGATTTTCCAGCCAACGAACTCGATTTCGACGTGATGGAGGACTGGATCAACAAGTCCGGATCTCGGCAACATCGCTGGAGGGTCGGGTCGGTCAATCGTCGGAGTCTCGACTCCTTACTAAGCTGGCTTGAACGAAGAAACGTTCATGTTCACATAGTCACCTACGAAGATTTTGACCTGTCTATTGTATTGAAGTATCCGGACAAGATCGGCATCGATCGGCTCGCTGCGGCCGCGGCGGCCAATCGTTTGCGGTCAGAGAATCACGCCGCAATCGTGGTCGATGCGGGCACCGCGATCACGATCGATTGCGTTACTGGTTCCGGCCAATTCATCGGCGGAATGATTGCACCGGGCCTTCAATCGGGCTTTACACTCTTAGAACGAAACACCGACCAACTTCCGAATACGAGCCTCGATGCTTCGCCTGGTTTGATCGGCGACAACACGACACATGCTATTCAAGCAGGCGTATATTGGATGGCAGTGGGAGGTATCGAACACGTCATCGCAAAATTAAAAAACGAACTGGCTAGCCCGTGCAACGTATTTGTCACCGGCGGATCGATGCGGTTGATCTATCCCAGTCTGCAAATCAAGACCAAGCACGTTCCGCACCTTGTTCTATCTGGCCTAGCGCTAGCAAAGTCATGAGCGAAACGATTGCCACGCTGCTCACTGGTCGAGGTCGCGGCGCTGTTGCGAGCATTGCGATTGCTGGCTGCAAAGCGGAAGAGCTGGTTCTAAGACACTTTAAGTCTGCCAACTCTTCGCTCGAACATTTGCAGCGTGACCGAATTTACTTTGGTACATGGCGTTGGAAAGAATACAGCGAAGAACTGGTTATTTGTCGTACGGGTGAGCAACAGATCGAGATTCACTGCCACGGCGGAAAACTCGCAGCTAAGAACATTCTTTTTTCTCTGTCTGATTCTGGTGCCCGATCCATAGTGGCAAACGAATGGGCAACATTGTCGTGCAACAATCGCTTTGTGTTCGAGGCAACGAACCTCCTACCCCTCGCCAGAACCGAAAGAAGTGTTTCGATTTTGCTGGATCAGATTCGAGGTGCGTTACCTCAACTGTTTGCCCAAATTCGTAAGGAAATGAAGGTCGACCCAGCTGCGTCGATTGAACAGCTGGAATCTGTTCTTTCGCTCGCTTCTCTTGGTGATACGTTAACTCGCCCATTTTCGGTTGCTTTGATTGGGCCACCAAACGCTGGTAAGAGCAGCCTTGTGAATGCTATCGTTGGATTCGAACGGGCTATCGTATTCGACCAACCAGGAACAACTCGCGATGTCGTTTCTGCCGAAACGGCCTTAGATGGTTGGCATGTTTCTCTGTTGGATACCGCTGGCATCCGAGAGTCGGACAACCGAATCGAAAGAGTAGGAATCGAGAAAGCGAAACGAGAGTCCGCTGTGGCCGATTTGGTACTACTGGTTGAAGATGTTTCAAACGAGGTCCGATCTTCGCTCGCTATCACAATCCCGGACGAAACGAAAACCATTTCGGTCGGCACCAAGCTTGACTTGGTTGCAGACAACGTTGACCAAACGATGTTTTCGCATCTGGATGTGCTGACTAGTTCAACTACGGGTGACGGTATCGAACTTCTGTGCGAACGGATCGTTCGCGAGTTGGTACCTTTGGTGCCTCCCGCCGGTGTGGCCGTTCCGACCTCGCCATGGCAAGTCGAACAGGTCAAGCGACTACTAGCAATGCTTCGCCAGCAATCGTTCGATGATGCGATTGGTTTTCTAAGCGAATTGCTCGATTGAATGTTCGAATTCTTCTCTATTCTACCTAGATTTCTTTGCAGCCTCGCAGAACCGATAGGTTTTGACGAATCCTTCTATATTTCACAGCCGAAACAACCGATCCAATAGTGACCCAGCTTTGAATTCGAGGCTCGGGATAGGTCGGCAACCAACCTTCATGTTGGCTGGTTCACTTAGGAGTTCTGAAATGTCATCGCGATTTAGTCACTCGGCGGTTTGGGTTAGCTTCCTGTCTTTATTGGTTGCTTCTTGTATGTCGATCGAGGCTCACGCTTGGCAATTCAGGGATCTCGACGCCGATGCTCCATCTTCAGAGACAGACAATTCGGACGTCGACTCGCTTCTGGATTTGGTCCCAACAAACGAAACCTTCGTCGCGCCAGTCAAAGAAAAAGCGAAAGTTGAAATAAAGGTACCTGCCAAACCTGCATCGCCGGAACCTCCTAAGGTTGCTCCAGTTGTTGAAAAGCCGAAGCTTTCGGAAATCGTCGTGCCAAAGCCTGAGCCTATTCCAATGCCTGAGCTTCAGGCGGATGAAGAGCCAGCGGCCATACCTGAAGAACTCATTGCGGATGAAGTTGAGCCAGTCGAGGAAGAACCGGCTGTTGAAGGCAATCCGTTGGACTGGTTCAGCAAAAACAATCCTGGGCATGATCAGCACTATGCGGCAATCGAAGCTGCAAAGTTCAACGGGATTCAACCTGGCTTTTCTACCTTAGAGGAGATGGTCGAAAACTGGGGAGAGACAACGCAATCCATAGAGCATGACGATGGGTCGTCCACGCTGGTCTACGAAATTCCATCGTTCAAGCAAGTAGATGTTTCGGTAGACAAAGCAGGTATCATATCCGGGATTATTATCCATCTTGCGAAACCACTATCAGTGGAACATGTATCGAAGGAACTTGGTATTGGCGGACTTCAGGCTGTACCCATTCCAGACCAGTACGGCGAAGTCCTTGGCCAGGCTTATCCTGAACGTGGACTGCTATTCAGCTTCACAGAAAACATCAAAGCGATTCGAGTTTCGACGATCCTTTTGGAACCCGTTTCAGCCGAAATGTTTCGCTTGCGGGCTCAATACGACTTTGCCAACAACTACACGCGTTCATTGCTTGACCTAACGCAAGCAATCAAGATCAATCCGAAAGACGCGGAAGCTCATTGGATGCGAGCCCAGTACTTGGACGTCATGGGCAAGTCTCGTGATGCCATGGCATCCGTACAAAAAGCAATTCGGCTGCAACCAACAAACCCAGTCTATCGACTGACGCGAGCTCGTCTGTACGCAAAGACGAATCGGTTGCTTACCGGCATGGAAGAAGTGAAAGAGATCATTCGCGAATTGGATCTTCCGCCGGAAATCAATGGCCAAGCACACAATCTACTCGGCGACATGTACGCCATGGGCCGGCGAGCAGATCATCAACTTGCACTGAAGCATCACTTGAAGGCGATAGACCACTCGGTGAAAGCGGTTAGTGATCGTCGATTTGCGGTTCGTCGCGCAGCCAAGCATGTTTTGGTAAACGCACACGTTTCTGTTGCTCGCGACATCGCGATGGGCAACTTCCAACGACAAATCCAGGTTGTGCCCAAGTGGTTACTGCGAGCAACGGAAATGGCTGACGAGTTTATCTCGGACGACCAGGGTGATGAATTGCTGCAAATGCAGATTTTCCGTGACACGTTGGCTTCTTACGCCGAATTGAAAACTGGCAACTTTGATGCTGCTATTGCTGTCGAAGAAGCTCTGAGGACGGGTCGTCAGATGATCGCTGATGCGTCTGACGATGCGTACAAAACTCAGGTCGAACGTATGTTGGCTGAGTCTTTGTTCCATGCATCCCGAATTAACCGAGCCCGCGGTCAGTATGATCTGGCCATGAAGTTTGCAAATAACGCCTTGGGTTTGCTTGAAGGATCGAAGGGTGACTGGGAGCCAGTCGCACACGACCGCTACTTGGAATCGCAATTGTATTTCGTCGTGGGATCGATCCACGCAGTCCGAGATAGCGATCATGAAGAGGCGGTCGCTTGGTACGCCAAAGCCAGACGACGACTTACAAGTTCATCCAGTCACGCTTCGCCGTTGTATTCCAATCGTGCTCATGGCGAAATGTATGTCAGCATGGGTCTCTCCTATTGGGAAACCCAAGAGAAAGACGACGCTATCCGGCTTACCATGCAGGGTGCAGAGGTTATGAAAGAGGCTGTGGAAGACGGCACGTTACTGCTAAAAGCCATGGCTGTACCTTACGGAAATCTGGCGACGATGCACGGGACACTTGGAAACAGTTCCAAGTCACAAGAGTTCGCCAAACTTGTCGCGAAAATCGACAATGTTGGATCTAAAACTCGCTAGTTCGGGTTGAAGATCGCTACAATCTGGGTTCGCCGACGAATAACAGTTATCGCTCTGAGCTGTTGTCTGAACCCTTTGTAAATTCGATATGTTCGCTCGACTAGCTATTCTGTTCGTTTCGATTCCGCTGATCGAAGTCTATCTGCTTTTGCGGCTGAACGAACTGACCGGAAACGCGGTCACGACAATTGGTTTGATACTTCTCACCGGTGTCGTTGGTGCTTGGTTGGCAAAGCAGCAGGGCCTGAGCACCATCAATCGCATTCAGAAGGCGACGTCCGAAGGAAGATTGCCGGCGCAAGAGTTAGTCGACGGTGGAATGATACTGTTTGCCGCGGCGCTATTATTGACGCCTGGAATCATGACGGATGCGTTCGGTTTCTCTCTTTTGATACCGCCGTGTAGAGCGTTTTACCGCAAGGTATTAAAACGCTATTTTCCAAAACCTAACGTCCAATTTCACGCCGGACCTTTTGGTCAACCTGGCACCAGTGGATCACCTTTTGATCCGAATGTCGTCGACGGATCGGCCAGATCGGTGGATGAAACTCCGCCGATAAAAACGTTGGAACTTGATAACGATGATGCGTAGTCGGAAAAACTAGACGTCCAAGTTCTTCACGTCCAACGCGTGTTTCTCGATGAATTCTCGCCGCGGTTCGACTTTGTCACCCATGAGTACGCGGAACATTTCGTCGGCTGCGCCGGCATCTTGCATCGTGACACGAAGTAGCGTGCGGTTACTCGGATCAAGCGTCGTTTCGCGTAGCTCTTCCGCATTCATCTCGCCAAGACCCTTAAAGCGAGTCACTTGAAGACCTTTTTCACCCGCGGCTCGGACTGCTGGCAACAGTCCACGCAAGTCTTCCATAGGTCGTGTTTCAGTTTCTCCTCGACGAAGCACGTAGCGGGGTTCTTCGATGCCTGTTCTATCTTGCGGAATTAGCGCGTCTATTTCGAAACCCATCTTCTTAAGATCCGCTAGTGCCGAATTGATCGTTCGTACTTCATGAAGCTCGACAATGCGAATCTTGGGTCCTTTTTCCTCTTCTGGTTCCGTCGCTTCTTCCGTTTCACCCGATGCTTCTTCGTTCGTAGCAGCTGCCTCTTCTTCAGCGGCGTCTGAATCAGCGTCCAGTTGGCCGCCATGCTTCGCTAGAAACTCGTCTAGCTCCTGACGATTTTGGATCCAGTAATCTTCCATATCGACAAAGACGTGATAGACCGGCAGATTGCCCGATTCTGGATTTTGTCGATTGGCATGGGAACGTAGCGGAATTCCTCGTCTTTCCAGTACCACTAACGCGTCTTCAATGCCCGCGAGCACTCGGCACATTTCTCGCATCTCGTCACCAGCTATTATCTTTCCATCGCCAGCATCGAACTCTGTATTGCCCAAACCTTTTTCAAGCAACTGCGTTCGCATTTCTTCGTCGGTTTGAACGTAGTAGGTTTTCTTGCCTTGCTTTACTCGGAACAGTGGTGGTTGAGCAACGTAGACGAAACCATTCGACACGAGCTCGTACATTTGCCGGTAGAAGAAGCAGAGCAGCAAGGTACGAATGTGCGAACCATCGACGTCGGCGTCCGTCATGACGATGATCTTGCTGTAGCGTCGTTTCGACATGTCTTGCTCTTCGCCGATTCCTACGCCAATCGCTTGAATCATCGACCGTACTTCTTCGTTGCCAAGTACTTTTTCTTCTCGATGCTTGTACGCGTTGATGATCTTACCTCGCAGTGGCAAGATAGCCTGGTACTCCCGCATTCGGCCACCTTCGGCGCTTCCGCCGGCCGAGTCACCTTCCACCAGATACAGTTCGCAACGGTCCACATCTTTGCTACTGCAATCGCGTAGCTTGCCAGGTAAGCCACCGCTTGAGAGAGCACCTTTGCGTTCGCGGAGCAGTGCTCTGGCTTTCTTCGCGGCTTCTCTCGCTTCGGCCGCTAGAATTCCTTTCTTAACGATTACCTTCGCATTCCGCGGATTCTCTTCTAGGTACTTCGACATCGCTTCACCAACGGCGGTGTTCATAATGCCTTCGACTTCGTTGTTACCTAGTTTCGTTTTCGTTTGACCCTCGAACTGCGGATGAGGTACCCGCATCGAAATGACTGCGGTTATACCTTCGCGAAAATCATCACCTGTTGGTGATAGATCTTTGATAACGCCTTCTTTTTTTCCGTAGTTGTTCAACGTTCTTGTTAGTGCCGAACGGAACCCCGATACATGCGTTCCACCTTCATGAGTATGGATGTTATTGACGTAACTTTGCACGTTTTCGGTGAATTCATTCGAATACTGAATCGCCACTTCATAACCAACAGCGTCCGTTTCGCCTTCGATGTAAATAACATCTGGGTGAATCGCATCGCTGGCTCGATTCAGATGCTCTACGAATTCGATGATTCCTCGTTCATAGAAAAACTCATCGCCATCATCGTTGCGGGCATCCTTGTAGACGATGCGAACGCCCTTGTTCAGAAACGCGAGTTCTTGCAGTCGTTTATGCAGGACGTCGTATGTAAACTTTGTCGTTTGCGTAAAGATCTGCGAGTCTGGCTTGAAAGTTGTCTTCGTGCCACGCTTTTTCGTTTTCAGCCCTGTGTGCTTGATTTCAGTTGTCGGTACTCCGCGGCCGTACTCTTGCTGATAAACCTGTCCATCACGGTGTACTTCGACGTTTGCCCATTCCGAGAGAAAGTTAACTACCGTCACTCCAACGCCGTGTAGACCACCCGACGTTTGGTACGCCCCTTTCTCGAACTTTCCGCCGAACTTTAGTACCGTCATCACGCCTTCAAGCGTAGAGACTTCACGGTCTAATTCCTCTGACAACTGCTCATGGCGATCAACTGGAATTCCCCGGCCGTCGTCTTCGACGGTTATTGAATTATCTTCGTTGATGGTAACGCTGACTTTCGTGGCGTAACCCGCCATTGCCTCATCAATCGAGTTGTCGACTACCTCGTAGACCAGATGATGCAGGCCTCGCGCAGTCGTATCGCCGATGTACATGCTTGGCCGCTCTCGCACGTGTTCCAAATCGGAAAGGTGCTGCAAATCTTTCGAGTCATACTGCTCGCTGCCTTTGGCATTGGCTTTTGATTCTGGCTTTGGCTCTTCTGTGCTCATCTTACTTCATGCCTTCTTGTGATTTCGAAGCTAATCCAATCACTTGGTGCTTCGTTGTGTACGCTGTTTCAATCGGTTGAGATCTTATTCCTAGGTGACAGATCCAACCCTGTATCGAATCTCTTTAATCTTGTGGTCGGGCAGAGCTTCCGCCATAAGCCGGACCAAATCCTGTTTCCTAAAAGTTAGTTCCTGCATGACTACGGAGTTCGACACGATTACGTGGAGCGTGCCTCGTTTTACTTCGACCGCTCTGGTGAACTTTTCCAATTTCCCTACCGTGCTCGACCATCCATGTTGAAGCTCTTCTTGACTAGCAACCTGAGCGTAGCCTCGTTGGGCCAGTAAGTCCGTAAGAACATCCCCAATCTTCATCGGGCCCCTAGGTTTTTGATTCTGTTTCGAACCCTTATCTTTCATTGCTAGGCCGATTTCGCTCGATCTCTTTCCTTCGCCAAAGGCATCAGTACGTAGCTATATCCATCTTCCGTTGTGCAAAGTGCTGCGCTATCACCGTCGGCTACGTTTAGTGAAAAGGTCCCGCCATTGTCGAGTACCTTCAGAAAGTCGGCTACAAATCGGTGATCCAACGATAAAACTATTTCCTCACCCTCGTAGGGCGCTGGTACTTCAACTCGCGACTGCCCTACGTCGGCTGTTTGGCCTGATAACACCAGGCTGTTGTTGGCTAACGTAAAATCAATACCGCGACTTTCGTCGCTGCTAACAATTGCTGCTTGTCGAACCGCTGAGAACAACGTTCCAACGTTCAGCTCGATGTCCGTCGAACTTCTATCGGTCGGTATAACGTCTCGCCATTTAGGGAACCTACCGTCCACGAGACGCGAATAAATGGTTGCATTGGGTGTTCGTATCAAAACGTCATTTGAACGCGTTACGATTTGAACCTGCATCTCAGGATCGGCTGCTAAAGCTCTGTCAATCAACTGCATCGATTTCGAAGGGACGATGGTCATCGACCCGCTACCCTTGTAGTCCCCAACGGTTGTTACAGCACCTTCCATTTTTGCCAGTCTTCTACCATCAGTACCTACGGCAGTTAGCTTCTCACTATCGAACTCCAAGAGCACGCCACCCAAAGCGTATCGACTGCTTTCTGTATCCGTTGCGAAGAGCGTTCGACGAATAAGCTCTTTCAATACCACCGCTGGTACTTCGAAGTACGCTTCTTCTTTGAACTCCTCAAGGGAAGGAAACTCATCTGGGTTGTGAGCCGGTAAGCTGAATTCACTACGTTCGCCTTTGACTTTGATGCCTTTGTCATCGGCGGTGATTTTCAAGGTCTCGTCACTGTTTTCGCGTAAGATAGAACCGAATCTCGCGACAGGTAAGATCACAGACCCTGGCGTCTCAACCGTAACATCTGATGCTTTGATGCGAATACCAACTTCCATGTCAGTAGCCATCAGAATCGTCTGATCTTTTGTCGCTTCCATTTTGATCGTTTGCAAAATGGGTTTCGGACTTCGAGACGGAGCGATGGTAGCTGCTGTTTGAAAAGCACTAAGAATCGATTCGCGGTTGCAGGTAATTTTCATGGCAATCCTTTAAAGACTTAGCTGGCTGGCGAGAAAATGTAGAACCGCCGTTGGTAACAAAGTCGTGTATATAAATCTCTAAAATTCAGTAGTAGTAAGGTGACGCAACAAGTTGTTGAAACAAGGAGGCAAATAGACTTAAGCAGTTGCACAAAAGGAATTTAAAAGAAACACATCGTTAGGGAAAAGCAGTCATAACCATGTTGAATTAGGACAAAAAAAGTCAGTCGTTGTTCGATAAAAAGCAAGGTCGAGGAAAGCAGAAAGAAACGTAGTTACAAAGCAGCCCGTATCGAACGCATTAAGTAAAGTTATGCACATCGATCCTCAACAGATTCAAACCATGAAGAGGAAACGCGTTGATGAAGTGAATCGCAGATAGATCGCACAGCATCTTGCATAGTACTATCCGAAGAGAGTTGCTTGCGAATCTTTTGACACGCATGACGAACTGTAGTGTGATCACGATTTTGAAAGAATCGACCCGTCTCCATTAAGCTCAAACCGGTAACTTCGCGAATCAAAAACATCGCAATAGATCGGGCGAGAACAGTGTTCTTTCTACGCGATGAACTTTTTAGATCGGCAACACGAACACCAAACCGCCGAGCCGCCGAGCGAATGCAACTTGATGGAAAGTCGTCGAAGTTCTTGGTCGTAGAATCTTCCACAACAAGAACTTGATTTGATGCTACCGACCGAATCAAGTTAATCGTTCCAGCGACGGAAAGACCTTCGCTCCGTTGCACCAATGAAGCGCGTTGTTTCGCATCGAGTTCAAGAGACAATGACTCGGCGACCGAACTAACGATTTCTTCGCGTGTTGAACTCGATGGCAACGACAACAACACTGGCAATCCACCGACCAGTCGACTCGCCAAATTCCGTGACAGTCGATGGATCATTGAAACAGAAGGAGATGTAGCAACAGTCGGTAAATCGTAAGCGATCCGGTAATCGATAACGTTAGCGAGCCAAGTATCAGCGTTAGCTTTTCCAACGATGTGCTGAACGTCGTCTATCAATAGCAAAGGTGCTTCGCGAAACCGTCGAGACAAATCGTCAGCCGCGGCGTTTATTTTTGAAGGTTGAAACAACCGTGCTAAATCGATCGCAGTTGTTATGACAGCCGAATCATCACCATGTCGCTTCATCCAGTTGTTTGCAATCGTTAGTGCAACGAAAGACTTTCCCGAACCAGATTCACCGTACAACATTAATGGCAGCCACGCAGAAATGTCTGGAAGGCTTAGCTCTTGCACAAGACTCGGAAGCAACGGGTTTTCGTTTCCGCAGTGAATTGCATTCGGCGAATTGAATTGAATGTTTAGTTGATCTGCCAACATGAAGTGACCTAGGGCGTGTCGCTAGCGATACCAGACACACTGAATTCCGTGATCGATGGACCCAATCCCTGGGTCTAACGAAACCGTAACATTGAACGCGAGATGGTCTGTTTTTCAAGCACTTTTCGCATCGACGAATAAGCCCGGATTTTACCTTTTTTCAGCTGAATTAGCGAGTGCTGAAGGAGCCAAATCCAAGCTATTTGAATGCTCGTAAGTTATTCACCACAGACAGGATACGACCGGCCACCAAATCAATGTCAGAATGGATCGTGTTGACACCAAGACTCAGCCGAATCGAGCCCTCAACTAACGATTTTTCCACACCCGTAGCCATTACCACATGTGAAGGTTCGCTCGATCCGCTCGTACAAGCAGATCCCGTCGAGCACTCAATACCAGCTAGGTCGAGGGCCATAACAAGAGCCTGCCGATCGATACCCGAAAACGCCAAATTAGTGGTGTGGGGCATTCGAGGATCAGATCCAATGACGACACATTGGCATTCACTAACGAGTTTGCTCTCCAGGCGATTTCGAAGACTGGTCATCTGTTCGCACCAATCCGCCGACCTGTCGAGCATCATCGCCAGTGCCTTGCCCATACCAACGACATGGGCGATAGACTCGGTACCGGGTCGAAGCCCCAATTGCTGCGAACCACCCACTAAGAACGGCCGCAGATTGATACCGTGACGAACCAGCAGACCACCCACGCCACGCGGACCGTGGAACTTATGAGCTGAAAAAGCAAGCGACGTGACGCCCAATTCACGGAAATTGATTGGCATCTTGCCTACGACTTGGACAGCATCACAGTGAAAAGGCACGTTGCGCGAAGTGCATAAACTGGCAATTCTGCGGATGGGCTGAATTGTGCCGATTTCATTGTTGGCAAACATGATGCAAACCAGACGAGTTTCTTCGTCCATTGCAGCTTCAAGATCATCAACATTAACGTGACCAGAACGGCCTACCGGGAGTCGCCGGATCTCGATTCCGTCTGGAATCTGTTCGACGGGCTCCAAAACACTTGGATGTTCGATGCTGCTAACGATGACATTGCCAGAACTCGAGACTAAGCCGTGAATCGCCAGATTGTTGGATTCAGTGCCGCCGCTGGTGAAGATCAATTGATCAACGCTCGGAGCCGAAAACCCGGCACCGAGCATTGTCCCAATGGTTTCGCGAGTGGATTCTAGCACACGACGAGCCTCGCGTCCCGAGGCATGTTGACTGGCCGGATTCAAGTAGCCCTGGCGGTAACACTCCGCCATTTCGTCGATAACTTCGTCGAAGATTCGCGTTGTGGAATTGTTATCTAAATAGATCGAACTCAACGCTAAACTCAATCAATCTGTGGGGCGCGTAGCGTTTGTAGAAAAGCGATTACAGCCCGTTTATCCACATCTTTAAGGCTCTCGAACTGGTCTCTTGAGAATTTTCCGTCGCGGCCGTGTCGCATAATGGCAGCCGTTAAATGAGGAGATTTTCCGTCGTGAAAATAGGGTGCAGAATCGGCCACACCCCAGAGCGGCGGCGTTTGCCATTCCGAGGGACGAGGATGGTCGAAGCGAAGTGTGAACTCAGGATCGAATTCGGGTTCCACATATGTATCCACCACCTTTTCATGTTCCACTTCGTAGAGATGGAAGTCGCTGTAAACGCCTTCTACGCCCCCAATGTCACGCACATGGCAATCCGCACATCCGATTTCGGAGAAGAGTTTTTCACCACGGTGAACGACTGCCATCTTCGTTGGATCGTTGGGGATAACTTGTTGGGGAGCGGGTAGGCTTTTCACGAATGAAACTAATTCATAAAGCTGTTGCTTCGTCATATCCAGTTTTGCGTTTTCGTCTTGGACGAATCGTTTTGGCACGGTTTGAGATACTTTGTGGTTCGTTAATCCCAACTCCATCGCACATGCGTTGGCGACAAATTCTTCGACGGTGGAGAATTGACCCTTCCAACCAAACTTGCCGGCTTTTCCGGGGCCGAGTTCCCGAAGTCGTCCAATGCCCGTACCATCGAACTTGCCTTCCAGTTCTCTTCCGATCTTTCCGAACGAACGCTTGGCCGAGTGGATACTGAGTGCGGTGTTGGAGATTTTTTCGATCTCGGCTAACCCAAATAGGGCTGGTGTATTGATCTCGTCCACTTGAACGGGGTCGAAGGTTTCTGTTCGGGTTGTAAACGTAGGTCCGCTATCGCAGCCTCCGCCGCCGTAGTTTGGTACCTCGAAAGTAAAGCGTTCTTTCGGAAACAATAGCCTTAGCTCGTCCATCGATTCTTCGAACGAAGAGTTAATGGCAAAGCTGTGCACACCACCAGCTACGACCTTTGGTCGTCCCGGAACAGGAAATGCTTCGAAAGCCGTCACATTATTGTTGTTTGGTCCCGCTCCACCCGTGCCGCCCTGAAAGTGACAAGCGACACACGAGCGTTCATTAAAAACAGGTCCTAACCCGTCTCCTTCACCACACAGTGGATCGTTGACGGTGAATTCGTGCATAAAAAGGGACTTGCCGGCGGCAATCTCAGCATCGGTTGGGCCCGAATTCACATAGAAAAAACCAGCGATGATCGCTGAGCAGCTAGCGAGAATTCCCAAACCGTAAAGCCAAACGCTGCCGCTACGCTGTGAACGTTTCGTAGTTTTTCGAATCATGACGTGCCCCGAGCCTTGAATCTTGTTATTAGCCCTTGTCGCTGAATCGCATCTTACCAAATCAGACTGAGAGATTAAAAATGGAAATCTCGGATCACAATGGATAACCAGTTTTTAGCTGAAAAGAGCTCTTCTAATGCGAAATAGCATCGAATCCCGATTTCGAACTTCGATATTCATCGGATTAGTCGGTCTCTGTCTGACACAAACTTTGCCAGCTGGTGAGTTCAATCCAGTGCTGAGCATTGGCGATTCTGCGCCGACATGGAAGGAACTACCGGCGACGGATGGCAAGAGCTATGCGTTTGAGAACTTCAAAGATGCTGACGTGATGGTCGTCGTATTCACGTGCAATAGCTGTCCGTATTCCGTCGATTACGAAGATCGCATAATCAAACTGGCGAAGCACTACCAAACATCGAAAGAGTCCAATGATGTGCCACGGACTGACGAAGCCAATAAGAAAGATCCACCCAAGGTTGCGGTAGTAGCCATCAACGTGAATTTGGTCAAAGAAGACCAGCTGCCGGCAATGAAAGAGCGAGCGAAGAAGAAGGAATTCAATTTCC
The DNA here is from genome assembly GCA_964397295.1 of uncultured Pirellulaceae bacterium. Lineage (GTDB taxonomy): Bacteria > Planctomycetota > Planctomycetia > Pirellulales > Pirellulaceae > CAYNJG01. The sequence goes on from CAYNJG010000001.1 coordinate 115,409, forward strand.
CCTACCTATTCGACGAGACTCAGCAAACAGCAAAAGATTTTGGCGCCACATTTACCCCAGAATTCTTTGTTTTGAATCGCGAGCGCAAAATCGTCTACATGGGCGCATTCGACGACAGCAGCGACGCGAAGAAAGTTACACGCCAACACGTGTACGAAGCGATCGAAGCTACTATCGCTGGAAAAGAGATCGAGGTAGCGGAGACCGTCGCGATTGGCTGCGGTGTGCGATACAAACGAACGCGACGCAAGCGGAAAATCAAGTAGTTCGGCTACTTCGTAACTTTTTTCGGCAGCTCTGTGCCATCGGGATAGAAACGCATCGATACTGAATTAACACAGTGGCGAACGTTCTTCTCAGTCAGTCTTTCACCTTCAAATACATGTCCAAGGTGGCCTTGGCAGTTGTCGCAGATAATCTCGATCCGATATCCATCAGCGTCCGGTAGTCGTTTTACCGCACCGGCAATTTCATCGTCGAATGCCGGCCAACCGCAACCGCTGTGAAACTTATGGTCGGACTTGTACAGAGCAGCGTTGCATTGACGGCATACGTAGGTGCCGGCGTCCTCGAGATCCGTGTATTCGCCGACCCCGGCTGGCTCGGTTCCTTTGTTGAGAATCACGTGCTGCTCAAACTCATTCAGCTCGTTGTACTTCGACGATTCTTCTTCGTTCATCTTTGACTCTTGCACAGTTGCCGTTTGCGAGGATGGTTCGATGGATGACGTGCATCCTGTAGCGATAACGCATAAAGCGAGGTAATAGTGGGGAAAAATACGTTTCATAGATACACCAACGACGCGAAGCGCAAAAAGGTTTGCCAGTGATTCGATACAGTACATGGTATCTTAGAAGGTAAAAGACGTCGAAGCTGCGGATCTATCCACAATTGTCGTGACAAGACTTCAAATAAGTCCCAAAGCACAGTTTATGTCAAAAAAAATCTATTCGAGTGCGGCTGTTCTCGCTGCACTGTTGATTACCACACAGATCTACGCAGACCGCGTCGAGCTGAACGTTGTACCTGGTAAACGGGCATCACTCGGTTCCGCGCAACAATGGATGCAAGCGCTTTCGTCGTTGAAATCAGCTCGAATTCGCTCGGACCGAAATACAGGCTCAACTTCGCCCGAAGCCAAGTGGGTTGGTTCGACTCTTTACGTGACAGCCGTGATTGGCTCGGATAACAAACTGCATGTACCTGGCAAGCGTTTTACAATTCGACAATCGGCGGCGTTGTCGAATTGGCTAGAAGCTCAGAAAACGCAAAGGGAATCCGGTCCAGCCGAAACCAAAGATCGTTTCGGTCTTTCCTCAACGGAATTGCTTCGCGTGCATGAGATGTTGAAGGCAAAAGTAACGACTTCCACGAATGGAAAAGTAGCGAGTGATGTAATGCGATCCATCGTGCGAAGCCATTCGCTGCCGATGAAAATGTCGGCTAGTGATTTCAAACGACTGGCCGACCAAAAGTTGGACGCAGACTGGCAAGGCTATTCTGTTGGAACGGTCATCGCGGCATTGTTGAGGCCGCACGAATTTGTGATGGTGCCGAAAGCAGAGGCAGGTCGCACAACGTTGCGAGTTGTGCCGGAGCGTTCAGTAAAAGAGGGTTGGCCGGTTGGCTGGAAGTCAGAGCTTAAAAAAGACGAGCTCGTACCGAAGTTGTTCGATAGTGTGCCGATCGAAATCTACGACACGCCAGTCACGGAGGTGATGAAGGCACTGGAAGCGCGTTTGGAGACGCCGATAATGTTCGATCAAGGACTCTTTGCAGCCGCGAACATCGACCCCACTACGACGACCGTTACTGTAAAATCACAAAAGACGTTCTACGGAAAACTCATTCGTGAAGCACTATTCAAAGTCAGAATGAATTCAGAAATTCGAGTTGACGAAAACGGCAAACCGTTTTTCTGGATTTCACCTGATGTGAAACCCAAACGTAAATAGTGGCCTATTCAACGCCGGCCGGTTCGAGGACTTCTTCCTCGGACTTCTCTTCCTCAACGTTTTGGTCTTCTGTCTCTTCTTCCCCCGAATCACTCTCGGAGTCCTCAGATTGAAGTTCACGCCACGGTTTTTCGGCTTTGTAGCTGTCTAGTTCAGCTTGAAGCTGCTTGACCATTTCCTCATCAGGTTCCGGTGCATCCTGCGCCATTTCGACCGCTTGCGAGGAATACTTTTTTGCCAATTCAAAGTCACCGGACTCGGCGTAAGAGGCCGCAAGCGTGCTAAGAATGTGCGGTTGCTTGTATTGAGTTACTTCGCAAGCTTCTTTTGCGAGTGATATTGCATCTTCAGCGTTTCGAATGCCGTCTTTTGGCGAAGTGGACAGAACCCATGCCAGGTTGTTGAGAACACCGTCATTCTTAGGAATGATCGCTTTTGCCTCACGGTAATCACCGACAGCTTTGGAGTGTTCCCCAAGGCTAAGGTAAGCATCGGCACGAGTTCGAAGTGCCAGGAATCGAGCGTTCTTGATCCTCGTACTATCCGACTCGGGGTCCAGGGAAGCGAGTAGTGGTGAGAGCAGATCAACTACTTTCGCGTACTTTTTGAGTACGGTATAGGTCTGGCCCAGCTGCAATCGAAACTCAGGATCCACTTTGCGGTTGTTTTCTTTTGCGTCCAACTCATCCAATTCCAAGAACTTTTCGACTTCGGCGATCGCCTTATCCGTATCGTTCTGCGAGCGGATCATCATCCGTTGCAAGATAATCGAAGGTAGATTGGCTTGTAGCTTGCGTGTCTTTCCGTAATCTTTGGCGGCTGCCTCCATATCTCCTTTGTCATAGTTAACTTCCGCACGATCTAGGTAGGCAAGAAAGCTATCAGGCTGAATGTCGAGCGCTTTGTTGAGATCTTGGATAGAGAAATCGTGTTCGCCTTGCTTGTGATAAAGGCGAGCGCGGAGCAAGTACAGACTAAATACACGAGGGTTTTTCTCGAGTGCCTGGTTGGCGTACTCCATCGCTTTTTCAAAATCACCAAGCCGACCTAACAACTCCGCCACAGTTTGCAGCGCGTCGGGGTCGTCGGGGTTTTCTTCCAGCAGACGGGTAAAGTCAGCAACCGCTTTCTCTCGAACCTTCTGCGACTCTTCTAGCTTTCCTTCAGCCGAGAGCATTTCGCCTTGTACCAACCGAGTCTTTCCACGCAAACGCCAAGCGTCGGTATTGTTGTTGTCCGCCTCGACTGCCTTATCTAACAGCGCAATTCTGGCTTCGCTGTTGGTTCCTTCGTAACCAGCTCGCAAGACCAACGCCTTGGATTGCATGGGTTTGTCTTCTTCGAGCAGCTTGATGGCTCGGTCTGCAGCGTTCCGGCCTTTGGCGAAGTTTTCCGGCGTGATAGTTGTTCCAACGTTCACACCTTCCAACCGCGCAATCATCATATGCACCTGTGGCAGCGTATCGTCGTATTCAAGAATCGAATACAAATCCTTCAATGCAAACTGCTTCAGCATTGCCGGACGTTCTGTACGTTCACGGGGATCAAACAATGCTTGCGCGAAACGCGAGCCGTGTTGGAAAAGCGACGCTGTGATAAGCGATTTGGCCAGAGATTCGCTGTCGGCTGGAAGGCCCTTTTCCAGCGCCGATTCGGTGAGTTCGATAACTCGCTCGAGATCAGCCATCGAGGAAGCATTCAGTTTCAGTGAAGTTGCTGCGTCCAAATCTGCTTGACCAGCCGCATCTTCTGCCATGGCGGATGTGTAAACCAGGCACGGGCCTAGCAAAAACGTCAAGAAAAGAGGGGCGAGCCGCCTACCAAGTGTTCGAAACGGGCGCATAAGAATTCCTCGAGAAAACGTAAGTCTCATTAGACCTATTATAGGCCATTATGGTCGTACCGTCGTCTCGGGAAAAGCGTGACGCGGGTACTTTAAGTGCGAAACTACACCGGGACGTCGCCGGTAGTCCATTCTCCGTCGACCAAACGCCAGGTCTTTCCAGTCGGATTTTTGTTAGCTAGACATGCTGGCAACCTGTTTGGGCGGACATTGTCGTAGCATTCCAGCATGGCAAAACGAATCAAAGATCCGGGTATTCCGACCGCGGTGAAGCCAGGATGGCCCGTGGCAGGGAAGGGACCACCGTGGTTCATTGCTGCCGAAACTGCGACGCCAGTTGGCATTTTGTCATTCAGCAATCTACCAACCAAGGGGCGAAGTACTTCCGCCACGCGATCGTAGGCTGCGTCGTCACTGCCCGATTTAGCTGAATAGATGCACCCCGTTAGGTTACCTTCTAACTTCGCAACGACTTCACAAACCTCATCTAGATTCTTGGCGACAACAAACAAGGCAGCATTTCCGAAGGCCTCCGTTTGGAAAGTCTCAGGATCCGAAAGAAACTTTGACCCACTAACCTTTAAAACGGTGTTCGCACAGCTGTAGCCCGATCCGGTTCCGGTGGGACCGCCAAGTAACTCTTCCGCACCCGCACTTTTGAGCGTCGCTACGTTTTGAGCCAGCGATTTTTCGACACTAGCCGATAGCAGCGTGCCAACTGGTGCTTCTTTATATAGTCCCAACACTTGGTCCAAGAACGCCTGGCTGGCTTCGCTTTCCACCAAGACCGCCATTCCGGGATTGGTGCAGAATTGCCCCGTGCCCATCAATCCGCTTGTTTTGTACTCGGTAGCGATTTCGTCTGCTCGTTCTTCGAGCGAACCAGGCAAGAAGACAACCGGATTGACACTGGAGAGCTCAAGATAAATTGGTTTGCCAGTTGCGTCCGCTGCGGACTTTAATTTCAATCCGGCACCGCGACTGCCTGTGTAGCCGGTTGCTCCAGCTCGACGATCCGAAACGAGCTTTTCGCCATCCGCGTGATCGGTGCGATAGATCAACTGAACGATGGAGTTGGGAACATCACATTGCTTGGCCGCTTCAAGTGCTTCTTCGGCGAAGATCCGAGTGGTTCCAGGATGAGATGAGTTGGCTTTTCCAATGACCGGATTTCCAGCAGCGATCGCGGCGGCAAAGTCGCCACCCGAAACGCTGCCAAAGGCGAATGGAAAATTGTTAGGACCGAAAACACATACAGGACCGATCGGCGCAAGGTAGGATCGAATGCCTGTTGCGGTATCGATGACGCAGTTCTTCCAGGACATTTCACGAGCCGCTTTTGCAGCCTGACGTAGCTGGCCGGTCGTTCGTGGAAGCTCACCATCCGCCAGTCGAGGTGACTTGGGAAGAGCCGTTTCAGCGTGAGCCATCTCGACCAAATCGTCTTTTCGAGCTTCGATGCGATCGGCGAATACTTCTAAGAAAACGGCGATCTGCTCGCCGGACAGTTTTCGCATTTCTCTCGCCGCACCCACGGCAGCATCCAACGCAGCGTCGCAGTCTGCCCATGAGCTGACGGGATATTCGTCCGCAATTGCCTCGCGTGTCGTTGGATTGTCGGCTTGGAACGTCTTGTTTGCGCTGGCTGGACGCCATTCGCCCGCTATGAGTACCGGATGCGTCATGATTGGTGCTTTCCAAAGTTCGTTATTTCGCCTCATTGCATCCGCACGCTGTCCGACAATCAAGGGGTGGTCCGTAACAGCCGTTGCCAAAACAGAGAGTCGCGAATTCTCCTAACTCTCAGCAAGGTGTGAATTCGCCTTTCCAAGACGTTATGCTAGGAACGCACGCGGACAAAATCTCTCACGACCAACGACCCTAAAAGGTGGATGATCATGTCAAAAAAAGCAAAACGATCTTCTCGACGGCAGTTTCTAGGAGCAGTCTCAGCGGGAGGGGCAGCGGCCGTCGCGCCGATGATCATTCCGTCGTCCGCGCTCGGACGAGATGGGGCAGTGGCGCCGAGCGAACGCGTGATTGTCGCCGGCATTGGGATCGGTCGACGAGGAGGATACGACCTGAGTTGTTTTCTGCCGCAGAAGGATGTTCAGTTTGTTGCCGTTGCAGACATTAAAAAGAAGCGTCGCGGTGAAGTGAAGAACATCATTGACAAGCATTACGGTAATGAGAAGTGCGAAACCTACCGCGACTTTCGCGAAGTGCTAGACCGAAGCGATATCGATGCTTGCTTGATCGCGACGGGTCCCAACTGGCACGCCACTGCGGCGATGACTGCGGCCAAAGCGGGCAAAGACATGTACTGCGAAAAACCGGTCACCAAGAACATCAGTCAGAGCCTGATTCTTGCAGATACGATGCGCCGCACTGGCCGCGTATTTCAAGCGGGAACGCAACGACGCAACTTGCCTCATTTTGCGTTCGCTTGCGAACTAGCTCGTACCGGTAAGCTTGGCAAACTCAAGAAGGTTTATGCTCACCCGGCTGGGATGCAGGCGTTAATGAGTGGCTGGCTACCTCCACAAGAAGAACCGGACAAGGACGTTGTTGATTGGGATATGTATCTCGGCCCTGCGGCTTGGCGCCCGTACAACAAGCGACTGCTTGACGGTTTTAACTTCGAAAAAGGTGGAGGCTTTGTTGGAGCTTTCAATGGTGGAGGCGTGTTGGAGTGGGGCTCACATTGTGTCGACCTGTGCCAGTGGGCCGTCGACGATTGCCTACCCCCAGTTGAATACAACACGAAGAAAGACGGGGAGCTCATGGCAAAATATGAAAATGGCACACAGTTGATCTTCCGCGAGAAAGGGTGGATTCCGCTGGGATCTTGTCCCGTTCGATTCGAAGGTGAATCTGGTTGGGTCGAAGCTGGTGACAGTGGAAAGATCGTTCTGAGTTCTCCTGAGTTGTTGGCTGGCCGCGACGTCGAAGAAATCGGCGGCTATCCGGCTACCTTCCACGTAAGAGACTTCCTGGACTGCGTAAAAACTCGGCAGCAGCCAAAGGGGAACGCGCAGGCTGCGTGCAATGCGCACATTGCCTGCCACGCCGCCAACATTGCTCTGACGCTGGATCGTCAAGTGAAGTTCGATAATGCAACCAACGCGTTCATCAACGACGAGGAAGCGAACCGATTGAGGTCCGAAGCACTTCGAGAGCCATGGAGACTGTAAACGACAGGCTGAAAAACTTCACTCTACTTCTCGATTACCTGCGCCACCGGACATAGAACCATGCCAAGAAACACCTCTCAAAGATTCAACTGTTGCGTCATTTTGCTTGCACTTCTTTCTGTCAGCATTGCCAATGCACAAACGCCTGGTGCATCAGAAAAGGAAGCGGAGTTGATAACACTGCTTCGCTCCGACGCACCAGCATCAGAAAAAGCACTCGCGTGTAAAAAGCTGGCGATCTACGGATCAGATGCAGCCGTTACCGAGCTTGCAAAGCTATTGCCAAATCCACAGCTGTCATCGTGGGCCAGAACCTCACTCGAAGCCATTCCTGGTGACGCGTCAAACGAGGCATTGCGAAACGCAGCTCGTTCGTTGGATGGACGAATACTCGTTGGCGTCATCAATTCCATCAGCTTCCGTCGAGATACAGAATCGGTTGATCTGTTGATTGGGAAACTGACTGACAAAGACACTGAAGTGGCCGAGGCAGCCGCTGTTGCGCTAGGGAATATCGGGGATCCCTCCGGGACGCAAGAACTACGCGGCGCAATGGCTAGTGCACCCGCCAAATTGCGGTCAGCGATCGCTGAGGGTTTGGTTTTGAGCGCAGAGCAATTACACAAGGCGGGTGACTCGGCAGCTGCAACGGAAATCTACGATGAGGTCCGCAAAGCAGAAGTGCCCAAACAGCGAGTACTCGAAGCCACGCGCGGAGCGATTTTGGCCCGCAAGCAAGATGGGATTTCGTTGCTGATGGAAGCCTTTCGATCGACCGATAAAAAAATGTTTCAACTGGCGCTTGGTACTGTTCGCGAGTTCCCGGGCGGCGAAGTCGACAACGCGCTGGCGGCCGAGTTGAGCAGCGCAGCGCCAGACCGGGCGGCACTGTTGGTGCAAGCCATGGCGGACCGCCCCGATACAGTCTCGCTGCCGGCAATATTGAAGGCTGCTGAAACGGGAGACAAACAAGTTCGCGTTTCAGCCATCGACGCGCTGCAACGAGTTGGCGATGATTCTTGTCTGTCCGCTTTGTTACGGATCGCTACAGATTCAGACGCAGATCTTGCCGCAGCCGCACAGCGAACGGTGGCGGTTTTGCCGGGTGAGCGTGTGAACGCGGAGATCAAAACGCGATTGGCCAAAGCCAATGGCCAGGAACGAGTAGGTCTACTGAGTTTCGTAGGTGAACGTCGGATCGATGCAGTCGACGAAGTTGCGAAATCGCTGGACAGCTCAGACAAAGCAGTACGTAGTGCAGCATTCACCGCTTTGGGAGAGACCGTTTCTCTACAGCAGATGGATGTACTTGTGTCTCAGGCGGTTCGCCCGAAACACTCAGGAGACGCAGCGGCAGCCACGCGGGCATTGAAAGCGGCCAGCGTGCGCATGCCAGACCGTGAAGCGTGTGCGGCGCGGTTGGCGTCGGCTCTAAGCAAATCCCCGCCTGCTGCGAAAACAACGCTTCTGGAGATCATTGCCGAAGTCGGGGGTACGAAAGCACTCAATACCCTCGCGTCAGCCGCGAAAAGCAATGATCCGAACCTTCAAGACGCCGGCAGTCGGCTACTCGGCAAGTGGAATAGCGTTGCAGCTGCACCCGTTTTGCTGGACTTAGCCAAGACTGGCCCAGCAGAAAAATATCGAGTTCGAGCACTTCGTGGTTATCTTGGTCTTGCGCGAAAGTTTTCGATGCCAGATGCACAACGAGCTGAAATGTGCCAAAACGCATTCGAAACAACGCGTCGAACTGCCGAGCACGAGCTGGCTTTAGATGTACTGAAGTTACATCCGAGTGCTGATGGATTGAAGATCGCGATGAACGCAATGAAGGTCCCCGATCTGAAAGACGACGCGACCAACGCTGCAATGACGATTGCTCAAAAGATCGGTGGCAAGGGAGGCGACTTTAGCAAGCTCTTGTCCGGAGCTGGAATGGATAAAGTAAAGCTCGAAATCGTGAAGGCGGAATACGGAGCAGGCAAGCAGAAAAAGGACGTTACGTCTGTCCTTAAAAAACAGATCAGTGACTTGCCACTGATTACTTTGGGGTCGCCACAGTACAACGCGAGTTTTGGTGGTGATCCAGCACCCGGAGTCCCCAAGAAACTGAAAGTGCAATATCGAATCAACGGAAAATCGGGCGAAGCGTCTTTCGCAGAAAACGCTTTGATTTTGCTGCCGATACCAAAGTAGCCTTCAATTGGTGGAGTTCGGTTTCACGAATCGCCCCAATGGAGAAGAAAACACTCGCCCGTTTTTTATAACGCAGCCTTCGGATTCAAGGCGGTATTGTTGAGTTGCAGGATCGCAGGGTGCCAGGCGACCATCAGAGTAGACCACTCGCCACCATGGTAGAGTCGTTAGCGACTTGGAAAGTAAAGCACCGGCAGCACGGGGAGCGTCCGGTCGTCCTGCACGACGGGCGAGATCACCGTAACTGATGACCTCGCCTTCGCTTAGACTTGCTGTGGCAATAGTTAATGCCTGTTCTAGCTCTGTCGCATTTGCAATTGATTTTGCCACGACTTTGATTCTCGTGTCACGTTCTTATTGTTTTGGTGGTTTCGCTTCTCGAACCAATCCACCTAAGGCGTCATCCAGAACCAAGATTGAGAACCGATCGACGCTGTCCAATTCATTCGTACTTAGCGAAGCATAGTCAAAACGGCCTCGCAAATCGGTGTAACCGTCTTTGTAGAACTTCACCTCGCCACCCTTTGTGGTAGCGTAGACCTTAACATAAGTTTTCGGCATCGTCTTTCCGGTTTTCGTTTCGACGACTTTCAACTGGCCATAGTTCTCTGACATTTGCACGTTTAGAGAATTCGAGAAGTAGAACTGGGTTCGCGTGATACCGTTCGACTTGATCTCAACTAGCACGTTTCGATTCTTCAGTTCTTCGGGCAACTCGAACGCATGCTTCGCCTTGTCACCAGCGAGTGAAACGGTTTGAGTGCTGTTTGGTCGAATGTGAGCGAACTGTCCATCGAAGTTCTGCACGAATGGATTGCGACTGAAGAGCAATTCTAGATCCACCAAGTAGTAGTGAACTTGTACTTCGTCCACGTTTTGATAATCCAGCAAAAGTTGCTGACCTTCGATAAGGAAGTCGAAACCGGGCTGTTCGGTCGCGGCCGCCAATTGGGTTTGCGTTCGATCCTTTGGATCCGTAACAAGCACGTCTTCTCCATCTAATTCAGCGAGCATACTCTTAATGTTCGCAAACGCGAGTTGCCACTTTGGCACTGGGTAGTCCGTGTACTTCGTTACGATTTCACGAGCTACCGTCGGATCATCCTGGTAGCAATCTAAATAGGCGGCGAAGTAGTCGTATTGCAACTTCGAGTCGAACTCACTTCGGTCCGTTTCCTTGAATGTATTGATCGCTTCCTCGATTCGATCCTGCAACAACAAGTAGTAAGTCAGAACCAGTCGATCTTCGCTAGTCAGTTTTGCGCGATACTTCAAAACGTCTAACAGATTGTGGTACTGCTGGTAGAAACGGTTGTTCAAAATCTGTCGTTCGGAACCCAGTTGATGAGCTCGAGCGTTCACAAGTGGTTTGTAATCCAAATGTTGGAACGTCTTGCGCTTGACGGGTTCGATGTCCACAAGATCGCTCGAGAGAAACTTTCCACATCGCGACAAGAAACCATTGCTATGCTTCAAATAAGTTGCGATAGCAGAAGCATCTTTGTGCTTTAAACCGTAGGCCCAAAGGTCGTGATTATAAACGTGGCGTTTGTCTAGCAGTTGGGTGACTTCTACGAAGAACTTCTTGTCACTCATGCGGAAAGCGATCTTCGATAGATTGATGTCGAGCAAGCTGTTCTTATTCAAGAAATCGACAACGTCATCATTTTCAGCGAATTGAGAAACGTAGTCCCACGATGCTTCGTCGACTTTGCTCAGCGTTTCGACGACCTTCATTGTTGCGGGACTGGCATGACCCAACAACGCTTCATCTTCCGAGACGTGTGCGGGGAAGTGGTCGTAGTCGCCAGCGTTAGGAAAGTAGAAGAAGTATTCGAGTGTCTGCGTATGGTAAGGCTCAAGATTTAGCTTCACCGTGTTCGTTGCTTTGCCACCGTTGGTAGCGATCGCCATGTGCGGAATCTGTTCGAGTACCTGAACTTGGCGTGCGGACGAAGTTGGATTTGTCAGCACGATCTGGCATCCGTAAACAACGTGCGTCAGGAATTCTTCCGTCACGAACTTGTCACGACGTTGACCCTGCACCATCTTGTAGCGATCATTCGCGCGGAAATAGTTCTGTTTGATCAGGATCGGCGACTCTTCCTCGATCGCATCGGTTTCTTGGATCTGTTGGTGGAAGATGACCATCGGCGATGCGGCCGTGAGTGTCATATGTTGATCTTCGAACTCAGATTTGTGTTCTCCTGCTTTGAAAGGAAGATCGAGAACACTTAGTGCGAACATCATCTCGGTAAAGTTGCGATTCGCAGATGGCCACTCGATCGAAAAGAACGGTTCGCCGGTAGGACGCTTTGCGTAGTCGAGCCAGAAAGTTCCTGGCGAAACCAAGTTTGCAACTTGGCGAGCAATTGGAAGTTGGTAGTAGTTGTTCTCAGCCCACTCCTTTGTTTTGTCGAGTTGTTCGTAGAGCTGTCGCCCTCGCCCCCGCGTACTATCGCTGGCTGTAACCGCGCCCCCAGCGAAGTAGGCGGAAGGGGCTGATAACGCGGACAAACGCGCTTTTTGGTCCACAGCTACTGCACCGTCAAGCTTATCCAGGGACTCGTTCAGTACGATAGATTCATCTTCTACATTTTCCTCAAAACGCATTGAAGAAAACCGTCGCGTCGCCTGACCCGGAGCGCTCCCTAGACCGGAATCTCGCGAAGCACTCTTTTTTTGCCGCATCAAGCCGCGTTGCTGTTTTACCAGGCCGAACGATTCGGATTCCCGGCCGAGGCTGAGTGCTCTACCACTGATAGCCAAGTCGAAGTACCGATCAACACTGCTGACATCGATTGGGATCATCGCTAGTTGGTCGGCCAGGAGTCGTCTTACCATCTCCGTTTCACCAGGAAAGCGTTCGCCAAGCAGAAGTCGTTCAACTGTGTTTAGCTGCGCGAAGTTCCAAGGTTGCAGGAAGCTCGACAAATCCGTGTCCAAGAGCCAGAGGTCAACGAATGTTTTGTGATGCTTGTTTTCGAGATAAGGTCGCACCACTTCATTGAAGAAGTCCGGGTCTTTCTTGAACAAGAAAAAATTCAACTCGTGGCTGGCGAACTCAGAGTACTTCTCACGTTTTTCGTCGCTCGACAAGTTAGGCCAGTCGACGACGAATTGAAACTTCGCCAACACTTGGTTGTTGGAAGCTGTAGCATACAAGTCGTAAACGCGTTCAAGGCTATCGTAGGCGTCGAAGCTCGCAGTAGTTATGTCCGCCAATTCAAATTTTTCGCCAGTGGTCAACAGACTGGTTACTTTTTGTTGCATGTAGTGCTTTGACGAATCCAGTCCATCGACCAAACGCAGGTCACGATGCTTTGTGTCCAGATCAGAGCGAGCAATCGATCGGTAGACTGTTGTCATTGGATCGACGGCAACGATGTGTAGATGTTGATGACCTTTGAGGTCTTCAACGGAAACGGTCACCGTTCCGTTTTCGTCGGGTTTCAAATTCGCCAGTAACGTCGATGACAATTCAAGAAAATCCAAGTTCGCAAAGTCAGTCTGACCTACTGCCTTGCGCTGCTGCCGTGCTCGACGCATTGCATCAGCGGCGGGTTGGTTTTCCGCGACGTCGTCAAACTCTTCTCCGTCTTGTGCTTGTTGCGTAGAAGTTTGCGTATCGCTGACCGGCCAGGAATTCAGGAGCAGAGACGGTCGCGTTAGCATGTTTCCGGGAAACTTGGTTGCGTAACTGCGATCTAAAACGTATTGCAATTCGTCACCCAACTTGCGACCCGACATATATAGACTACGTCGTTGCGGTGCTCGAATAGAAACGGGCTCGACTTCTTGTATCTGTCCGAATGCGTCGAACACATCAAACGCTGGATAGAATCGAGTCGCGTACACGTGAACTCTCGCGAATTCGTTGTGATCTGTTATTTGAATTTTGACTTCTTTGTCATTCGTGACGACATCTGAGATTTGAATCGGATCCAGCTTCCGCATTTCCAGTCGTCGTAAATCACCGACTGCAAAGCCGGCCTCCGTTTTGCCTTTGGTTACGCGAATATTCGTTCGTTCTGGACCGATCAGCAAGCTGTAGTCGCCAGGAGTAAGTTTGTCGATTTTTAGATAACTATCTTCGATGTTAACTGCGTCCGTTAGGTCCGTGGCGTAACTGCTTCCTCGAAGCTCATACAAGGAAATCTGCATCGACTCAGCGTCGTCCGACTGCATGTGGGGAATTTGAACTGGCTTGCCCGCAAGAACGTGCAGGGACCGAGCCTGTGTGCGACGGTCGCCTAGCAACGGCCAAGTCTTTGAGTTGGCGGTTGGGCTCGACACGGATACAGAAAAGATGTCTTGCAGGTTTCCAAGTTCGACGAATCCATTTTCGTTGGTCGCGAGTTGGAATTTGATCGGCTGCTTAAATGCTCGGTGGGCCAACGCGAGAGTAAGCGCACGATATGCTCGTGGCTCACCCGTTTTGCCCAGCAGTTGCAACATGAACTGACTACCGATCTTCGAGAGATGAACGTCTTCGATCTTATCGGTTCGATCGATTTCATTGATCGAAACTTGATGACTCGCAGTGTGTCTTTGTATTGCGTTGCGATTGCTCGTGATTTGGCCAGTGACATCAACTTTGATTGTGTGCAGTCGGCTTGGAACGGCGATCTCGATAGGTGTCTCTTGCGACTCTGAAAGTTTGACATCTTCAAATTGCTTGCTCGACGTTACGCCATCTAGGTTCGTCGTTGTCACCGTGACAGTGACGTCTTTCAACAGTTCTGGGGAAACGGGAGAGTTGTTCAGTAGTAGTTCTGACCGCAGTAATATTGCTGTCTCTTTGCGTTCCAACATCGATTCGCGGTCTACATGAATCGCGACCCTGAACTTGTAAGCTTCCTTCTGATGATTGAAATACTGAAGCGACGCCTGATTGCCGTGACTCAATACGATTGGCTGACGTCCGGGCCGTGTCGAAAACGGTACCAGTATCGTTCCATCTTTTTCCGACGTGTAATGCTGGCCCGCCATCCAAAGTGATGTGTCCATCAAAACGTTTTGTTGATCATCAAGGACTTGGAAAAGGTGACCCTCGGGTACCGTCTGAACCAAGTAGGACAACTGGCCTTTGCGAATAACGGCACGACTGCTCTTTCCATTACCGATGAAGTCAACGACGTAGATGCCAGCTTCCTTTAGCTGAGGAAAGTCGAAGGTGCGTTCCTTTCGAATGAACGGCGAGTCGTTGTATTCGTACGTGAATTCTTCGTTGGCAATCAAACCATCGAGTTGGATGTCAGTGTTCACCTCGCGACCCTGGTCGCGATAGAAGTTTTCCGTGTTGACTTCGTATATTTTGACAATCAGCTTTTTGACGTTCTTCACGTTCAACTTCAACTGAACGTCGTCATTCGAGCGGAAAGCGTCAGGATTGGTCGCGGCAAAGTCGATGTCAACACGATCCTTCAACGCTTGATATTGGTTTGGCGAAATCATCGAGTACCACTTTTCCGGATTCCCCTGGCCGGTTGTGATTTTCGCTTCGGCAAACACTTGTTTGAGGAAATCGTCTTTGATGTATTGAGAGTAGGCTCGATAATTGGCGTCACGCTGGAAGAAGTGCAACAAATATCGACGCACAAGTGGCTCGTCTTGGCCGATCGGATTCAAAGGTAAACAGGACAGTCGCAAGTTGAGATCCACAGGATGACGTCGTGCGTCGGCCGTCGCCATGAACTTCGGTTCAACGTAGTGGACGGATCGCGGAAGTTGGATGTACTCAGTAAATCGTTGCTTGTTGTATCTGCCTTGTTGTTCATCGAACTCAAGCCAGCGGTACAGGACGTGTGCCTTCACTGAGTTGTGCGCTGGATCGAGCTCCTTCACGAATTGCCATACACGCTGCAGGTAGGCGTCTTTTTCTTTTGGGTCGTCTTCAATATCGACGTCCGTGCTAGGTTGTAGCTTTTGCAAGTACGTGTGAACGAACTTTGTTTCGTTACGAAGCGGCGGACGACGATCAGATAATTCTTCCAGTTGATCGATCGTCAACATCGAATGAACCTTGTGCGAACCAAATCCCTTCGAACCTTTGTACTGAAGGTCATCCAAAATCATCTCGATGAGCTGCGGATGATTGGGGCGTGAGAAACGCGAGAGCAGTTGGCGTCGCTGACCGGCGTTAAGGTCGTCTGCTCGAAGGAGGAGCAGTGCGGGATCGCTAAACCCGTTAAGCCCGTTGTTTTGACGAAGCAGCCGTTTCTTAATCGTCTCGAAGTCGGTGAGTTTGGGATCGATCTTCGATGCAAGCTTGGGTTTGGACTGCAGTTGCTCACGCTGGTGATTGAGCTTGGGTGAGAGCTTACTAATCAAATAGTCGATCGACTGCTTTGGGTTTTTCGAATACGTCAGCAGCATGTGACGGTTTCGAATCTCTTGATACGAAGGCGTGTCGCCGTGCCGCTGTCGCCAAGTATTTAGCAATCGCGAAACAGCGTCGTACTGCTCCGTATTCTGTAGATGGAGACATTGATAGAAGTAGTAACCGTCGGTACCCGGAACCAATTGTTCCAGCGTCTTTGCCCGATCTGTGGCGAGAACAAAGTCTTCGACAAACTGGATTTCGTTGCCCGATGACTCGGAGGTGGTGTGCAGAAGGCTGCTCAAAATGCAAACCCATAAAAGAGTGAGGAAAGACTTCATCTTTTCGTTGCTCCAATTTTTTTAAACACCACCGAACCTGTGAAACAGGACACCTAGGGCTGCTTGGTCAGCAGCATGGTGTGGGCTCTCGGGTGATCCATTCGCTGTAGTACCAAAAATATAGGCCAAACAGCGGCAAATTCTCTGTTGTCATACTGAGACGACGGAACCTCGAAAAAGTTCCCAAACAACGTGAAAAACGGAAAATAATTGTTGGCGACAGCTTGGACGACTACAATGCTGGGCACTCTCAGAGAGTGGTAAGATCCCTCGTCGCCATCCAAAATATCGGGCCCAGGCGATTCGTCGGTCTCCGGGCGTTTATAAGAGTGACTCAGGGATCAGGATATGATTTCGGCACCCAGCCACATTTCAAAACGACCGCTTTCGGTTCTGCGACAACTACTGTGTTGTCTTGTCTTCGCGTGCGTTGCCGTTCCAGCCAATGCCGCAGACTACAGCGAAGCCCAGCAACTTCTGTTCAGTGGCAAGTACGCGGAGTGCATGAAGGTCGCCAAAGCCGAAGTTGATCGTGGCGTTTGGAATGAGAACTGGTCACAACTGTTGTTGCGTTGCCATTTGTTAACAGGCAAGTACGAAGAAGCAGTTTCGATCTACGACGCCGCCATTGCGCGGTTCTCGAACAGTATCGGATTGCGCATGATTGGCCACGAGATTTACAACTATGTCGGCCGACCAGCAAAAGCTAACCAGCAGCACGAAGAAATTGTCGCACTGGTCGACAAGACTCCGTGGCGGTATTCGTCGTCGAAAGATCGAGTTGTGTTGGGCCGATTTCTAATCGCACATGGCGAAGACGCTCGAGATGTTTTGAAGCTGTTTTACGACCGTGCAAAAAAATCCAACAATCGTTTCACCGAAGCCTATATTGCGTCGGCGGAACTGGCGCTTAGCAAGCACGACTATCAAGAGGCCGCGAACTCGATCAAAAAAGCACTTGAGCTAGAACCCAATGATCCGCAGATCCACTTCTTGAATGCAAAAGCGTGGAGCACGGATCAGGAGAAAGTGACGAGCTCGATAACGAAAGCACTTGAGCTAAACCCCAAGCATCTGCCTAGTCTACTTTACCAAGCCGACAACACGATCGACGGCGAGAAGTATGACGTTGCGGAAGAGTTGTTGGACCAAGTTCTTGAGGTGAATCCCAATCACCCACACGCTTGGGCCTACCGTGCCGTGATCGCCCATTTGCGAGGGCAACCAGAAAAAGAAAAACAACATCGGGAGCGTGCACTTGGTAAGTGGAAGACAAACGCAAGCGTCGACCATTTGATCGGCAAAAAGCTTTCGCGAAATTATCGGTTCGCCGAAGGAGCGGCCTATCAGCTGCTTGCGCTTAAGTCAGATCCGAATTCACTGGCGGCCAAGTTCCAGCTTTCGCAAGATCTTTTGCGAACCGGCGATGAACAAACGGGATGGAAGCTCGCGCAGGAAGTACATGAAGCGGACGAATACAACGTCGTTGCGTACAACACGGTGACGCTGCAAAAAGAGCTTGCGAAGTTCGAGACTATCGAGACCGATCACTTCATAATCCGTATGGATGCGCGCGAGGCAAAGATCTACGGTCAGCAGGCGTTGGCTCTATTGGAAGAGGCGCACGACGTTTTCACTGAAAAGTATGAGGCTAAACTTGAAAATCCAACGATCGTCGAAATCTTTCCAAGACAACGTGACTTTGCCATTCGCACATTTGGTTTGCCAGGTGGCGCTGGCTTTTTAGGTGTGTGCTTCGGTCGAGTCGTCACGGTCAACAGTCCAGCCTCCCAGGGCGCGACGCCCGCAAATTGGCAAAGCGTTTTGTGGCATGAGTTCTGTCACGTTGTCACACTGACGAAGACAAACAACAAAATGCCACGTTGGCTCAGCGAAGGCATTTCAACGTACGAAGAACAAGAGCGAAACGACAGTTGGGGCGAACGACTAAGTCCGCAATATCAGATTTTCATCGCGGACGGAGCACTAACGCCGGTGAGTCAGCTAAGCTCCGCGTTTTCGAATCCTAAGTCCGCGATGCATTTGCAGTTTGCGTATTTTGAATCGTCGTTGGTGGTTCGCTACTTGATCGAAAAACACGGTATCCAGACGCTAAAACGGGTGCTGACCGATTTGGGCGTGGGTATGCCGATCAACAAATCATTGGAACGCTACGTTGGTTCGATTGACAAATTGGATAAGGACTTCGAAGCCTACGCAAAAGAATACGCAAAAAAAGCTGCGCCCGAAATGGATTGGAAGTGGGAAGAAGAGTGGGAAGAGTTGGGCCCTGGCGAGTTCGTGGAGAAGCTCAGGAGCCATCCCAACAACTACCACCTCCTCACTCGCGGCGCAGCAGTGGCCATCAAGGCCAAGCGATTCGAAGGCGCCGAAAAAGCGCTACTTGATGTGAAGAAGCGTTACCCCAACGACCGCCAAGCGAACGGAAGTTTGGCATTGCTCGCGATGTTGTACAAAGAGAAAGGCGATGAGGAAAAAGAACTCGCTGTTCTCAATGAATTCGCACAACTCAACGATCGCGCGCTTGGCGCGTACCAACGCTTGGCTGAAACACAGCTGGAAGCAGAACGCTGGAGCGAAGCGCGCAAAAATGCACTGCGTTATCTTTCGGTACAGCCAATGAATAGCGTCGGTCACGAGCTACTCGCGAAATCAGCGGAGCAACTCGACAAGGCTGACGATGTTGCTGACGCTCTTTATGCTCTCTTGGAAATGAAACCCGTCGATCCAGCAGAAGCCCATTTTCGATTGGCCAAAGCATTGGAAAAGTCCGGCAACCGCGAGTCAGCAAAGCGGCAAGTGCTTATGGCACTCGAACAAGCCCCGCGCTACCGTGGCGCGCAAGAGTTCTTGTTGAAGATGCGACAAAAAGCGGAACCCGGGAAAGAAAAGAACTCCACGGAAGGCGCACTATGAACTACCTACAGAGGCATAGAAATCTATTAGTTGCCCTATTGGTGCTGCTGATCGTGCCAGTCGTTTTCGCACAACGATATCGAAGGCGACGCGTTACCAACCTCGACGAATATCGACAGTACAAAGACATTCCGAAGTGGAAAAACAAAGACGGGTTTACCGCCGACACGTTCACCTTTGCTCGCGTCAAGTACAGCTCGATGTGGCGTGGAGACAATTGGCGTATTGACTATCCCGATAGCGATCTCAATTTTTCGTTGCGACTGCAGCAGCTGACGACGATGAAAGTAAATCCGGATCCTGTTGTGATCGAATTGTCGGACGAAAAACTGTTCGATTATCCGTTTCTGTACATGATCGAACCGGGCGGAATCTATTTGGAAGACGATGAAGTCAAGAACTTGCGTCGCTACTGTGAAAACGGCGGCTTTATGATGGTTGACGATTTCTGGGGTGATGACGAATACGATGTCTTTCACGAGCAGATCAAACGAGTGTTTCCCAATCGGAAGGTCGTGGAGTTAGATCTTTCACACGAGATATTTCACAACGTTTACGACTTAAAAGAAAAACCACAGATCCCGTCCATCGGTTGGGCTTATGATGGCAGAACTTATGAGCGCAGAGAAAACGATAGCGGCAGAGAAGTCCACTATCGCGCGATCAAGGATGACGAAAATCGTCTAATGGTTTTGATCTGCCACAATACTGATCTCGGAGACGGCTGGGAACGCGAAGGCGAAAATCGCGACTACTTCCAACAGTTCTCCGTAAAAAAAGCGTATCCGATGGGAATCAATATCGTGACCTACGCCATGACGCACTAACGGATACTTGGCCACGCCACAAACCTGCCTTTTGAAAGTCAACCTTGAGCACAGACACCTACGAACAAGAAAAAGAAACGGTTGAACTGATTCGTGCGAGTCGACAAAAAATCGACGACGAGTTGTCCAAGGTCATCGTTGGTCAAAAGCAAGTCATCGAAGAACTATTGATTTCGCTCTTCGCCGGTGGCCACTGTCTGCTTACGGGAGCTCCGGGACTGGCGAAGACACTGCTGATCAGTTCGCTTGCTCAGATCTTTCATCTCGACTTCCGCCGGATTCAATTCACGCCGGATCTGATGCCCGCTGACATCACCGGAATGGAGATTTTGGAAGAAAAAGCCGACGGTTCCCGAAAGATGCAATTCGTGAAAGGCCCAATCTTTGCCAACGTGATTCTGGCGGACGAGATCAATCGAACTCCACCCAAGACCCAGGCTGCGTTGCTCGAAGCCATGCAAGAGCACCAAGTCACGGCGGCCGGTCAACGGCATGTGCTCGAAGAGCCGTTCTTCGTCTTGGCAACACAAAACCCGATTGAAATGGAAGGCACCTATCCGCTTCCTGAAGCGCAACTCGACCGCTTCATGTTCAACGTGTTAGTTGACTATCTACCGGAAGCAGACGAAGTCTCGGTGGTCATGTCGACCACTGCCCAAAAACCAGAACCTATCAAGCCGCTGTTCACAGGCGAAGACGTCCTAAAGTTCCACGATGTCGTAAGACGCGTGCCCGTCGCGGAAGAAGTGGCGCGCTACGCCGTGCAGTTAGTTGCCAAGAGTCGGCCTGGTCGAAAAGAAGCGATCGCTGAAACGAACCAGTGGGTTAGTTGGGGTGCAGGATTGCGGGCGGCACAAACGTTAGTGCTGGGCGGAAAAGCGCGGGCGCTTCTGCATGGGCGTTCACACGTGACGCTCGAGGATATCCAGGCTTTGGCTCACCCGACGCTGCGACACCGAATCTTGCTCAGCTACAAAGCGGAAGCAGAAGGAGTGACGGTCGACGATATGATTGATCGACTCTTGAAGCAATGAGTGGCGCAGCGAGTTACTTAGATCCGGCAGCTTTGATGAAAATCAAAGGCCTGCAATTGCGAGCGAAAGCTGTAGCCGATGGACTGCAATCGGGTGTGCATCGAAGTCCGTATCATGGTTTCTCCGCTGAGTTCAGTGAGTATCGACAGTACTCACCCGGTGATGATCCGCGATACTTAGACTGGCGACTCTACGCGCGCAGTGACCGCTACTTCATTAAGAAGTTCGAAGACGAAACGAACCGTCGTTGCTACTTGCTCGTTGACATGAGCAAGTCGATGCAATATTCGTCGATCGAATACACAAAGCTCGACTACGCGCGCACGCTTGCTGCGACCATGGCACACTTTCTTGCTCATCAGCGAGACAGCGTTGGCATGCTCTTGTTTGCGGACGAAGTGTTGGACTATCACGAGGCGAGATTTCGCCCAGGTCACCTAGGTCGTTTAGTGGCGGCATTGGAAGTTGCAGCGGCTGGAAAAGCCACGGATTTAAAGAAGCCACTTTCGCAGATAGCATCGACCGTGAACCAGCGCGGTCTCGTCGTGCTCATCTCGGACATGCTTACCGATATCGATTCGTTGCGCGACGACTTCGGTTACCTAAAATCGCGAGGCCACGACATCTTGGTTATTCGCGTACTTGATCCGTCGGAAGTAGATCTTTCGCTTGCAGAAGCAGACACACTGATCGATCTAGAATCGGGGCGCGAGATTTATGTAGACCCGGAAGTCGCCAGAAAATCGTATCTCGAAAAATTCGCCGCGCACCAAGCGGCGATCCAAGCCTTGTGTGATGAGTTGGGCGCCACTTTTTCACAAATGGTGACGAACGAACCATTGGAGACAGCACTGTTCGATCTCATTCGCAGCCAAGCACAACGTGGTCGAAAAACCATGCGTCGTGATCGCACGGGAGGCCGAGCATGAGTTTGCTCTATCCGCTTTACGCACTTGCTGCGCTTGGCGTTGCCGCACCGATTTTGTTCCACTTATTTCAGCGAAAGCCGCAAGGACAACGAGAGTTCAGTTCGCTTCTTTTTCTGACGCCTACGCCGCCCAAGGTTACGAATCGTAGCCGGATCAGCGATTTGCTGCTGCTGCTTTGTCGAGCTCTCATCCTGTTGCTCCTCGCGATAGCATTTGCAAGACCATTCGTTCGTTCGGCATCGCTGATGGATGTAGAAGCGCCTTCGCGGAGTGTTGTCTTACTAGTCGACACAAGCGCGAGCATGCGACGAGACGGAGTTTGGGAAGAAACGCAAGCGAAAATCAAAAACGTGATCGACGATTTGCGTGCGGTTGATGAAGTTTCGCTGGTCAGTTTCGATCGGCAGCCAGCGGTTACGATGAGCTTTGAAGCTTGGCAAGAATTTTCCGAAGGAGAACGCATTGATTGGGTGCGGCAACAAGCGGAAGCACTGGAACCGACGTGGGAAAAAACCGACTTGGCGACCGCGTTGACTTACGCCAGCGATCTGTTGTTACAACAACAGGCGGACGAACAAGATTCCCAAACAAGTCGGCCACTACAGATCGTTCTGTTTAGCGATCTTCAAGAAGGATCAGATTTAGTGGGTTTGCAATCGTATCGTTGGCCATCGGAAATCGATGTTGATCTACGCTCGGCCATACCTGAGAACCGATCAAATGCCTCCGTGCAGTGGTTGCCTGCAGACTCGGCGGAACAAGACGTTCAGCGTATTCGTGTCCTGGTCCGCAATGAGTCGGAAAGCAACGAAGCTCAACTGGAACTCAATTGGCAGGACGAAGCGACGCCTACATTCACAACGCATGTGCCGCCCGGTCAAACGCGAGTAGTGCGACTGAAACAACCGGCTAACGCATACGAGTTAACACTCACCGGTGACCAACAAAGCTTTGACAATACCGCGTACTTTCCGCTATCCAAACCAGACGAAGAAGAGCTATGGCACATTGGGCCCGACGTGGAGAATCGCGAAAGTCTGCTTTTCTATCTGCTAAAAAGTCCGATGGATACGCGACAGCGAAACGTAAAAGTTCAAACGGTTAGTCAACCGACGGCGCTTGCTACGGTCTCGCCTGACAAAGTCCCGTTGGTCATTGTTGAAGAACCGTTTTCCAACTCAGCGGAAAACCTAAAGCGATACGTTTCGACTGGTGGTCGGTTGTTGCTAGTGTTGACATCGGACAAGGAAAAGCAGACTGCAATGGAGCCGTTCATTGGTGAGCTTCTTGATTTGCAGGGGATTTCGATCTCGGAAGTCGAAACAAATGAATCGGACTACGCCATGTTGTCGGAAGTGGACTTCGCAAATCCATTGCTGCAACCGTTTGCGGATCCTCGTTTTAGCGACTTCACCAAGATTCGGTTCTGGAAGCACCGTTCGCTGACTAGCAGTTCCGAAGACCCTTGGAAGGTTGTTGCACGATTTGATGACGATACTCCGGCGCTTGTTGAAAAACAGATCGAACAAGGCACGGTTTGGATCATGGCCAGTGGGTGGCAACCGGAAGAAAGTCAGCTGGCGCTCTCGACAAAGTTTGTGCCGTTGCTGCACGGGTTTTATGGAGAGCTGACGGAGTCAGTGAGTGACTTCGTGCGTTATGAAGTTGGAGATGCAATTCCAATTCGTGAGTCCGATGAGCCCACGATGGTTTTGACGCCTAGCGAGGAATCGATCGCCATCGAAAAAGGCGTGACAGCGTTTACTGACACAAACAACCCTGGCATCTACGAAATTCAACAGGGCGGCCAGTCATACAAGGTCGCCGTGAATTTGGCGAAAGAAGAAAGCCGAACAAGCACACTTTTGCCAGGTCGGCTGGAGCAGCTGGGCGTTTCGCTCGGCGAAAAGCGAACCGTCGTCGCGACGGAAATGGAACAGCGACAAATGCGGAACAAGGAACTCGAAGGTCGGCAGAAGTTTTGGCGATGGGGCGTGCTCGGAGCACTCTGTTTTGTCGTCGGCGAAACTTTGCTAACTCGACGCAGTGGTGCGGGTGCCTTACCCGAAACAGCGCCCGCAGCCGCTTAAGTCAACGGAGACAACCATGACAGTGTTAGAACAACATTTGGAAAAAGTTGGCGATCGATACCGTCGCGCGGATCGTTGGCGATGGTTTTCATGGCTTTTCGTTGCCGTGACTCTGGTCGGCCTGTGTCTGTTCTATTTGCAACTCACGAGGCAATGGATGCATGGAATGTCCGGCTGGACTTTGTTGTTCGCGGCCGGCGCTGGTGCGTTGTTGATCTCGTTGTGTCTTCGTTGGAAGTACCGAAATCAAAGCTGGCTAGCAGATCAAGTCGAGCAAGAGTATCCGGAACTCGACCAGCGTTTAATTACTACGCTCGGCGAAATCGAAAAGAACGACGGAAAACCACTTAACTATTTGCAACATACGGTTTTGTTGGAAACCGTTTCGCACGCACATAACAATCCTTGGTCCGAGGTTATTCCGGAAAAATCCATGAGTCGTCTGCAAACTCGTGGTTTGTTCGCGATGGTCATGATGATGGCCGCCGCCATTGGTTTGCTGCAATTCCAACCACCAGCGACGGCTTTCGCGAATAGCAGGAAACAAGAATCCGAGATCGAAGCGCCTGTTGGCAACTTTGATGTGCTGGTCGATCCGGGTGATGTTGAAATCGAACGCGGTGAGAATCTGATCGTGGTGGCGCGATTTGGAAAAACGAAACCGAAGGATGTTGAACTCGTGACGATGACCGATGGCGTCGAGAACAAGGTCTCGATGTCGCAAAGTCTCGATGATCCGCTGTACGGTGGTACGATCTACGAAGTCAACAAAGCGATGGAGTATTTCGTTAGGCATGACGGCACGGAAACGAAGCGATATAGCGTGAAAGTGTTTGTGTTGCCAGAACTCGTTCGCAGCGATGCAGTGCTGGACTTTCCCAGTTACACCGAGCTTCCGCGAAAGATCGTCGAAGACACTCG
The DNA here is from genome assembly GCA_964397295.1 of uncultured Pirellulaceae bacterium. GTDB lineage: Bacteria > Planctomycetota > Planctomycetia > Pirellulales > Pirellulaceae > CAYNJG01. Next base: position 139,998 of record CAYNJG010000001.1, read on the forward strand.
TCGGGTGAGTGCGGTCGAAGGCTCAACACTGAAATGGAAAATACATCTCAATAAGCCTGGAATTCGAGCAAAGTTGGTGCCCACGGATGAAGGCGGCGAGGAAATTGAGTTACAGGTCGACCCGGCGGATCCGCTGATATTGGTCACGAGTATGGAGCTCACAAAGTCTCAACGCTGGTCGTT
>CAYNJG010000002.1:0-85828 GCA_964397295.1 uncultured Pirellulaceae bacterium
ACCTATCTACTTTCGGGGTAAATCCTTAACACAATTCTTAGTGCCATTCGTCGTCGCCACCGACGCGACTTTGTGGCTATGCCAACTCAACCGAAGTCGGTGTGTAGTGCCGAGCGAGTTTGCGCCGCTGAAGTACAATCTACGAATGGACGTGAAACCGCCTGACTTAGCCGAATTCCGAACTCGCTGAAGCCACACCAGCCGCCAAGCCTAGAACTGGAATGCAAAGCTCAACGGCATGCTACGCATAGTAGCGGTGGACGTTTTCTCAGGGGTAGTCTTCACTTCGGAGCTGTCATTTTTCGACTTTGCCGACAATATTGAAAGCGGGTGGTCGAAAACTCACCGCATGGTAACGAACTCTAACTACTCACCGTCGCCTCAACCGAACCAAGCTGCCACGGACAACCCGTATCATGCTTCGGCGGTTCCGGCTTGTGGCGCGGCCGGAGCCGATTTCCCTTCGACCAAGTACATGTTTCGACACGCGTTGGGCTTTAATTCCTCGCTGATGTTCTTAACGTTTCTGCTCATCTCCGTGATGGAAGGCCCCGTGAATGCCATCAGGTCATTCGACACTCAACGAGGCTACTGGCTCGCCTTTGCCGGGATTGGGGTTGGTCTTTGGTTGGGCCACGCGCTGGCAATTTGCTTCCGACATTCGATTCGTCGAATCGGCCCATACGTTAATGCAATTGTGGGTGCGGGAGCCTTCCTCTTTTGCGTCATGATTACACGGGCGATTGCTGACGTTGGCCCCAACTCGCTTAGAGTTGTTTGCTCGACCGAATACATCCGAATTCCTGTCTGCCTTGTCGGGTCGATTTTCGTGGTGGAATTACTCGCAGCGTTAGTCAGAAAGATTGAGATGCTAAGCTAACGCTGAACATAATCGTTACGCTCGTGCAGCACGCTTTTTCGCTCAGAGGTCTTGGGTTTCGGAAGGCACCGCCTTCAATTCGGCAGACTCCTACGAGACAGAGGCCACATCATCCTCGGAAGTTAGACCAGACTGTCCAAAGCTCAACGAGTTGTCAAACCGACGCAGATTTCGAATCGCACGAACCTGCTGAGGTCGTTGCCACCTCAGAGCCTGCGGAGCAGCCGTGCTGCAACTAGAATGCGCGACTCGAAACCTTCGGTCGCAGCTATGGAGCAGCCAAGTTACGGCTCGAAACCGTCGTCTCGAAGATCAGGGTGGCCCAATCGGTACGGTTTTGCGATATCATCGATGATGTATAGCAAAGCTGTTACTTGATCCTCAGTACGCGGAAGCTTTTCAACAACTTCAAGGACATGATCTGGTTTCATGCCATTGATGTTCTGAAGAGTCGTCTTGAGCTGGCTGTTTAGTTGATAACGACCTTCTGCGTCATCCTTGAATCCCGACCAAAGCTCTTCGTGATATCCATTTCTTATTAGCGAATCCACAAGTGCTCGGTGTCGGACGCACGTATTTCGAATCACGACGAGAGCCTCTTTGTACTTCTTCCGCTTAGTAAGTTCGTACGCAACCAGTGAAGCCGTGAAGTCCGTTTTCAATAGGTTATGAATGTGTTTCGTGGCTCCAAGGCAATCGACGCCGTCGATTGCCACAGCGTTAAACACGCCTTCCGATAAGAACGTGAAGTCAAGATCGTTCGCAATTCCCTGCGTAAGATCGATTGCTTCCTTGTCACATCCTTCACTTAAAAGCTTGCATAGTACGTTCGCGAACAACCGAGATCGCAAACGAGAGTTGTCCGATGTTTTCCTCAAGAGTTTAATCCCGGTCGCCAAATCGAGCTTTGCTATTTCCGCAATTGCTGCTGCTCGATCAAGGTAACGATCGTCCTGAGGAAAACTAGCGGCAAGCGACTCGCCACCTAGCTTGTACGTCGCAATGAGGTACTGCGTTTGCGTTGGATTTCGCAATCGTTTGTCGTCTATCCTCTTGATGAGTGAATCCGTTTCCTCCAGCAATCCAGAGTCGATTCTTCGCTGTGCGTATCGTCGCAAATAGAAATCTTTGGATTTCGGTGAACAGTCTGCAATGTTTTCTTCAAACTCGTCCGAAAGGCTCTCAAGGTACGCCTTTGCTTTCTCGGTTAAGCCGAGTTTAGTCAGAAACTCAACATACGTACCATAATGCTTAAAGGGCACTTCGGACCGCTGGATGTTGTCCGCAAGCTGTGCAGCAAATTCGTCATCACCGACCTGCGCGACTCGACCATGGAAATCGATCAGCTGATACACCGACATTTTGGGCTTTTCAAGTTCGTACTCCAAACGCATCAGTTTCCTAGCTTGCACATCAGAATAACGCTCAGCAATTGAGAGTCCGGCTGCGACCAAATTCGGCGTCTTCGACTTGTGCTTTGCAATGAATTGAACGAGCTCGTCAAAGGGCAATCTCGACTCGGTCATAGCGACGAAGACTTGCGGATGATTTGAAATTCCTTCTCCAGCCTGCACGCATTCATCCACCAAATTTGCCCTCGCGCAGTATCGGCTTAGGCCCAGGATGCTCAACTCAATTGGCTTATCAAGGTCTTTTGCTTCCTTGATGCAACGCTTCTCCAGCTCAATCGCGTCGTCAATCCTTCCATGCGTCGCGAGCCAACGTGCATATCCACGATTGGCTTGCAAATCCCACCTTCTCCGAAACTCTTCGAGGTCAATCGTGTCCAACCGATTGCCGAACCAAACTCCGTCGTAGTCATCAATCTCAGCGACGATCTTTTTCGCTTTCTCAATGTCGCCGTCTTCGGATAAGCAGAACGCATAGTGCGGAAGTAGGAAGGCGGCCCCTTTGGCACTGGAGGCCTTATCGAGCATTTCGTAAAAGACATTGTAGTCGCGCAGTTGGAGAGCGTAGGCAGCCAGGCGAACGCTACCTGACTTCGAAAGTGCAGCATTGAAATAGGGTGATATTTTCGCTTTTAACTCAGCCCGCTGTGCTGCAAGTCGAAGGTCAATCGTCTTAGCTGGGGCGTCCGCGTGTACACAAGAACCGCCAATTGCTAGGAAAAGTCCTATTCGAAACAGCGTCGAGTTCATTCGTTTCTCGCTCACAACCAAGGGAATCGTTGCATCGTCATTGAGGCAAATCGAATATCTGGGTTCACGCTAAGGCACTGAGACAGAATAAGCTTACTGGTCAGCCCGCATTCAACCAACTTTGGTGACACAGAGGTGTCTTCAGTGTGGCGACACCGATGCTTTTTAACCAATTCTGTTCGAGACAGAGGACACATCAACCGACGCAGATTCGAACTCAGGCGAACTGACTTGTCTTTGTCAAACCGACGCATTGAAGCAAATGGACTTAAGCTCATAGGTCGTGTCCACCGACGCAACTTAACCTGAGTCAGAGTTCTATCACACGGGAAATTGATAGGCCCCTACCTAGTGCTTAATCTTGCAGTTGGGAAGAGCGGCTTTTAGGTCTGCAACTCCGGCATTCGTGATCTCAGTTCCGTATAACTCAATTGTCTGTAGGGACGGTATCTGCTGAAGCGTTTGCAGAGCTTCGTCCGTGATATCGAGATTGACCAGACAGATGAACTTGAGTCGTTTCAAGTCAGCCAGATGTGCGATTCCATCGTCCGTCACTTTATTCCCATCGCCTGCAGCCCTAGTGGTTCGTCCGATTCCTAACTTTTCAAGACTCGTTAAGCGGCCTATTTCGATCAATCCTTCGTTGGTAATTGGATTGTCATACATATGAAGCTCGACGAGGCTGGGCGTCGAAAAACTTTTGAATCCAGTCCCACTGATACGGTTTTGGGACAACCACAAGGTGGCCAAGTCTTGGAGTTCAGCTAGATGAGCGACGCCAATGTCAGAAATTGCATTGGCTTGCCCGTCGAAAGACTCTAGTCGGTGCAACCCTGGGAGAACCTTCATGTGTTCGTCGTCGAGTTCGCAGTTGTGCACGGTTAGATACAGGACAGAGGGCAGGCCGGCAAGCAACTGGAAGTCGCTAACGCTCATTGGTTTGTCGAAAAAGACCCTGTCGGCGTTTTGAAAGAATCCTTCTCCGATGACCTTTCGTACCAGCTTTGGCCCTGGGGGTTCAGCTTTCCTATTAAACCAGACTCCGTGTGACGCGGGCTCCCACTGAAAGTCGTAGATGATGTCAGCTCCTGTTTCGCGCAGCTTAGCTACGGCCCGCTCAGATCTTTTCGCTGGACTGAAATAGTAGGCCAGCGAAGCAGACACGACTGCAGTCAAAACCAGCATCGTTCGCAGCCGAAACTGGAACCATCGAGATGGTGATTTTTTCGCAGGTGACACAGTACTTGGTCCTGATTGCGAGCACGTTTTACATGTCCGTCGGCAACAGACCGCGGATAAGTCAACATAGAGCGTTTGTCATATGCTGACACGAATGCGAGGAGTCATCAAGTTAGGCGTTCAACTCGCTTCCTTCACCTATTTGTACTGTGTTGGCTTGAAAGACCTACCTACCGATCGATACGTCATTGGTGCCCTTGGAATCGGACACCGATGCTTTTTAGCCAATTCTGTTCGAGACAGAGGACACATCATCCTCGGAAGTTAGACCAGACTGTCCAAGCTCAACGAGTTGTCAAACCTCTGTCTCGTAGCGACTTGGCGTAGGCTCCGAGGTCTTGAAGACCGATGTGACTTAACCTCGGATCTTAGCGGCTTCCAACCAAGCTCAACGGCTTGTCAAACCGCTTACTCGTAGCGAGACGACGTATCCTCCGAGGTCGAGGACCGACGCAGATTGGGCAAGGAAGCGTCGCTTGACATTGTTTCGCCAAGCAATCCGAAAGAACGCAAGACTTTGCAAGTGACAGTCGAGACCCATGTCACCGCAAGCAAATAGATTGCCATAGATGATGGTCCAGTCGCACTACTCTTGTGGACGCTTCGAATTCATCGACGCAATTTAGCAGCGTCGTCAGTCTACTGGGTTACTCGTTTTGCAGGCTTTCGTAGCTCGTAGAATCCTTCAGCGGTTGCCCGCGAGCCGTGCTCAGCAAAGTAGAGGCGAAATTCAGAAAGATACTTGTAGACCATTGCGTGACCCTCGAGGTCCTGCTCAACCACAAGTGACTCACTCTCCTCGTCAAGGCGGATAGTGGCATATCCACCGACGACATCCCAAGAATCGATAACTACCGAGCTTCTGACTTCGCGAACGAGTTGGTCCAATGGAACGCCCAGGTCTGAGACATCGTATTGTTGAACGTAGATGCTTCCGGACAATCTTGCGGGAACAACACTGCCGAGTCTCTGTCCTCGTTCGAAACCGATTTTGTATCCGGCGAGCCCGATTGCAAGGCACAACACAGCGAGAAGCAGCGTAGAAATGCCAAAGCGTCGATAGCCCGAGTCCATCTTCTGGCGTTTATCGTCTGACACAAGTGCATCTTTCATTACTGCAACGGCCACCAAGGAAGCCGCAACGAGTAGAATCTGGGATTCGAGTACCGCATGCTTCTAACCTCCCAAATCTCGGGACGACATTCAAGTTAAAACGTCTTAAGTTGCTTCGGCTTCATTTGTCCGAAGCGGATTCATCCGTATGTATGCTCATCGGTCTACGAATTGACGTGACACCGCCCGCAGTTGGGCGTTTCGCTAACTCGCCGCAGTCACATCAACCTCGGATCTTAGCTGATTCCAATCAAGCTCGACGGGTTGTCAAACCGCTGTCTCTTAAAGGGTTGCCGTAAGCTCCGAGCGACGGTCCTAAAGGTAGTCAATAGGCAAGTCTCAATCTTGCCGAAGGATTTTTGGGGCCAGCCCCAAACCCCGAGATTTTTTGAGGCATGGCGAGTGTTCAATGAGGCTGGATACGATTTACCGACGTGATCATGAAATCAACAAGCGATGGGGGCGGGCTTCAACCTGTCGGTGTTGGTGGGGCTTTCATACCGTTTGGAAGTGCTGCCAGTGAAACGATTCAAAATGGCGATCAGATTGTTTGGCGAATGGTTTCAATCGTGCTGCCAGATACGGCTTCGCATCCGCTTCGCGAACGGATGCGAATGAGAATGGCAGGATTGAGAATGCGAGAAGCATAGTTTTCCCGCATGTGCACTGCCAATTCGCGAGACAGCCATTGTTTTCTCTTAAGAAAATGGACCTGATCTTAGTGGCAATCGCCAAAGCACTTTGAATGTCGTTTGAGTACACTCGGTGACCGAAGCAGATTGAGTCGTATGCTCATCGGTCTACGAATGTAGGTGACACCGCCTGCAATTCCGACTTTCCCAACTCGCGTCGGTCACATCACCCTCGGATCTTAGCTGCTGCCAGCCAAGCTCAACGAGTTGTCAAACCGAGGTCTCGTAGCGACTTCCTCTATGCTCCGAGGTCATCGCCACCTACATGACTTAACCTGCGCCGGCGTTTCACCCCGAACGCACGACGCCAAAGCCCGAAAGTGCGTCGGTCGTTAGAAATGTGTAGCAGTTCATTATCGCAATCGTTGCGGCATGAAAGGAGGACATGTCATACTCCCGGGCACTCTCGTTGGACTCCACCAAGCATCAATACTGCAGTTGGGAAGCTCCCGCTTTAGAGATTCGACTTGAGACGGTTGGATTTGGAATCCAACTCTAAGATGTCGAAGCTGCGCAAGTCGGGACAATACGGTCAAGTCTACTTTCGACAGATCAGAGCCAAAGACAAAGAGCTCCAATTGCTTTAGCTCTTTCAGTTCCGCAATCGGGCGTAAATCATCGTCCTGCCATGTGTGTTGGTTCAAGGATTTCCGCTCGTCTCGTAACAGCAAGGTTTCGAGATCTTTGAAGTTTGCAATCCAGTTGTCACCGGGGAGCGGTTGGCCGTTGATCAACATAAATTTTGCGCCCGCAAACGTGGAGAGCTTCTTCAGTCCGTCTTCGGTTGTCTCCGTCAGGGTTATCCTCAGTGAGTTTACGTTTGGGAACTCTCCGGCCAAGCTGGCAAGCTTGCTTGCGCCGGCGTCTGTAACCTCCGCATAGATTTCGATCTCTCGCAGACTTTTCATCCTCGCTGCCACCCGTGCCAACGTATCGATTTGCTGGTCGTTTTTCAATGTAACACTAACGATTTCAGCGTCGAATGGATATGCCGCCAGATTACCAACAAGTGGGCTCAGCCATTCGGGAATGTCATCCGCGGAAGAAAACCTGATTCGATCGTTGTAGGAACTGGGGTTGTCGTAATCAAAGTCTCCAGCAGAAACCGGTCGCAGCGTAGCTCCGCTATTGGTCAACGCAATACCCGCAGTTCTTGCGTCCCGACTTCTGGTGATCGGCATCACCGAGAGACTTAAGAATGCGGCAAAGAATCCGACGCATACAAATGCCGAACGTAGTTTTATCCGAATGCCATTTCGAAATAGGATTAGTCCGATAATAGCTAGTGGGAATATCGCGACCATAAGGCTCCAAGACCATCGTCCGAATGTTGTCGTCGATTCCCAACCGCGAGAACGGATGAGCCAATATAGACCGAACTCGACCACGAGCAGTGCGACCAACGCGGAGATGCGAATCTTTTTTGCGATGTTATGTCCCTGCATATTGCTAGGCTCACTTGGTGTAACGGATGCAGATGATTCGACGGCTAAATGCGATCGTCTACGAATATAGGTGACACCGCCAGCAATTGGAAAGATTTCTACGAAACAGAGGCCACATCAACCGCGGATCTTATCTGATTCCAATCAAGCTCAACGGGTTATCAAACCGCTGTCTCTTGGCCCGTGGACGTAAACTCGGAGGTGAAACTCCCCGCTGCGAGTTTGTTTGGGTTGCACGTCCCATCACCGCGCCGGATATTTCCGCCGCCAGAAGAAGATCAAATGCAAGTTGAGGCTGCTATCGCAATCCTTTCTTCGCCTAACTTCCGTTAAGATGAAGCCAAAATATTCGGCGCTCGCGCCGTAGAATCCTTAGTTGTGCGACTCGCCATTCCACTATGAAACCCAATTCCAATGGCATCGTCTATTTAGATGAGTTTCGACTCACTGATGCGTCAGCGATGCTTGCGGTCGACCACGACCCCGAGCATAGAAAACGATTCGAGTTTCCACCTGATTTCGTACCCTCCCTTGAGCATTCGAGGAACGTAATTCGTGGCTGGATAGATGACTTGAGCTTGGGGACGCGATACACTTTTGCGGTGCGGGACACTGAGTCGGACTGCCTTGTCGGCGGATGCGAAATCCGCCCAAAAGAGCACGAGAAGGAGTCCGCGAATCTGTCCTATTGGACACATCCAGACTATCGCCGACGCGGAGTCGCAACACGCGCCGTCTCAATCGCCTGCGAAATCGCTGCGGAACTTGGAATCACGCGATTAGAAATATTCACCGACAAAGACAACGCGGCATCAAGATGTGTAGCAATCAATAACGGCTTTTTTCAATCGGGTGACCGCGACGGTCGCGCCTGTTACTATTGCAATACACGTGAGTGAGCGTACTACGGACAAAACGGTGATCATCCGTCGCATAACCATAGGGTGAACCGGAGACCTCAAACACGTCGTTTTTGTACACACGCTTTTTCGTTCGGTCCCGGTTACGCAAACGTTATGTGCCGCCATGCATACTGTCCTAAATACCGCCGACTATGGGCCCAGCTCACGAGAAATTGAACTCTCGGATTCTCGTATATCTCACAAGGCGTTTTGGGCGACCTTGTTTGAATTCGCCGCAGAAGAACAGGCCTGCATGCTAATCTACGATTTGGACTACGGCGATGATTGCCTCGGTGTATGGGTTGACACACACAAGCACATACTGGAACCACCTCCGCTGGAATATCGAAGCGACCTCCTCGCTGCCGGTCGCCGATTGGTTCTCGGCGGTAAACTCAAAATGGCTTTCCGCCTACTGTTCTACGGTTTCGACGAAATCGATCGATTAGGCTTGCTTCTTGCCAACAGTCCCCGCCAGCAGACCAAATGGCACGCATATTCGTTGCCCAATGCGATTTGGTTTTCTCGATTTCAATGGCCTGACGTATAATCCGTCAATGCGCGGAGGTGCTCCCAAGACTCTTTGGGGTGGATCAAAATGGAACCGTTTCCGCGCCGGCCCGGTTACGGCACACGTTATCCGGCTTCCTCGCACCGACTGCAAAGAGTGTGTCGGCGAAAGAACTGCTCGGCCCGCAACTTTCTTGAAAGACCAATGTTGAAGAACATCTTTACAGCCCTACTCGTCTTGTCAGCCTTCGCGATGGCAGGTTGCGAACCGCAATATAACCATGACCAACCAGACACGACCGCCAACCGAGCAGGGTTCCAAAAGCATTTTGGATTTCCTGCTCCAGAAGCAAATTCCAATTTATATTACTATGCTGATGCCCTCGGAGCTGATGCAACATACCAGCTAGGCTTCCGGGCCGACCGTGACACGGTGAACCAGATTGTTGAAAAGCATGGATTGGTTGCAGCGGATACCAAGATAGATGTGCCCTTGGGTAGAGAGTTTGAATGGTGGGTTCCAGATGAAATCAAGGCTACTGGTGTACTGGAAAAAAACAGAGGACAAAGAGTACTATCGTTATCTATGGTATTCCGAGGAAACCAGTCACGCTTTTTACTTGGAACACAGTTTGTAGGATGCGAACCAGAGTACCGACATGAACAAATTGGACGTGCCGGATAACAATGGTTGCACACGGAGCCGCGGGCCGCGCGGGTTTTATGTTTACCGAGTTCGCCGCGGCCCGGTCGTTATGCAACTCATCTGAGCGTCTGATGCACTGCGGGATACGGCATGACTCGTGACTTGACGGACATCGCTGACGAACTCGCAACACACGCATCGAAAGACAATGCGCTAGTCAAGTTTCGAGAGTCGTTCAAACCCATCGGTCACACGATCACAGCCAATCGCGACGGCTTCATACGATTGGCGGTCGAATGTCTCATCGCGGCACAACACCGCAACGACAAAAACGCAGAGGCGAAGCGATTGGCATCGCACGCAGAATCATTGAAATATCTTGCGAGTGGCGACTTCGACACGCTGTCGGGACTCTATCGTGACGATGAAATGTCCTACGAAAAAGCGCCTCCGCCAATCAAACACGAAAACCCAAAAGCCGCTCGCATTAGCTTATGGGTCAACTTGTTCTTTGGCACCATGTTCATTTGTACGATCATTGGTGCCGTTACCGTGTGCTCGTGGGTATGGAACGCTATCTGGTGACTAAAGGTATCGCGGTGATTTCCGGACAGTGGCTCGAGTTGCTATCATTCGGATTGGAACGCAACTGCCTATGAAAACCCGTTGCATAACCATGGCATGAACGCGGAGCCGGCGAACACGCGTTTTCATGGAAGCATTTCCGCGCCGGACCGGTTATGCCAAACGTTTCCCGTATCAAGCTTGATCGCTGGCGTTCAAACAATTGACCAACCCGTACTTACCACCGACAACCGAACCAGAACGCAAGTCCGAGCAATCCGCAATTCGTAAACGAGTTTCTCGCCCCTCGACTGCACTGCTCATCATGGCATCGATCCATTCCGTGTTCGTGACCATCCACCTCGTTTCAGTGGGGTTTGTCTACCAACGTAGTGGTTCGGGGATCTCATTTCTTGTGACTGGCTTTGCTGCGGCACAGCTCATCGGCTTGATCGTAATCTCGATCGGCGCTGCCAAACTTGGATTCCTCGAATCGTACCGCATGGCACGTATTGGTTCGATTCTGGCTTGCATTCCGTTCGTGACACCGTTCATCTGGTTGGGCATTCCATTCGGGATCTGGGCACTACGACTACTTGCGGACTCCGAGGTTCGTGGGGCGTTTCCTGATCGACTTGCACTCAATGTTAATCGTGACGTTCCTGAGTGATTTTCGCGCAGAGGTCGATTTCCCCGCCTGCACTTCGGCACGTTCCTTACTCGCGTCGGTCACATCAACCTCGGAGGATAATCTTCAGCGCTATCCTCCGAGGTCGTTTTCACCGCTGTTGATTTCGAGCCTACGAGTCTGTCGGAAGAAATCTGTGTGGTTGTTGGGAGACGATGAACAGGTCGTGTACCGGCGCGTCGGTCTTTTGCGGTTGTAAGCACAATAGATCGATTGTTTAGCCCAAGACACGCTTCACGACGCTTTTGGGAAGGCTTTGACGAAAGTCCTCGTCGGCGTCCACGTCTTCATGGTCGTCGATTGGATAAACTAAGAAATCCTCGGAAACAAGTTTGGATTTGCTAAGCTCTTTGTAGATTTTTCCACTGGTCTTCCAAAGCATTTCGCGAAATGGCAACGGGGCCTCTTCTCCGCCCGGCAGGTCGTCGATATCGTCCACAAGTGCATACAAACGGTTCGTGAGCGAATTGAACTCACCGCGCCGACCAGCGGGTGGCCACTCGAGCCACTGACACGAACTAAAGCTGGTATCAAAGAGCGACTCGGGTTGAATGTCGAGATTGCCATCTCTTCCGCATAAGTAGGCAACTCGATTCGGCAGCCCGCATTCTGCATGTTCCGCCGAGTACACAAGCAGAATGCGACGTAGTGGCTTTGCGAACGCTGCGTTTTCAAAATGATCGACGATGTATTCGCTGATCGTGGAAACTGCCTCCTTCGTCACCGACGCGACAGTGTCCTTCTTCTTTTGCGTGTAGGCAACATTGAAAATACCCTCAACATTACTGCGATACACGTCGACACGCTCAAGTGCCCCACTCTCTGCGTAGAAGTATTCCCATTTGGTTTCAACGCGACGTTGTCGCGTTCCATCCCTCAGAAGAAACTCAAACTCCTCGTCGACTGTATCATCGTTATCTCGTTCGAAACTACGCTCGACCGACTCAACCGGTCTCCCATTTTCGAAGCGAAATTCTTCGACCGACAAGTAGTCGCCATCGCATCGAACGCTGGCCGCAATTCGTTCTTCTTCGTCCAAGCAATAGCGGAAGAACCAACTATCGTGATGCGGAGTGATCTGAATGTCCGAGTGCTTCGGCTTGCTGTTGATGGCGAGAACATCAAAGAAATCGTCGCCCCGCACGACCAGATACTCCGCTCCGCGAGGTCGAAACATAGCGACGATTTCGCCGGAGGCGTTGAGTCCTGTTTTTACGCTATTGAATTCTTGCTTCGGCTTTTTGGCAATCCACTTTCGTTTGGCGACCTTCCAGGGCCCTTCGCTCTCACTCGTATCTACCTCGTGAAATAGTGGATGGATGGGCATCATGTTGTCGTTGGCCCACCGCCATCGCGTGACACTTTTCACGAGTTCCGGACCGAGTTGGGGAATCGACTTGCGATACTTTTTGCGGGCTGCCACGCATTCGTCGAACAGCGTAATTGGATCAAACTTGAATGCAGAACTCATGCGAAAGGGAACCAATCTGTAGTTGTGGACTAACTCCAAGCACCAATCTACTCAATGCGATTCGTTGCGAAGCGGGCGTCGCATAGACGCGGACAATTGTACCAGGGCCAGCCCGTGTCACCCTTGAAAACCGCTTCCAAAAACCTCATTGGTATTCAAAATATGGCCACACCTCCGCAGATGGTGAGGGTTCTTCGCGACAGCGGTCACATCAACCGACGCAGATTCGAACTCAGGCGAATTGACTTGTGTTTGTCAAACCGCCGCGACTTTGGAATCGTTCAAAACTACTGAGGTGGTGCGGACCTCGGAGCTTCTGTTTGTCGAATACCTCTCCGAACTCATATCATCTCGCGTAGACAAATTGTCTTGATTTTCGTTTGTTATTCTGTGCGTTTTCGGATTGATGAGACAACGACCTTTATTGGCTGGAGGAACCCGGGATGCGACGCCAACTTCAATTCGGATTAGGTACCCTTTTCGTCGTTGTAACCATTGTCGTAATTTGGCTTGCAAGGACAACGAACGATGCTCGGAGCAAAACTGTTGCCATTGCCGAAGTAGAGGTCGATGGTCACATTCAATTCAGAGAAGACAGGGTGATACCAGACTGGCTAAGGAAGGCAATTGGAGATGAGTACTTTTCCAATGAGAAGTCCGTGGGGCTTGGCATCCATTCGTCTACGAATGACCAGCAGCTCGAACATCTGAGCGCACTTACGAAACTCGAATCACTTGAAGTCACAAACGCGTCAGCAGTAACTGACGACGGATTAGTTCACCTCGAAAAGCTATCTGGTTTGACCAGGTTGTTTCTCAGAGGGAGTCAGGTGCAAGGACCGGGATTGGTTCATTTGTCTACCGTTCCGAAGCTCACCTATGTGTGCCTTGATAATTCCCCAGTGAATGATGTGGGGCTCAAGCATATGGGTGAAATGCGTAACCTGGAAACGGCCCACCTAACGAGTACGAGAATTACGGATCGAGGCACGAGTTACCTTGTCAGGGCGTCTTCGCTGAAGCAATTGACGCTAAGCTACACCAGCATTACTGATGCTACGCTCGACACACTTGCAGATTTGAAAGGGCTCAAGTGGCTCGATGTGTCTGGCACAAAAGTCACGTCCGCCGGAGTTGAGCGATTTAAAGACGCCTTGCCAGATTGTGTCGTTCAGCACTCATTCGGCTTAGGGCAGACCGCAATCAACGAGCCTTTGTTCCCCGAGGGAAGTTCTCCAGACGCGTCGGAAGTGAACGCGAAGCTGAAGGAACTTGAAATTGACGGAGATGCAGCGTGCGACTCTGCCAATTCAGGCCGGCCGATCGTGTCCCTACGCATAAGTTCGTCAACTTTGTCGGACGCTGTGGTATTGTCGTTGTTGGATGGCATGCCTCATCTTGAATCGCTTGAGTTAAGCTTTTGCAATGTAGGCGATGCCGTGATAGCGGGCCTCGCAGGGAAGCCAATTCGACGTTTGAGTTTGCCGGGAACTAACATCAGCGATGATTGCATGTCCAACATTGCTGGCCTGGAAGAGCTAAGGGAACTCGATATCAGTCAAACCGCAGTAACTGACATTGGTCTGAAACACCTCTATCAATCGAAGAAGCTAGAACCGATTATCGCCGTTGCCTGTGCAGCCTCTTACGCTGGAATCTCAGAGCTAAATGAAGCTCTGCGTGAACGCATCAGAGAAACAGGTTCAGGCGGAACGAATCGAAATGGCAAGCCTTAGCGGCATTATTGTTGTTGAATCGCTGCTCCAATTGGTAAGGGTCAAGTCGGTGTTAACTTCGGAGGTGTGAAAATACCGGTGCCAGAACGTCCCGTTCGCGTCAAACTCATAGTCATAACGGATATTTCCTCCAGCGTCCGTCACCCAACGGACCACATCTTGCTGGGTCCGCACTCGGTGAACTTTCCAGGCAAGTAACATGCAAAACGCTGTAACAAAAACTAAGAGCGTCCGTATGCTAATTCGCACCACTCGACGTTTACTGAAACGGTCGTTAGTTGTCATGGTTACTCCAGTGGCATGCCGAGCCATCAAATCGCACCTTCACCTTGGTCCGATGATTTAGTGGTCTGGGTTAATCTGGAGCCATTGTAGGAAGTCATGGCTTCAACTAAAGATATAACGTCTTAAATCCCAGGACGCATGTTCAGAAGTGCTTCGTCCGACGCGAGATTCAGCCGTATGCTCATCGGTCTACGAACTGACGTTACGCCGCCCGCAGTTCGGCGTTTCACGAACATGCTGAGGCCTTCATTTGCACGGTTTTTGGATTTTCCGAGTAACGCTTGTCATAAATTCGTGTGTAATCTCGTAGAGAAAACACATGTCTGACCCAGCCACCCGAGTTTCGCTAATTCTGAAGATTCGTGATGCATCCCATCACGAGGCTTGGGAAGAGTTCGTAGCGATCTATCAGCCTTTGATCTATCGACTGGCAGTCAACAAAGGATTTCAGCACGCCGATGCAAACGACCTGTGCCAAGATGTGCTGGCAGCCGTCGGAAAATCAATCGATCGGTTTGATCCGCATCGCGAAGAGGGAAGTTTTCGCGGCTGGCTGTTCCGCATTGCTCGAAATCTAATGATCAATGTGCTGACGAGAACCAAGGAAACGCGAGGGTCCGGCGATTCGGGAATCCAGAGATTGTTGGAGCAACAGGCGGACGTCTCTTCTGCTGAAGCGACGCGTTTTGACATCGAATACCACCGCGAGGTCTTCCAGTGGGCGGCGGAGCGAGTTCGAGAAACGGTCGACGCGGGCACTTGGGAAGCATTTTGGCGGACGGCCGTCGAAAACCGAACCGTCAGTGAAGTAGCCACGGCCCTGCAAAAGAAAATCGGAACGGTCAGAGTCGCGAGATGTCGTGTCCTGGCGCGGATCAAGCGTGAAGTCAAGTTCTTCGAAACGAAACACGAATTGTAGAAAGGAAAAAGAATGATTGCCCGATTTCATTACGATCACGACACGTTCCGGCAATTCCTCGACGACGAATTGTCTTCCGAGCAAGAGCAAGATGTACAAACGCACCTAGAAGATTGTGACGACTGCCAGAGTGCGCTCGAATCGGTTTCGCGAGGTCAGGTCGATTGGAGCGAAGTTCCGCAGCTGCTGCGTCGCGATCCGATCACTCCAGAACAGGACAACTGCCGAGCGCCGGCGGACTTTCTCACGAAGTCCGAGGAGCCAAACTCATTGGGCCGGTTCGGACGATTCGAGATCGTGGAGTATCTCGGAACGGGCGGCATGGGTGTAGTCCTGAAAGGCTACGATCCCGCCCTCAATCGTTACTCGGCCATCAAAGTTCTGGCTCCAGTCTTGGCGACCAGCGCTTCGGCTCGGAAACGTTTCGCCCGCGAGGCCAAGTCTGCCGCTGCGGTCGTTCACGAACACGTTGTGCCCATACAAACGGTTGACGAAGAAAACGGGTTGCCCTATTTCGTGATGCCCGTGATCGAAGGGAAATCCCTGCAGCAGCGAGTCGACGCTGACGGCCCGTTGGGAGTCGCAGAGACACTGCGAATCGGAATGCAGATCGCGTCCGGGTTGGCGGCAGCTCATGCACAAGGGCTAGTCCATCGCGACGTCAAACCAGCGAATGTGTTGCTGGAGAATGGCGTCGAACGAGTCCTGTTGACTGACTTTGGTCTGGCCAGGGCCGCCGATGACGCCAACATGACGCAAAGCGGCGTGATTACTGGCACGCCACAATACATGTCCCCTGAACAGGCTCAAGGATTCGATGTTGATCATCAATCGGATCTATTTAGCCTTGGTAGCGTGCTGTACTTCATGTGCACGGGGCATTCGCCGTTTCGAGCGAAAACGACGTTCGGTGTTCTCAAGCGGATCATCAGTGACGAGCATCGACCCGTTCGGCATGCAAATACGGATGTGCCAGAATGGTTGCAAAATATCATCGATCGTTTGCTGGCCAAAGACAGAGGCGACCGCTTCACGTCAGCGGCCGAAATCTCCGAAACGCTGGCGAGTTGGCTGGCTCATCTGCAACAACCTGATGTTGTCGCAAAACCTCCGACGCCGGTCAGCAAAACGCAGCGGTCTGGCCGTGGGCGCGGTGGCGTTGTTCGCGCGGTGGCGGGCGCGTTTGGTGGCTTCCTCTTGCTACTCGCAGGACTCTTCGTTTCGATTGAGATGTCGAAGGGAACGCTCACGATCGAGTGTGCGGATGACAACGTCCAAGTGCGAGTCATGAAAGGAGACCAAGTCGCCGAGAAAATGTTGATTCATCGTGGTGCTACTTCAACTCGAATTTCAGCCGGAAGCTACGTCGTTGAAGTGGATGGACCAACAGATCGTTTGGAAGTCAAGCAAGGCGAGTTTGTTTTGTCTCGAGGCGGCGCGGCGATTGCTAAGATTGTGGAGAAGGCGAAGGTTGTGGAGGAAGTGGATTCGAGTTTCGCTGAACAGAAGGACGGTAGCTTCTTGGATCGTGTGGCGGCCAAACAATCGAAGAACCAGCCGGCGGCCGACCCGACGGCGTACCCCGACACGGAAGAAACCGAAGACGAAACCGACCTCAAAATCGGATCTCCCGCTAATCAGGATCTGACGATCCGAAACGAAACGCAAGGGCTGGCGCAACTACGGAACGTTTCGGAATTACCTGCGGCGATTACAGAAGCGGAATTACATGTGGCGATCGCTGAAACCGAATATCTCGCTGCGAAGTCTGCGGCAGAAAACACTTTGTCGATTGAAGTAGCTGCGACCGAGTACAAAGCTGCGAAGGCAGAATATGAGGCCTCCCTTGCGGCGAATAAAGCGGCCTCTGGGACCGTGACTCGTTCTCAACTGCGACGACAACAAACGGAAGTCGACAAAGCAAAGCTGCGAACACGGCTGGCGGATGTCGATCTAAAACGGGCCACATTGAGAGCAAAGGCAAAGTATCAAGCGTTGCAGCTCGCAAAGCATCAACTCGCCGCAATGAAAAAGGAGAAAGAAGCTCAAACGGCTGAACCAGCTGAACTCGAAACGAACGAGATCAAACCAGCCAAACAAGCTGAACTCGAAACCACGTTCGAGTTCACCACAGCCGATTGGTGCGCCGTCTGCAAGTCGATGGAACCTACGATCGATCGCCTGATTGCGGCAGGGCATCCTATTAAAAAGGTCGATGTCACCAACGTGCCAGGTGGCGAAAACCAATTGATTCCAAGTTTCACGAGGCTGATCAATGGACAGAAATGCACCCAGTGGACAGGCTCAATGACGAAGCAAGAAATAATTGATTTCGTAGGTACGAAGAGCAGCAAGCCTGTCTCGAAGAAAGAACTGCCGGCGGGGGCTCAGGAATCAGTAAGCCTCTATTTCTTCGAGTGCGAAGACGCCACCTGCGTAGATTGCAGCCACGTCAACGACGTGGTAGAGGCGTTTGTTGACGAAGGTTTTCCTTTAACTCGAATCAAATACGGAGAACATACCAATCGCGGCGTCGGAGAAGCGATGGACGTGCAGTCTACGCCGATGTTGATTGCGGTTAAAAACGGTCGGCAAGTCGCGCGACGCGTTCCAGCGGATGAGCATGACGTCTATCAATTCGTGACGGCAGCACTTCGCGGGAGCTTCGATACTAAAGACCAGGTTGCACGAACTAAAGCGAAGTCCACGGACGGGTCCTTGATCGATTACGATGGCATTTGGCCGCAAGTCATGAAGGTCCGCGTCGTTACTCAAGACGGAAAACCCGTTGCGGGGGCGAAGGTGTTTCGCAATCACATTCACCTTTCCTACGGGCATTCAATTCCGACCACCATCGAGAACGCCCATTTCACGACCGATTCCGAGGGCTTCGCGGAAGTCCATTTGAGTGGTCCACCCATCGATCTGCGGCTTTTCGCAAGCAAGGATGGGTACGTGCCGATGCACGCATGGTGGGCACTCGACTCGCACACCGATGGCAAGGCAGTCCCCAGGGAATTTGAGTTCAAAATGGCGAAGGGAACCACCATTGGCGGCCGAGTCACCGACGATCAGGGCCAGCCAATTGAAGGAGCATTGATCGACGTTCGGGACGAAGTTGTTGACATGAGTTCGCCGGAACGAAAAGTACTCGGCAAGCGATACCGCCCGATCCGTCAGTACTTACTTTCATCTGGCGAAGATGCGGTAACCACGGACAAAGATGGAAGATGGATGCTTAACAACGTCCCCAGCGATGACCTTCTTTGGTCTGAGCTGGATCAAACGTTATCTGGCGAGATGCCGATCGTCCTACGAATTCGACACCCTGATATCGCCCCAAACGACTGGGGCGAACTACAGCGTAGTCAGAAGATCACTCTAGACTCGCTTCGTCAATCCGCGACAATCTTTGCGAAGTAGTTATTACCTAGAGTATGCGTCGCTCAAGACGATCTCTTCAACCAAATCTCGAAATCGATTGCCTTTGGATTTCACACGGCTCACGATTTGCTCGATCTCGCGTTTGTCGTGAAAGCCGAGTTCGCGGCCAGTTCCGTGATTCAAAAGTTTTCGCTCAGACACAGGACCTGAGCCCACTCGGCAACCTGACAAACCTCTGCAACTTGAACCTCGCCAACACGCAAATCAGCGATATCGCTTCCCTGAAAAAAAATCACCAACCTGGTTTTCATAGACATCAGCAATGCGCACTTCAGCAACGCCGAATACGAAACCCTCCAGGAAGCGATTGATGGCTGCAAAATTGCGCGGTGAGATTTACTTCAACTCGCGTCAGCATGAACTCCGATGGCACGAACGCTCCGTCAGAAAGTCCGGTGGCCGATGATTCCGAAGCAGTTTCAACGATGCTGTATTGCTCTACCAGAATCTTGCGTGTGGATACTCCACACTTGTTGTCATCAAAGCTACGTCAAGTTCCCTAGCTGCCGCCACACTAATGCTGTCATCTCGAATCCATGGCATTTTCAACACTTCGAGTTGACTTAGCTCCTTCAGATACACAATCCCGTCATCACTCATCCTGCAAGATTGAAGCGAAAGGTATTTCAGATTCGGCAACGCTGCGAGGGCGGAAAGACTGGGGCTGTCCCCAATCTTGGTTTGATCCAAACGGAGCCTTTCAAGCTTGGGATGGTTCGATAGGAATCGCAGTCCGGGACCGGCCACATTCGTTTGTCCGAGCAACAGCGACTCAAGATTCTTCAGCGGTTCCAGCACGATGAGACCCGCATCATCGATATCCGTCCAGGCGAAGTCTACCTTGCGTAAGCTCGTGGGCAGCGTCACTGCCTTAATCCCAACACTAGTGACACCAGAACCAGAGAGCGAAAGCTCTTCAAGACGCCGACATCCTTCAAGGTGCCTTAACCCTGCTCCTGTAATATTTGCGGACTGTATCTTGAGTTTTCGCAGGTTTTTGAGTTTGGCCAGAACGCGGAGGTCGGCGTCAACAAGCGTCGAACTGCACAATGACAGTTCTCTTAAGTCGGGAAATCCGGCCAGAAAACCAATATCGCCCATCCGCGTTTCGATGCTCACACGTTCGACGCGAACGAACAGGTTCTCGTCGACGTACTTCTGCAGCCAATCAGGAACGGGATGCCTAGCGGACTCGATGTAGCAGTCGTCCACATAATAGATGCTGGTCAGATATCCGCGAGAGGGTTTAATAGTCGTTCCCGCCGCGACGAACTGAAAATCGTAACTTACACCTCCACCCAGTTTACGGACATGTTCCGCCGACATCGCCTGCACGCGTGCACGATTGACCTCTCGCCCAAGAAGTATTGCGAACAAGGTTGTGACCAACAGAAAGCCACGCAGACTAAAGCGAAGGAACTTACGATTCAGTCTTGGAATCGGCATACTTGACCCCGTCGCGGATTTGTGTCGGCTAACGAACGACAGGCTAGTCACTTTCTGAATGACTTGGAAGACGAATGCCCGTTTGAATTCCTTGCTGCTGCCTACGAATCGACTGCAGAAACCGTCGCTTCAAGGCTGCTTCGGAGTGAAACTTCGAAGGGATTTAGTAACTAGCGTCGGCCGATGAATCCGAGGCAGTTTAGCAATTAGCTGAATCTGCGAGGGTCATTCGGACCCATGCAGGCTTCGGCCGTTCCTTTTTCGCCCGAAGCCTGTCACACCGACTCTCGAAAGCCTGTCTTTGTCGGTATCTCGGTGAAACGCAAAATACTTGAAGCCTATCGTTGTCCGCCCTAGTATAGATTCTTGGTTCGTGCTCAAACAAAAGGAAATCGCTTTCGCTGATTCGCAAAACGACGCTGTTCTACCTTCCTCCGAACCTCTCGAACAACGGATAGCAAGATTGCTTTGGATTTGGCTAAATGACCCATTGGTAATTTTGAATGATGGACGCGATGTGCAGCAACACATTGCCACGCTACTGGAACCGTTTCTGAGTGATGCGTTTACGTACCACTCTGAAGGATCAAAGCAAGGATGGTGGTCCGATGGTGTCACGCTCCTCCAAATTGAAGCAATCGCCGACACGACATTCCGTCCGTTTGGCTACACTTGGTCTGCGGGTGGCTGGACGCCCTTTGAAATCGAATTCTATCTTGCTGCCAAAACTTCGTTGCGTTTTGACCGAACAATCGTTCGGTTTGGATGGTTGGACAAGAACGGAAACATTGCGGCGGCGTCAATTCATCCGCGACTGCGAAAACCTGGTTCGCAAATAAGCGAATCCCAATGGGCCATGGCAATTGAATTGACGCCACCCACTGGCACCTGAAAATCTGACGCAGCCGAACAATGCCTACTCAGGCACAAAAGCAAAAGCATAGTCGTCGCCAACAAGGATTCGCGTCATGTGGGCAATCTCTTGCACATGGCCCTGGAAATGTGTAATTGCGTGAATGATTGCAAGGATTCCGGTAACCTTCTTCCGACCCTGAACAACACGGACCCGTGCCAGTTCCTCGGGAGTTGCCCCCACTATCACGTCACATGCCGCTGCAACGGTCCCATCGATTGCTGAGAGTAGTTCCTCCTTTGTGTGCGAGGTCCGGTCGTCGAACTCGCTCTGACGGACCCTTGAATCATCGACACCACCAACGCCCGAAATGACCCACTGCTGCACGTTACCACGCAAATGCAGAAGCAAATTCGCGATACTATTCATCGACTCTCTTGGACGCCATGAAATATTCTCATCCGTAAGCTGGTCGAGGCAGTGATGAATTCGTCGCAATGATTCATTCAACTCGACGCACATAGCCGTAGTGACGGCGTTCGCAAGTTGCAAGTCAGTCATGTCTGTCTCTCGTCAGGTCGGTATAGAAGTAGATGACACACAAATCAAATAGGTCCAGGTTATACGCGTCGCCGCTCAGAGTTGGCGATTTGCAGTCGAATTTCACGTCGTCTAAACCCCGGAACTCGACATGGGAGTCGGAACCTTCTCAAATTAAGCAGGACGCTCATTTGGCGTCAAGGTTCACTCCCTCCCGCGTCTTGGCGTCTGCCTAAAACGTCGACTAAACGGCATTGCACGACGCTTCGGAGTGAAGCGTCGAAGCGGCTTCAACTCAAATCCCAGCCAGTCTGGTGGTACACACGAAAAGCCTTGACCGGGAAAGGAAAGTTCATCAAGACAATTCGCAGGAACAATGAATAGAAAACGAGCGATACGTTGGTGTGCGTTTCTATTCCGTTACTGCTCGAACCCTAGATTGCGTCGGTCAGTGACAATCAGATAGACCGACGCACTTTTGGGTTTTGGCTTTGTGACATCGTCGAACGACGATTCCGATGCAGTTTTATCTCCTGGTAATTCTCGGTGATATCCTTCTAGAGCATCCCTCAAGATTGTCGTCTGAGACGTCGCTGAAACAGTGCGGCTGAGAAGAAAATGAACGTTCCCCAAACCGCACCTACGAGCAACGAAAGAACTCCGAGTGGGATAGCCCATGACGGGAGCCATTGACCGGTCCAAGGCCAAGAGACGACTGTCAAAAGCCCTAGTAACATGAGAACAGTCACGCACGAGTGCAGAAGCCGGAACGTCTTCGAATATTGCCAAGCGGGCAATTGCCCAAACAACATATGCTCAACGACGCCTTGCTGTTTTTCTGGAGTCATAAGTCATCTCCTTCACTGATGCGAATCGACTTCGCCCACATGCACTGCATTACTTCGTTTTCTTCTTCGCTCTCTTCTTCGTCGACGCGTCCTTGCTCCAGATCGGTGCGTCCCAACCTTCGATGTCACCTGGCTTCACACCTTTACGTTCGCCGCCGAAGCTAAAGGTAACTGGGTTGTAGGGGCCTACGAATGCAACGTCCATGTCTGACTTGATTTCCTTTTCCATGCCCATGCACCAGAATGTACCGTTGATAATGCAGCGACGAAAACCTTCGCTGACAATGTCCTCGGATGCACCCTGGGTCGAGCAGAAAACACGTCCCTCTTTGCCGGACTTAGACTTATACGTGCGAACCCAAATCGCCGGCTGTGGCTCTTTCTCAGCAATGGCTTCATCCGTTGGTTTCATGCCTTCCAGTACTTGGTTGGTCGCAAGGACGACGGAATTGGGCATAGGCACAGCCGAATAGGCACCCGCCATGGCATGCATGTCTTTGCATCCGGTCATGACTGGATGATCGGCCTGTGCGGGCACTACCTGGAGTCGCGTACTAAACTTATGGTTGCGGCCATAGTGCCCTGCACCCTTTTTTGGGTTCCAAGTTTCACCCAGAATCTGACGCCCAAAGCCGCCCTCAAAATCCTCGCTCTTGGCGTTGTAATTGTACTTGGCGTATTTGCCCTCGACACCATTGAACGCGTGCGTCGTAGTACGCAATCCTAAGACCGGGCCGCCGCGTTCGAGGTAAGCTTCAAAGTGTGCCATCGATTCGTCACCTGGATTAACGAAGCGTAGGAACAGGAACATCATGTCCGCCGTGTCGAGTGCTTCCATGCCGGGAATGTTGGATGATCCAGCCTTGATATTCCCATCGTCATCCTGACCAAACAGGACAGTGCACTTGAATCCGTATTTTTTGGCAAGGATTCGCGCGATAGCCGGGCATGTTTCTTCGCCACGGTACTCGTGATCCGAAGCGATAAAGACAATGTGTTTACCCTCACCAGGACCGCTATCACCTTCATAGACGACGCGGTCAGCAGCAAACGTTGGCATGGGTAAAACGGCGAGGACACAGAGCATCAGTGCGGTACGACTAGTCATCAAAAGTCTCTTTCATTGAAGGGGCGATCATGAGGCTTAGTTTACATTGTCAGCGCGTTCTGTTGAAACTCGCCATGCTAAATTATGTTACTGATCCATGTTTCCATGGATCGCCGCAGCTATCGGCGCATCCTGGTGCAAAGAGCACGCTGGGGATTCGAATTGCGTTCATGCATTTGTAGGCTATGCTCACCACCGTTGTTGATCGCAGAATACAAGGTTGCAAAACCGAACTCACCAAGGACCTGGTAACGTGACCGAGTCGGATCGATTCGACGCTAGTCTTACTGCAATTGTGCTCCAGTCGACGGGCGCAGCGACGATATCTAGTACCGAGGTCGTCCAGAGTCTGTGGAGCGGCTATGGGCAGATTGTGCGGTGTCATCTCAAGGGTGGCACGACTCCAAGCGTTGTTCTGAAGCACGTGCGCTGGCCTGACGAGCAAGCCCATAAGTACGGCTGGACGTCCGATCGCTCGCATCAGCGAAAGCTCAAATCGTATCAGGTTGAGACGGCTTGGTATGGACGCTATGCAGAGCGGTGCCTCGATGCCTGTCGGGTGCCCAACTGCTTGGCCGTCGAGCATCGTCCCGATGGAGTCCTTCTTCTCTTGGAGGACTTGAACGCTGCGGGCTTTGCTGGTCGCCGCCGAAGCGTGAGCGACGCCGAAGTTGATGCGTGCCTGTCATGGCTGGCAAACTTCCACGCCACGTTCATGGGAGAGCAGCCCAAAGAGTTGTGGACCATCGGAACCTATTGGCACCTTGCCACTCGCCCCGATGAGCTCGATGCACTCGAAGAAAGTCCGCTGAAAGCAGCAGCCAGTGAGCTCGATCGTCGACTGTCTGACAGCCGGTTCCAAACGTTTGTTCATGGCGATGCGAAGCTCGCCAACTTCTGCTTTAGTGCGGATGGGAGAAATGCCGCCGCGGTTGATTTTCAGTACGTCGGCGGAGGTTGCGGCATGAAAGATGTTGCCTACTTCATCAGCAGCTGCTTCGACGAGGTCGAGTGCGAGCGTCGAGAATCTGATTTGCTCGATCGCTATTTCCAGTTCCTCCACGAAGCGTTGGAACGTTCGGGTAAGGCAATCGACAGCCGCGCACTGGAAGCCAACTGGCGCGAGTTATACCCCGTGGCATGGACTGACTTCTTCCGCTTTCTTCAAGGCTGGAGCCCCGGCCACTGGAAAGCTCATCGCTACAGCAAACGGCTCGCAAGCGAGGTTCTGAATTCCTTATGAAACTCTCTGGTACCGAACTTGCCGAACTCGCTGATCTTGCGATCGACGCTGCCACTGCAGCTGGTGAGATGATCGCTCGCTCCCGACCTAAGCAGATCGAGCACAAGTCCAGCGGCCACAGCCTCGCATCGCAGGTGGTTACCGAAGTCGACCGGCGCAGCGAAGCCATCATCCTTGAGACGCTCAACCCAACACTAGAGCGTTTCGAACTTGGCTTGCTCACCGAAGAACAACCCGACGACAGTGGCCGATTTAGTGCTGATTACTTCTGGTGCATCGACCCGATCGATGGCACGCTGCCTTTCATCGAGGGTACACCTGGGTACGCGGTGTCGATCGCACTGGTTCGCCGAGATGGCACTCCAACGATTGGCGTTGTTTACGACCCGGTCGGTAAGACGGTGGTTCATGCAATCGCTGGGGCAGGTGGATTCCGAAACGGACAACCTTGGGATCAGCCGTCGTCCTCCAACGGGACGGTGCTCTCGCTTTTCACCGACAAGAGTTTTCTCTCCAGCGATGGGCGTGATCAGATCACCACTGCGTTGGAGGCGATTGCCCATGACATGGGGCTGACAGGTCTACACGTCGACGCGAGCGCCGGCGCGGTGATGAACGCGTGCAAGGTGCTCGCGAATCCACTCGCGTGCTATGTGAAGTTGCCGAAGCAAGACGGCGGTGGAAGCTTATGGGACTATGCGGCGACGGCGTGCATCTTTAGTGAAGTTGGTGCGGTTGCCACCGACATCTACGGCCAATGTTTCGAACTCAACCGGGCCGACTCCACGCTCATGGGTCACCGAGGGATACTCTTCGCCACCGACGAGACGCTCGCACAGCAAATACGGACTCTGTTTCGCGCAATTCATTAGGTGTCACGCGAACTGACCTACATCCGACGCAACTCGACGCGGTATGAAACACCAAACGCAGGTCGGTCTGCAGCAGTTTTTTGCTGACGTGCAATCAGTGATTTCGCGAAGCTAGGCTCTTTCGTGCGTTCATGTACGTGAAGGAAACGAACGCGAGCGTCACCACGATTAGGGCGATTCCGATCCAACTGGTTGCCTGATTTGCAGCCTCCCAATTCTTCAGGTTCACTCGACAAACGATCAGGATTCCCGCCAACAGCGAGAGCATTGAATCACCCGCGATGAGTCCGGCTGCTGCGAGGATACCCCGGTGTGATGATAGTTTGAAACTTCGAGTGCCAATCACACGGGCGAGGTTTCCAAGCAGGACTCCGATTCCCATTTCTGCTGGAAGATAGATGCCAACGGCAAACGCAAGGGAGCTTAAAATCATCCCATTCGCACGACCGATCACTTCAATGCCGACGGCCAGGCAGCCTAGTCCTAGGCCGGCGAAGACGGGCATCCATGGAACGCCAAGGTCGGGGTCGAAGAGACTCGATAAGACCGTTCCAAAAAAATCCGCTTGAGGACAAGGGAGTTTTTCACTTCCTAAACCGTAGGCTTCGTGTGCGATGTAGAGCGAAACCGGAACCGTGATAGCGCCGGCGACACACCCGATCAGTTGTCCGATATATGCAGAGCTCACTTGAAAACCGTTTAGCTGCATAGTTTTGTAGTCTTGGCTGCTATCGTTGGCCGCGGCAATCGCCACGCAAGTCGCTACCAACACGGGCTGTAACGCAGCAATCGCGACATAGCCGGTTTGCGCCAAAGCGATCGAAGTCACTGAGAGTACAAGCATCGCCATAAAAACCGTGCCGCTTACTGGAGACGCGCTGGCTCCGACTTGTAATGACAGTAGTCCGCCCAAGCCCGATAGGAGACTCACCAAAACCAACGCGACAACGCCAAGAACGACAACTTTGCTCGCAGGAAGACCTTGTAGCTGAAGAATTGCGAACAACAAGATGCCGCCGATTACGATCGCCGTAGTGAGTCCGGCTCGCATGCGTCCGGAGATCGCCAACAGCTGGTCATTGGTTTGGTCGAGATCTGGAGTCTTCTCTTCGACCACTGATTGCGATTGCTTCAAGCCTTCTATCACGTAGTTGATCAAGCTGTAGAGAACAGCAACGACCATGGCCGCACCGCCTACCCAGCGATAGGTTTCCGAGGGAAGTTCGTACTCGGCGGAAATGCACTTCGTGATCGAGTTGACAATGCCGCCACTAAACACGAGCACCGCGGTGGGAAATGTGAGCAGCGCCCCGATACCCAGGTAGAGCGGAGTCAGTGGCACCGGTAGTTTTACAACGTTGGCTGCTGCGAATCCGGGAACCGAAATCTTTCCAACGACTGCCGTACCAGCGATGTACTTGAAATGAATAAGTGCCCGAACGAAAAACCCGAGCAACATCGCTGGCAGTAGCGAAAGGGATACCGGCGGACGGTCGTCGGGGTTTGCCGCTGCCGTTTGGATCAGTTGATCACAGGCGACGGCTTCCGGTGCCGGCAGACGTGGATCAGTAAGAAAACGCTTGGCAGCCAAGCCAACGAATCCCCACCCCATAAGACTACCGGCCAGACACGCCATCATCGTCATGCCGATGTCGACACTGGGTACGGGTTGGTCCATCAGCTTGGCTGTAATCTGCAGAATTGGTGCAGTGAAGATTAAGCCAGCGCTAACGGCTGCTCCGCCCGAACCAGTAACTTGTAGAATGGCGAGAAACGGTTTCAAACGGTCTCGCATCAAACTGCCAAACACGACCCATCCAATGAGTACAACGAGCGGACTCACGCCAGGTGAAATCCCAGCCTTTGCCGTCGCGATGACGAGTGAGCCACTGATAACAACCGAAAGTCCGGCACCGATCATAAGTGCCGCGATGGATTTGGGTTTGTTGTCCATAGCGTATTCGTGGGCTTATTTGACCGACTGTTTTCGACGATAGATCTTTTTGCGTTGGGCAATAAATAGCGTGCTGTGGTTTCCGTCCAGTTTTGCTCGAAACATCAATGCAACGAATCGCCTTGCAGACCAAATTCGATCTTCCGCATAGAAAGCTTCAGTCCTTCACCGAGCAGACTGCAGAAATATTGGCAGTTTGATTCCTCAAATCGATTTTCTTCACTACGACATCCGTAACATCGAAACCGGTTCGCAAACGCACATCGGCCAGCAGTTGTTCCCTATTCTCGGGACGGAGTAACTCCAACTTGTCATAAACGATTGGGTGTTGCTCCATCGCAGGTGTCGCGAGAAAGCGTTCCAAACAAAACGTGAGCAATAGGATTGCGCCATTCGCAAACGCAAGTTCCGAGTAGCTCGTCTTTTTGTTGGAGAGTGCATTGATCACCGCAATACCCACCACAACAAATAGATAGGTCATCTCCTTGATTTTAATCGCGTCAGTTCGGTAACGCAGAATGCCAAAGATCGCGAACAAACCCAGTGCCATCCCAAGACCCAGATCAAGCTTCTTCAATGCAAAGCATAGAAAAAACACCAGCACGTTCATCACGAAGAAGGCAAAGACATATGTTTGGCGACGATGGTGTCGATAATAGATACCAAGAATCAGCAGCGCCACCACTCCGAAATCGATTCCGAAGCGAACGAGCAATTTAAAGATATCTTCGTCGAATAAAGGTACTTCTAAGAATTCCATGTGTTCAATCTGAAGGCTGTAAAGAAGCCGCTAAGTATACTCGCTACCATCAACTCGACCTCCAGCTGTAACACGTAGACTCGAACAAACTGCATCAATCCGTATCGACACGTATTACTTGTGGAATTATTCGACCGTCAATCTGCGACGATAAATCTTTTGGCGCTGCGCAACGAACAGTGTGCTGTGGTTCGGACCCGCGATGATGCAGCTTGTCAGTGGTTGGTCGGCATCGGGTTTTGGTAAGACTCCGCAGGGTCGGCCAGTCGGGTCGAAGATCTGAACGCCCAGTGCGCTGGTGATGTAGTAGCGACCTATTTTGTCGACAGCCATACCATCTCCACTCGCTGATTTTTTGTACGGTGGTGGTTCGTTGAATTTGAATTCGCCTTTGCCATCGATCGGTCGACGGAGAGTCATACTCGGCATCTTGGCGTCAAGTGTTCCGTACGCATTCGCTCGAAACATCCATGCGTATGTGCCGCCGTACTCAGAAACGGCCAGCGTTCCACCGTCATTGGACAGCGCTATTCCATTCGGTCGATTGATGCCTTTGTCGACCACAGTCACCTCACCGGATTTTGAGTTGATACGTGTAACTTGCTGCGATTTCGTTTCCGTGACGAAAACGAACCCATCTTTCGTCACCGCGAGGTCATTTGGTTTCACCCCTTTGGCGACGACTTTAACTTCGCCATTCTTTACGTCAATTGAAATGAGTTGGCTTTTCGCACCCTGGCAACCGTACAGCAAACCATCAGCACCGAACTCCAGACCACTGACGGATTCCTTGACGATTTCGGTTTGCTTCCCATCAGCGGCATCAATGCGGTAGATCGCAGGTGCTCGCATATCGCAAAAGTAGAGATTGCCCTCGTCGTCTGCACAAAGTCCGTCGGCGAAGCCCAGATCGTCGGCCGCGACTTCCCATGACGAGTCGGGGAGGAGATTGAGCAGAGTCAGGTCGCCGCCAAGATCGTCACTAGTGTCGATCACCGGTTGATGTTTTTCTGCGCGCCATAGCCACTTCATTGCGTCCGAGAAACGAGTGGTGGCGTAATCGGGGCCATGACTGTAGCCTTCCGCCCAATCAAAGCGGACGTCGTAACCCATGTATTTCAGTGACGATGCCATGCGCTGATTGACCCAGGGCCAACTACCGAAGCGATTGTCGATGTCGCCGCTTGTGTCAGCCATGTAGACGCGAATCGGCTTTTGTTCTGACTTGCGTACTAACGACGGATAAATGTCACCGCCACGGAGATTCGTGAAACTTCCGACGTTCGAATAGACTTTGCGAAACAAGTCGGGTCGTTCCCAGGCTGCATTGAAGGCGCAAATCGCGCCAGAACTGGAGCCGCCTATCGCTCGCATTTCCGGGTCATCGGAGATGCTGTAGTTCTTCGCGACTTCGGGAACGATTTCTTCCGCCAGAAAACGAACGTAGCGATCACCGAGGCTATCATATTCAAGACTACGGTTTGACGACTTGTTGCCCTTGCGTGGTTTTGACTTGTCGTGCCCCGGGTCGATGAAGATGCCGATCGTCGGTGGCATGTCACCACGGGCGATTAAGTTATCGAAGACTGTCGGGATGCTCCACGCGCCCTCAATGTCTCGCAGACGTTCGCCGTCCTGAAAGATCATCAACGCCGCTGGTTCGTCTTTCTTATATTGTTGCGGTACGTAGACGGCCCAATCTCGGATGGTGCCGGGAAAGATCTTCGATTCCCAGGCCGGCATTTTCGTGACGGTGCCTTTTGGAACTTTCTCTTGTGCGATGGCGTCAGGGTGTCGATTCCATTCGGGCTTTGTCTTGGTCGATGGAATGTTTGTTGATTCAGCGTCGTCGTCCCAGAGCCAGCGAAACGCGTCGGGCAACACTTCGCCGCCCCATTTGCCACTGTGGCCACCTTCGGTCATGACGAGTTTGTACGGGTACCCCGCGTACTGCAAAGCAGCCGCGAGGTCTTGGTTTCCAAGCGGCCAGTTGCCGTGCAGATTGTTGAGGTCGTTCTTCCCATCTTGTAGATAGACTTTAATTGGCTTCGGCTGATCTTTCGTTTTGCGGACTAGCCCGGGGTAGGCCCAGCCGCCGCGGATGTTGGTGAAGCTACCGATGTGGCTTAGTACTTTGCCAAACTGATCGGGACGCTCCCATGCGATGGTGAACGCGCAGATGCCACTGGAAGAGATTCCGCATACGGCTCTGTCTTTGGCGTCCCTCGAAACGTTTACGCCATCAAGAGCCACTGGTAGGAACTCGTCCAACAGGAATCTTGAATAGCGATCGCCCAACGAATCGTATTCGAACGATCGGTTGCTTCGATTCTTCGCGTCGGGCTTCGTTGATTTAACAGTCCCAGGATTCACAAACACAGCCACGGTGACTGGCATTTCTTTTTTGTGAATCAGATTGTCAAAAACAATCGGCACCCTAAACGATCCGTCAGGCTTCACGTAGCCCTTCCCATCCATGAATACCATCAAGTGGGCAGGCTGATCTTTCTGGTATTGGGCTGGTAAATAGACGCTGTACTCGCGGGTCGTACCAGGAAAGATCTGACTCTCTGAGAAAACGCCGCTGGTGACTTTTCCCTTCGGTACGTTTTCTTGCACCACTCGGTCGGACTCATCGGCCCGAAGTGTCGCGGCGATGAAGAGCGTTAAACCGAGGCAATAGTTGGCGATGGTAACGGTAGTTTTGAGGGACGTCATGTTGCGCCTTTGAATCGTGTAGCCACTGAATTGATTAAGATTCTACGGCGGCGGGCAGGCTGCTGCGAGTCTCGTTCGGTTCGAAATACGTCAGTGCTTGAACACGCCAATACGCTTCACGTGTGGAACGCACAGATGGACCTAAAGTCCGCCTTCGTTTTGGATCGCGACGACCTGCCAAAGCGTCTTGAGCGAAATCTTATCCGACGGCGATGTACGGTCATCCAACGTCGCACTGGATTTCCAATGGTTGGTTTGAATTCGAAAAATCAATTCAAAATCATGCGTGATTGATTCTTTTCACCGAAAAAACGACCGAATGAGTACTTTTCTGAATATCAAACGCTCTACACGTGTCGAAGGGGCAAACTCATTCGAGAAATTACCTTTGACGCTTGCGGCACAACCTTAATTGCCGGCGGCCTGTCGATATTCGATAGGTATTCATGGAAGTTTAGCCGAACCAATCAAGTTCGTTCTATCGAGAGATTCCTCTCATCGAATTGCGTGCCCAGGCATCACACTGGGAGAGACCCAATGTATCGTAATCTATGGTGCGCTACCGCTGCGATTGTTTGGTTATGTAACCAGTCGCTTCACGCTGGTAGCATCGCAGGGACCGTATACGAAGACACGAACTTGAACGGTTCGTACAACGTGGGCGAGGAAGTTAGCGGCATTCTAGTCCAACTCTTCGAGGACGACGGTGATCGTGTCTTTGGAATTGGCGACCAGCAATTCGGAAGCGACCTAACGACTGGCAGCGACGGTATCTACACGTTTGCCAATTTGGATCCTACCAAGAGTTACTACGTCGTACAGCCAGAACAGAACGTCGGCTCGTACACTTATACGACGAATGTCGAACCTCTCAGTGTGCCAGAAGGCCCTGTTTTGTTGATCGACGATTTTCGCGAAAGCCAGTCGGACGTCGTTACCCCGCTCGATCTTTTCTCTAGCTCCATCGCGACAAGTGCTGACATTCTGGGCGGCGAGAGAGATGCCTTTTTGCATTTCCTCATGGGTACTGCGGACTCGAAGTTGCGATCGAATCCATATGGCTTGAGCGACGTGCTCGAGTTCGATCAAAGTGCGGGCGTTGGTTCAGTGGCCATACTCACATGGGACGGGATCGACGGCGTGGCAGATGCGAGTGCTGGAACGGGCCTAGGAGGATTGGACCTCACCAACGGCGGATTCAACACGGGAATTGAATTGACGTTGGGCATCGATGCTGCCGGCGCCAGTGATACATTTTCCCTCCGCTTGTACGAAGGATCCACAACAAACTTCTCAGAAGTCGTGATGCCAATCCCGGTGACCGATGGAACCGCAACGGCAACGGTCGTTGTACCATTCTCGTCGTTCAACGGTCCGGTCACAGCAGCAGACGTTGATGCAATTCAACTAACGCTTGGCGGGCAAAGTCCATCCATTGATATGCAGATAGACTTTCTGGGCGTCATTGGCCCGCACGTGCATAATGTGTCCTTGACTCGCTCCGTTCCTGAACCGGGGACGGTGAGGCTGATGTTGATCTGGGCTGGGCTGGGGTTGCTCGGATTCCGCAGGGACTCGCGGTCGCCTCAGTCAGTCAAATAGCTCGGCGCCCAAAACACTAAGTGGTTGCCGGATGGATCGTAGAGATTCAGATCCGTTTTCCGTTCTTCGTACCGAGGATCATCAATATCAGGCGTCGTGAATTCGGTGTTCTTCGAACACAGATGCCAGTGGAATGCCTCGAGCTCCTTCACCGGAATGCGCACTTCGCAAACGGGCGCGTCCTGTTCCGCGTGACCATTTAAGTGAAGAAAGGAGGCACCAAGATGAATCTGCATGTAGAGCGGTGATTGACTATCGTCGTTAAAACGATGCTCCCAATCGACTTTATAGCCAAGGTAGTCGATGTAGAAGGCTTTCGATTTCTTTTCATCCAACATTCGAATGACCGGAATCGACGAATGGATTTCAAATTCTTGTTGGTTCATCGCTTCATCTTGATCGGCACGAAACTTTTTTCGATCCGCCAATCTTAGCGACTACCTAGTTACTTGGCTGGACCCCGGAGTCTTTCTGCCGTTGAGCAGGATTTTGATCTGTTGCAAGAATCGCGAAATTTGAGGTCAAAAAATCCAGTAACCGCTCACTCTCCTCGTAGGAGGTGACGTTCTTTAGCTGCCCGTTCTCCTCGCCCCATACCTGGGCACTGCGGAGTTGTCGACTTCGGCCAGACTGGATTCCAGCCTGCCTACCACGCAATTTTGGGTATTGCGGTAAAACCCAAGCTCGCAGTCATCGCCACGAACTGTGGTGATCGAGCAACCATTTGGTTGCCTTTTGTCTAGGGCGGTAGGGATAGAAACGAATCGTAGGCCCGTTTTCCGACGGCAATCTTTCTGGTGGGCAATGTCGCTGATGAAGAAACTAATGATCGAGGTATAATTAGGAAGCAACCTGCAACCTTGGAGAGTTCAGTCTGCTTTCGCTCCATTTTGTGTTTTTGAGGCCGTATGGCATTCGCCAATTTTTCTGTGATCGCACTCGGTAGCCTACTTATGGGCGTACCGGTTTTGCTGCATCTGATGATGAAGAAACGGCCGACGCACCAGCTGTTTCCGGCTATGCGATTCTTGCAACAGAAGCAAATCTCCAACCAGCGATCCATGAGACTGCGGCATTGGTTACTTTTGGCGTTGAGAATCGCAGCCATCGGGTTGCTTGCCGCACTCTTTGCCAGACCTAGTGTCGATTCGGTTACCAGCGGATTTTGGCTGAAAGCACTGATGTTGGGCGTGCTCTGCCCGTTTGCAATTATCGCGACGGTCTATTGCTGGAATGAAAACAAAAGCATGTTGCTGCTGGGAAGTTTCGGACTGCTAAGCGCGATCATGCTGCTAGGCCTGATTTATTTCGGGTATCGAAGTCTCACGTCTCGCGGCCTAAAAAACATCGGCGACGAAAACGCACCGGTTGCGGCAGCACTGGTTTTCGATGCTTCACCACGGATGGGTTTGAGACATCAAAACCTGACGAGGCTGGAAGAAGCCCAGCAAGTCGCTCGTGATCTCTTAAAACAGTTACCGACCGATAGCGAAGTTGCGATCATTGATGCGTCGGGCCCCGGCGTCTTTTCCGTGGACATCGGAAACGCTGCCAACATGGTCGATAGCTTGCAAGTGTTGGGTAGCGAGTATCCGTTGTACGAACTAGTGCAACGTGCGGTGGACTTGGTTGCAAAGCGTGACGACAAACGACAAGAAGTTTACGTTTTGACCGACCTCAGCGAAAACGTCTGGGCGGGCAAGTTCGAGTCCTTGAAATCGAAGCTCGAGCAACAACCCGAACTCTCGCTTTTTGTCGTCGATGTCGGTTCGCAGTTGCCACGCAACGCTCAATTGGGTGAGCTCAAGCTGAACGCCGATTCACTGGCTGCCGGGCAGCCACTGCGAATCGATTCGAGCTTAAAAACGCTCAACATCGACGAACAAGAAATCTCCGTCGAAGTCTTGATCGAAACGCAGGATGATACGCGACCAGTGATCGTCGATGGGGAAGTACTGCTTCCGGATTCCGTACGACGTCGTCGCATTCAAGTTGCGCTTAACAGCGAAGCGGAGATCCCGTTGTCGTTCAAAGAGTTGCGGGGGCTTCCATCTGGCATAAGCCATGGGCAAGTTCGGCTTAGCTCACAAGATGGCTTGGCCATCGACAACACTCGTTACTTCACGATCGAAGTTCGGCCACCGCTTCCCGTGCTGCTGGTGACTTCAAACGGCGCCGAAGCAAAGTACGTCGAGCAGTCCATTAGTCCGACAGAACTTCGCAAGGAAAATGAGCATGCATTTGACTGTCATGTCATTAACGCGAATGAGCTGCTGTCTCAGCCATTGGACGACTACTCGGCGATTGCTTTGCTTGATCCGACGCCGCTACCAGCAACGCATTGGAAACGACTCGAAGAATACGTGCGACGTGGCGGCGGGCTGGCAAACTTCCTTGGTCGTAACGCTTCACCGAAAGATGAATTCAACGCAGTGGCGAAACCGATTCTGCCTGGACCGCTCGGTGTACAGTGGCGCACCGCGAAAGACGACGTGCTTTTCGTTAGGTTGGAAAATACCGCTCATCCGATGTTGAGTCAGTTCCGTGGCAGTGAGACTATCATCAACTGGGATGACTCTCCTATCTTTCGGCATTGGTCGATAGAAGAAATGAAGCCCGGCGCGAACGTGATCGCTCGATTTAGCAACGACCAGCCGGCCATCATCGAAACGATCATTGGCTCGGGGCGAGTGTTAACCATGACGACGCCTGTTTCCGATCAGCGTAACAATCCCCAGCGTCCTGGATGGAACTATTTACCCACCAGCGAATACAATTTGCCCTTCTTCATGTTGATGTACGGCATGTTTCCGTATTTGGCCAACCAATCTGCCGAACAATGGAATCACAGTGTCGGCGAGGTTGTTGAGTTGCCGATGCAAGAATCGGAACTGGACGCAACTTGGCAGTTGTTCACGCCGCAATTGGATTGGCAGAACATTCGCAGCGAGAATAGCAAACTAGTCATTCCCGCGACCAACAATTCGGGCCACTATCGACTGCGACTCGACCAAGAACGCACGACGGGGTTCTCGACAAATCTGTCAACTGCAGCAACACAAGTAAATCGACTCGATCCGGAAAAACTCGATGATATCCTGGGCGAGGATCGCTACACGCTGGCGCGAGGTACAAAAGAAATCAATCGAGGCATTGGACGGGCTCGCGTTGGCCGTGAGCTGTTTCCGTTTCTCATGCTCTGTGTTGTTGGAATCTTGGTCATGGAATACCTTGTATCGAATCGGTTCTACGGCACGGCCACCGCAGCGTAGTCCGCCCCTTCACGTGATGTGGCAAAAGCTGGAAGCGATCGCGACGAATCAATGAGTGCATCCTGGCAACTGCAACCGATCTTTGGCAGCTATTTATTAGTGGCCGCATTGGTGGCGGTCATGTTGTTGCTGCTCTTTATCTCGCCAACGTTCGGTCAACTTTCGAAGCCACGCAAACGCTGGCTAGTAATTCTACGCTCCGCGATTGCGATCTTACTCGCCATCGGAATGCTTCGCCCAGCGCTTGTGAAGACGGATCGGCAAACGCAACAAGCACTCGTGCTAGTCCTATTCGATGCCAGTCGCAGCATGGACTACCGCGACGGCGACGGCGGGAAAACGCGATGGGATGACCAACAGTCGTTGCTACGCGCAGCCATCCCACATTTAGAAGCAATGGGTGATGACTTCGAAGTCGAGCTCGTAGCATTCTCTAGCGGCATCGAGCCGCAACCGAAAGCCAACAACAAACTGAGCATCTTCGCGAAGCCAATCGGTGGTGAAACGGACATCGGCCAGGCCATCAATGAAGTACTGCAACGACATCTCGGCAAACGTCTAGCAGGCGTAATCCTCATCAGCGACGGTGCCCAGCGAGCCATCGTTGCAGAGACGCCTCCGCAGCAAGCAGCCAAGCAACTCGATCGCCGCGCGACGCCGCTTTACACGATTGCGATCGGTCGGTCACGGGATCAATCACAATCTCGCGATGTCGCGATCGAGAACTTACAGGACGAGTATTCGGTCTTCGTTAAAAATGAGTTTGCACTGCGAGTCGGAATCAAGATCCAGGGCTACGTCAACAAGCCGATACCGGTAACACTGGTAGTAGAAGACGAACAAGGCAACCGAGAAAATGCGGGGACACGAGAATTGGTTGCCAGCCAAGGTAGCCAGGTCGTGATGGCGGACTTCAATTATCGAGCGGAAAAAGCAGGACAATATCGACTGTACGTCGAAGCCGAACGGCAAGAAGGCGAGCTGATCGAAAACAACAGTGCAACCGCATTCCTAAAAGTTCGCGATGGCGGACTTCGTGTTTTGTTGCTTAGTAGCAGTCTACTTCAGGAACCCAAGTTTATTCGCCGATCGTTGGATGAGTCTCAAGAAATCGAGCTCGACTACCAACTCATTAACGTCCTCACACGTCCGAATTGGCCGATCGACATCGAATCACGGGTCACCCTTTCGGACTACGACGTGTTCATAGTAGGTGACCTGGATGTCAGCGCGCTTGCACAGAAGAACTGGGCAACAATCGCAGAACTCGTCGAAGCGGGACGAGGATTCATGATGTACGGCGGATTCCACAGCTTCGGACCGGGCGGCTATGCCAGCACGCCAGTAGGCGACATGCTTCCTGTGGAGCTAACGCGCATTGAACGAGAGCCAGATCCGACGAAAGCAACTCGCACCGATCGACATTTGGCGGGCGATATAAAAGTTGTCCCAACGACAACAAGCTCAATCACCCACTTGGCTCCCGATGATGAAAACATCCAAGCGTGGGCTGAATTAAAGCCCATGCCTGGCGCCAACAAATTCGACCAGCTCAAAGATCAAGCCGTCGTGATCGCACAAACAGAAGACGGCCAACCGCTTCTTCTCCAAAGCAGCTATGTAGGCGGTCGAATCCTAGCGTCAGCTTTCGACTCGACGTATCGCTGGTGGCAGTATGGCCAGCAAGAAGCCCACAAACGATATTGGCGACAGGCAATTCTGTGGCTTGCAAGAAGAGACAAACAAGAAGCGAACAGCGTCTTTATCGATCTGCCACAACGACGCTTCATGGCCAGGTCGAAAGTCACATTCACCACTGGGCTTACAGACGAAGTCGGCGATTCCATCTTGGATGCAGATTTAAATGCAACACTGACGCTCCCAGACGGTCAAACTGTCGTAGTACCGCTTGCAAATACAGAAGCCGGATTTCAAGGAGTAGTCCCAGCGACACAAACGGACAATGCCGGAGTCTATCGAATCCAAGTCCAGGCACTCGACGGTCAGAACATTATCGCTTCAAGCTATTCCGATATCGTGATCGTCAAAGAAGACTTTGAGCTAAGCGATCCGGCAGCGAACCCAGGACTGCTAGATTTGCTTGCGAAGATAACATCTCGCGTCGGTGGAAAAGCGATCGCGCCCGAACAGCTTCTGAGTTTGATCGACGACATCAAAGCGAACCCACCGCAAAACGAACTCGAGCTGCAATCCAAATGGCAACTCGGCGATACATGGTGGGACGCATGGGGCGCTTTTGGGATGCTCGTGGCGCTGCTGAGTGTTGAATGGTTCCTTCGAAAGAAATGGGGACTCGTATAGCCAGCCGCACTTTTCTTAGCGCATAAAGAAAGCGGGAACGGTGCTGGGTTCACCGTCCCGCTGGGAGAAAAGTTTCATTCAACACTGGGATGAAGAATGAAAGGAGGCACCGTCAGATTTGCAGTTACACTGCGGTGCGGTCATTTCAGGCACCTCCGCGATCTGGGATAGTTTTAGTGCTTTCAGTTCACCTCCTTAGTAGTTTTCTTTGTTCCGTGTTCTACGAGATATCTCTTATGCAAGCGCTGTGCCAGAAGCTGAGAGCACGGGCGAATAAACTGCCATCCCTGTTCACCGCGAAAAACGCTTTGACGTATTTCGATTTCTAATAGTCGCGAAAATGGGTTGCATGTTTCTTAGGCAAACGTTGCTTAGGAATCAGTTGCGGCCAAGCGCTAAGAATCCATATGCTCGGTGCTAGCATTGCAAACTCGTCAGTGAGACCGACGATCAGAATTACTTTGTTAGGTCATAATCGTCGTCTAAAACAAGTGGTAGATCGGCAAGATCTGCCCCATCACGTTCTGCTTCCTGCCAGACCTTCTTTGCCTCTTCCTCGCTATATTCGGAAGAGACAGCCATCATCGCCCCGCGAAATACTTTCGTAGAAGCCGCATTCTTGTCGAACCAACTATCTGCAAGCCAAACGCGAAACCACATCGGCAGATTGTCGCGTTGATAAGTTCGATTCTGACCTTGTGAGCGGACGACAAGTTGCCGGTCATTGATTTCGATCAGCATCACCGTTCGTTCGCCAATCGTTAATTCATTTCCACTTTGAAGTCGGTCCAGCGCATCGTCAACGGCTTTCCAATATTCCGACGCGTAATCCGTCAGCATAGATAGCCGTTCACGTTTTTCGTGATCTTTCTCCCTTGCTGGCATCGTCTTCGCCTTCGCAAGTAGTCGTTTGGCTTCTGCGAACTCTTGGTTTTCCAAGGCAGCTCTTGCATCCGACAGGACGCTGCCGAACTCCCTCAATTGATCAGCGGTCGGCGTGGGTCGAGTTGGCCGATTTTCCATCATCGAGTCGGAGGGCATTCCAGTCTCCGTCTCGTTGTCCCACTTACGGGAATCAACCGGATCGGGAGTAGCATCACGCGGGGGTGCGGAGTCGGGGTCATCGAGTACTGCAACATCGGTGTCGTTCACCAAACCAGGTTCACGGACCGTCGTCGTGCCTGACTCCCTCGGGACATCCTTGGATTGAGCCACCGATCCATTGCCAATCCCCAGTACCGACTGGCCGAATGGGGTCTGCGTGAGTACCAAGTAGCAGATGCCGAGGATGCTTATGACGCCCAGCAATCCGCAAAGCCACACCATGCCGCGCTGTTGCGTTTGCTTTTTGTAACGCTGCGAAACGCTGACCTTCCTTTTTGCCTTTGGATCAATTTTCACCACCGACCGAACTTTGGGCGCTCCCGTTTCAACGACTGGTGGCGTCGCCAGTTCGGCCTTCGTAAGCTTGTCGTCGTATTTCTTGCGTAGCTTAGGGTCCAAAAGAATCTTTGCACCGCGTTTGATCTGCGTAACTAGTCGTTGCTTGAGCGCCTCACGCGACGAGTCTTTAACATCCTCGATTTTACGAATTCGTCGTTTCGCCTGGTGCCGAATCTCTTCTGCATCAGATTCACTCGGCGAAACACCAAGCAACTGGTAGTATGTTGGCTTGTCGGTCACTTCAAGATCAAGCCAATCACGGTATGGATTAAAGTCACTCACGGCGCTATGTTTTTCTGTCTAAGTTGGCAATGCAAATCGTATCATAGCTCACTGACATCATTGAATCACTTGCAGAATGGAGACTGTTGATGGCATCCGAATTCCTTAGCGGCATCAATAAGATGTTCGATCGGGCCGTGGCCACATTGGATCTAGAGCCTGGACTGGGCGAGCAAATCAAGCAGTGCAATTCGGTGTACCAGACTCGGTTTCCGATAAAGTTCAAAGATGGCATCCGCGTTTTCACCGGCTGGCGTGCAACACATAGCGAACATCGCTTACCCGCCAAGGGTGGAATTCGATACGCCGTCCACGTGGACCAAGGCGAAGTCGAAGCACTCGCGGCACTGATGAGCTACAAATGCGCGATCGTGAACGTGCCCTTCGGCGGATCCAAAGGCGCTCTGATGATCAATCCAATGGATTACGAACAAGACGATCTCGAACGCATCACCCGGCGGTTTGCACGCGAGTTGATCAACAAAGGATTCTTGGGCCCCAGTTTGAACGTACCCGCGCCTGACATGGGAACTAGTCAACGGGAGATGGCTTGGATCGCCAGCACGTACCGGGAACACTTTCCACATGACCTCAACGCGATGGGCTGCGTTACCGGAAAACCTGTCAGCCAGGGTGGAGTCGCAGGACGCGTTGAAGCGACCGGGCGGGGTGTGCAATTTGGATTACGTGAGTTCTTTCGCCACGCTGACGATGTAAAGGAAGCAGGCCTTGATGGAAATCTCGAAGGCAAACGGGTCATCATTCAGGGTCTCGGCAACGTTGGTTACCACGCATCTAGGTTTTTGTCCGAAGAAGACGGTGCGAAGATCGTCGCTGTAATCGAACACGACGGAGCGATTGTCAATGACGACGGCATCAATATCCAAGATCTCGCCGACCACAAATGGCAAACGGGCGGAGTCAAAGGCTACGATGGCGGCAAACTGGTAGCCGATGGCAACAAGCTACTCGAAGCAGAGTGCGACGTCCTTATTCCCGCGGCGCTTGAAAACCAATTGACGAAAGACAACGCACCCAACGTCAAAGCAAAACTGGTTGCGGAAGCAGCGAATGGCCCCCTCACTTTTGAAGCCGACGAAATACTGAGAAGTCGAAACATTTTTGTAATTCCCGATTTCTACCTGAACGCAGGTGGCGTCGCCGTTTCGTATTTCGAGTGGATCAAGAACATCTCGCACATCCGTTTCGGCCGACTCGATCGACGGCTAGACGAGAATCGCGGACAGACGTTGATCGACTTGTTCGAACACGTCTCGAAAACAGAGATCCCGAAAAAGTTCCAAGACGAACTGATGCGAGGAGCCGACGAACTGGATCTCATTCGTAGCGGCCTCGACGATACGATGCGACTTGCTTACCAAGAAGTTCGCGAAATCTGGCGCAGCCGATCAGCCGTCGTCGACCTGCGTACAGCGGCCTATGCCGACGCGATCAGCAAGATAGCAACGGCCTATCGCGAGCTTGGTTTGTAGTCGGCTACAAAACCCTCGCTTCGGCATTGACGTGAATGTTGTCGGCTTGATAGCCTCCGCAGCTTCTCCGTTCGCCGAGTGATTTCATGCGAAAGCTATCAAACCAGCATTGCCGAACCGCGATCATATTTTGGTTGCTGGCGGCGATTGTTGCCGGTTGTGCGCAATGGAATACACAAGAGACTTCCAACGGCGTTCCCCAGTTGCCGATTCCCAAGATG
Organism: uncultured Pirellulaceae bacterium; assembly: GCA_964397295.1. Classification (GTDB taxonomy): domain Bacteria; phylum Planctomycetota; class Planctomycetia; order Pirellulales; family Pirellulaceae; genus CAYNJG01. The sequence goes on from CAYNJG010000002.1 coordinate 41,671, forward strand.
TCGCGTGACAGCATCGGGATCGAAGTCGCGACCGTTACGATTGACGCCGAGCGACTCGGCATGTTGGACGACATTTTCTCCCGTTTGGACGAGCAAGTCCTTCCCCCAAAATCGCGACAATTCCTTTCGCGCAACGGCTTCCGAGCCGGCGCGCTCGGGGTACAGCTGCCAGAGAATCTAAAATTGCTGCTGCTTGAGACCGCCGACCGTCAGCAGCACCCGACGGCCGACACACGACAATATCATGATACGCTCCAGTACATTCAGTGCCGCCGTGACGCACCTCGCAGAGTACAACTATGGCAAAAGCACGGTGACGTAGTCGCAAACTACGACAACGGTGAATTCAAAACGTCGGAAGAACTCAAGGAAGCCAACTGCCATCTACTCGTCACGGGCAAACCCAACGACAGCTTGAGTGCAACGATTCAAATCGTGCCCGAGATTGCGTACGGACCTCTTCGACAACAGTACGTTGTGGAAGACAACGCGTTTCACATCGAAGCTAAACGCGACGTGATCGAGTACGACCAATTGGAAATAGAAATGCCCATTCGCTCGGGAGAAGTTCTTATGGTCGCGTGCGACGGCGACCCGAAAAAACTGGGTAGCTCGTTCTTTGTCGATCCTGTGTACGGCTCGCAAAAGTTGTTGCTGATCCGGCTCTCTCAAACGCAAGTCGAAGACTATTTCGAAAGTGACCTCGCGTTCGATCGCTGAGCCGCGAAGCCAATGCGACTAGCGGAAAAAATCAACCGCGTTTCGGAACACTACGCATCCCTCTCCCTCAGAAGGCAACTCAGCCTTTCGTGTCCAAGTCGGATGATTGGTTGGATCCAGAAAGCGCTCGGGATGCGGCATCAGCCCAAAGACGCGGCCAGTCGAATCGCAACAACCCGCGACATTGCCCATCGAGCCATTGGGATTCTCAGGAAAACCAGCAGCAGCACCGTTCTCTCCACAGTAAAGCAACGAAAGCTGTCCGGCGTTGGCAAGCTGATCACATATTGCCTGATCACGGGCGACGAATTTTCCCTCGGCATGAGCGACCGGAAGATACATCTTGTCTACTCCACGTAGGAAGATGCACTTGTCGCCATGCACTTTCGTGTGGACCCAACGATCCTCGAATCGCCCCGAGTCGTTCCAAGCCAAAGTCGCTTGCGGTCCGTCGGCGTCGTCCGGTAGCAACACGCCGGATTTGATGAGAACCTGAAAACCGTTGCAAATCCCAAGAATCAGTTTTTCAGCGGAATGAAACTCTTTCATCATCTCGCCCAAATCGTGATTCATTTGCCCCGCGAGAATCCGACCAGCCGCGATATCGTCGCCGTAACTGAAGCCACCAGGAATGCATAAAATCTGGAAGTCCTTCATCAACGAAGGATTTTCACGGAGCCGATTGACGTGCATGGGCTCGGCCTTGGCGCCGGCTTGGTCGAACGCAAACGCAGTCTCCACGTCGCAATTCGTACCGGGTGCTCGAAGCACTAGGACTCGAGGCTGTACCATGTTGTTCTTCCTCAATGTCTATCCAAAATTCGCCAAAGGCTTCTGCCACGTCGCTTTTAACTCGTCGATCGGAACACTCAGCTTCTCGCTTGCTCCGTCGATCTGCACCGCACCACTATTCGTTACGGTACCGATTTTCGCACACACCGTATCGCCGATTGCCGCTTGGAACGCGTCGATCTTGTCCGAGGCAACTTCCAACAAGAAACGTGTGTTCGACTCGGAGAACAACAATGTCGAATCATCGCTCACTTTGTCGTGCGGCACTTTGGTCAAATCGATTTCCAAGCCGAGCCCGCCAGCAAACGCCATCTCTGCCGCAGCCACCGCAAGTCCACCTTCGCTCAAGTCATGACAAGCTCGAACAGCACCAGACCGAATAGCTTCATGTACAGCGACGAAAGTTCGCTTCGCCACCGCTGGATCGACTTGTGGCACTTGGCCACCAGAAAGCTTGTTGACGAACCCAAAGTGCGAGCCGCCAAGTTCATTTTTCGTTTGACCAACCAAGAACAACGCGTTTCCGGCGGTCTTCAAATCCATTGTTACGCACTTCGACACATCAGCCACTTGCCCGATGGCGCTAATCAACAATGTCGACGGAATCGAAATCGTTTGCTTCGTATTCGTTTCGTCGAAGTAACTGAATTCGTTGTTCAAGCTATCTTTGCCGCTGATAAACGGCGTGCCCAGTGCGACTGCCATTTCCTCGCACGCGATTGCCGCTCGCACCAATGACCCCAGTGTCTCGGGGCGATCCGTATAGCCCCAGCAGAAATTATCGAGGATCGCAATCTGCCTCGGATCCGCGCCAACGGCCACACAATTGCGGATCGCTTCGTCGATAGCACTCGCAGCCATGTCATACGGATCGAAGTCACCGTAGTGCGGATTCATTCCGCAACTGACCACAACGCCACGTCGAGATGTCAGCTTTGGCCGCACGACCGCAGCATCACTTGGACCATCGTTCATCACACCGACAAGCGGCTTGATCACACTCCCGGCTTGAACTTCATGATCGTACTGACGAATCACCCATTCCTTACTCGCAACATTCAGCGAACCAAGAATCGAAAGCAAAGAATCTCGCGAAGTGCAACTTGACGTCGCCATCGGGGTGACGGCCGGCGGTTTGTAGATAGCATCACGAATCACGGGCGGTCGGCCGTCGTGCAGAAACTCCATCGACACATCGCCGACGACGTGCTCGCCGTACTTCAGTTGCAGACGCCCGGTAGGTACAAACTTTCCAATGACACTTGTTTCTACGCCTTCCGCCGTACACACCGCTTCGAATTCGGCGAGGTTCGCTTCTGGAACCGAAAACACCATGCGTTCTTGAGCTTCTGAAATCCAGATTTCCGTGTACGAGAGCCCTTCGTATTTCACCGGCGCTTTATCGAGCCAAACTTCAGCACCGATTTTCTCACCCATCTCGCCCACGGCACTCGAGAACCCACCCGCGCCGCAATCGGTAACCGAGCTGTACAAGTTTTTGTCGCGAGCTTGCAACAAGACGTCCATCACCATCTTTTCGGTAACAGCGTTTCCAATCTGCACAGCACCGCCTGACAGCGATTCGCTTTCGCTCGTGAGTTCCGCAGAGCTAAACGTAGCACCGTGAATCCCATCTCGACCCGTACGACCACCGATAGCGACAATGAAATCGTTGGCCTTCGTTTCTTTAAACGTCTTGTCTCGTGGCAGCATCCCAACGTTGCCGCAATAGACTAGTGGATTCCCTAAATAGCGAGGGTCGAAATAGATGGCTCCGTTGACAGTAGGAATTCCCATGCGGTTTCCATAGTCACGAACTCCAGCCACAACACCTTTCATCACTCGCTTAGGATGAAGCACACCCGGCGGTAAACTCTCGACGGGCGTTTCAGGCGGTGCGAAACAAAATACGTCCGTGTTGCAAATCGGTTTCGCGCCGAGCCCCGTACCTAACGGATCACGAATAACGCCGCCAATTCCGGTGTTTGCACCTCCATACGGTTCTAATGCCGACGGATGGTTGTGTGTTTCCACTTTGAATACGACGTTGTCTTCGTCATCGAAGCGAATGACGCCCGCATTGTCTTCGAAAACGCTCACGCACCAATCAGCATCACCAAGCGATTCGCGGATCTTTACGGTCGCAGCAAATATTGTTTCCTTCAGCATGTTGTCGAAGTTGCGTTCGCCGCGCTCGTCACGGTAGGCAATACGACCGGCCAGTGTTTTGTGACTGCAGTGTTCGCTCCACGTTTGAGCTACCGATTCGAGTTCGATATCCGTGGGATCTCGATCAAGCTTGCGAAAGTGAGCTTGAATCGTTTGCATTTCGGTCAGCGTCAGATAGAGCTGGCCAGTTTTACTTAGCGATTCCAGTTTTTCATCAGAAAGATCGCGAATCGGGACCGTTTGCAACTCAAACTGATAAGGGCTACCCAACTCGATCGTATCCAGCTCCAACTTTCCCGCGACGACCTGCTCGATTGAATCATTCGCAAGAACTTTCATAGCAAGTCGGTCGATCGCGTCGGCGGGAAGAGGACTCAACCAGTACTTGCGAAACGTTCGAACTGCATCTACCGAAACTCCCAAGTCCCGAATCGCGCGCTCAGCACTTTGCGCCACGGGGTCCATCACACCAGGCTTTCGCATGATGTGTAGTAATTGTTCGCAACCTTGCGGCGGTTCGCATAGCGATTCGTCCCCAACGCTGGCAACGGCTACCGACTCAACAACACGATCGGCGAAAAGACTGGTTGCCAGTTTGTCTATCTCTGCGCGATCAATATCGCCTTGCACCAGATAGCCTCGTACCGAACGCACTTCCAGCGAATCGGCGATGCCCATATCTTTGGCTTCTCCCGCAACTCGATGTCCGTCCAGGTCCGGGTGTCCCGGCAGTGGCGTGATATCAACTTCCCAAAGCATCGCGTCGTTGCTTTCCCGCAGCCAAAAGCCGCGTGAGTGTGTCTCGATTGTTTTCGGCAAGCGCCGTTTCGAATTCTTGAATGTTGCTACGAACTTGCTGCAAGGATTCGAGCACGTTCTGACTATTCTCTTGTAGGATTTGCGTCCAGAGCTCAACATCCGCCGCCGCGATCCTGGTGGTATCTCGCCAACCACCCGCGATCAGATCCAAATGTTCTTCCGGTGTCGTCGCAGCCAACGATGAAGCGATAATGTGCGGCACGTGACTCGTTATCGCGAGCGCTTGATCGTGCAGCTTCGGATCCATCGTGACGGTTTTCGCGCCAAGCGACTCCCAAAACTGTTCGACGTGAGCGGTGTTCGTTTTCAATGTGGAAGAAGTTGGCGTCAGAATCACGAGTCGATCGTGATAGAGATCAGCATTCCCGTATTCCGCGCCGCTCTTGTCGCTACCGGCGAGTGGATGGCTGCCCACGAACTTCGCGTTCGGAACGGTTGCTTCCACATCCGCGACAACCTTTTCTTTAGTACTACCCGCGTCAGTGATCAAAGCATCCGGGAAATGACTCGCAATCGCTTGGCAATGTTCGACCAGCAGTTGAACCGGAGCACACAGCACCACGAGATCGGGCGTCGGCGACTGAGAAGGGTCCGTCACGAATTCATGAATCGCGCCAAGATCCACGGCACGCTGCAGACGTTCCGCATTTCGACCGATGCCCACGACCCGATCTGCGAGTTCTCGTTTTCGCAGGGCCATACCGATCGAGCCTCCGATGAGGCCGACGCCGTAAATGGCAACGGTATTCCAACGTATCGCGGTAGTTTGCTTGGTCATGGTGAGCACGGATTGTAGCAAATGCTTGTCGGTTGGAAGTGGGGGCACCGAGTGTGAGCCTCCACAGAATTACGCTCGCAAATTGATTTGTTGATCTAGAATCCACGAAGGTACAATGAAGCGCTATTGCCGGCCGGAACGCAGCCCATCAATTCGCTTTTGAGCTAAACAAGAAGAGAGACACGCATGGCCTCACGGATTTCCCTGAAGCAACTTTCCGAACTCTGCCGCCGCACGGCGACTGGCCATGCAGCCGGTGTCGATGCGAGAAAGATTTGGAAGCGAGAGGCTTCATCGGGCAATGCAAAAAAACGCCGCGAATTGCTCAAAGTCAGCCAGGCGATCGATGGAGGCTCTGCGCTTTCCGATGCGTTGAAACTGACGGACGGCTATATGCCAACGCTGGTTCCCGAGCTCGTTCACGCAGGTGAAAAAGCGGGCAAAGTCGATCAGGTGCTAAATCGACTTGGGCAGTACTACGAGTTCGTCCGCTCATTGCGAACTGCGTTTTTGGCCGGTATCGCCTGGCCAATGTTCCAGCTAGTCATCGCCGTACTCATCGTTGGCCTTGTGATTTTCATCACCGGCTTTCTCCAAAACGGAGACCAAACCTTCGACATGGTTGGCTTTGGCTTGATGGGCACAAAAGGCGTCATCATTTACTTTTCCGTTGTTGCAGCGATCAGCGTTGGCGTGTTTTTCTTTATTCGAAGTTTGCTTTCAGGAAGACTCTCGAAAGTGGTGATGGCTCCGTTGATGAACGTTCCCGTGATCGGCAAGAGCTTACGATTGATGGCGATGTCACGACTTTCTTGGGCACTCGGAATGGCGGTCGAATCCGGTGTCGATTTGAAGGAGTCCGTCGGTATCGCGATTCGAAGCACACAAAACTCGTTCTACACGCGACACCTGAGTGCCATTCAAGGTATGATTTCTCGCGGCAGCTCGCTTCAAGAATCACTGTTCTTACCCGACGTGTTTCCGGAGGACTTCTTGGATGCGATCGCCGTTGGCGAAGAGTCTGGCAAACTCGAAGAATCGCTATCGAGACTCGCTGGACAGTACGAGCAACAAGGCAAAGCCGCAATGAGCGCGCTCGCAGTTGCCAGCGGTATCCTGGTCTGGATCGGCGTTGGATGCATCATCGTCTACTTCATCTTCCGCTTCGCATTATTCTACATCGGTATCATCGAAGGCGCCATGCAACCGATTTAGAACTGAGTGTTGCGTACGAGTCCGCTGACTGAAGCGGAAGCGGCGCAAGTCGTTCGGCGTCGATCGCTTGTGTTATCGTTGGTTCTTAATGCAGCCTTCGTCCATGGGAACCGCTTCTCCGACTTCATCAACTGGATGCGTGAAAAGGTATCGCCAAACGTCGGCGTGAGCGAATTCGCCGTCATCCGTTTTCTTTGCTCGGCGTCCCGGCTGAACCGCGCTGTGTGCTCGTTCCGCACTTCCTCCGACGTCGAAGTCGGTCACCAACCGCCGCGTATTGCCGTACGGCGGCTTCGCGTGTTCCACATTCACGATTGGACCGAACTTGTGCATGCCAAGTAACTCCCAACTCCGGCAGTAGTGATCACCGACCCAACCTCCATCGAGCACATGTGAAAACCCAAAGTATCGATTCTTCGGAGTCGCTGAAGGCAAGCCTTGCCACGCTTGAAATTGATCTCGCGGTCCGCATAACGCCACGACGCGGCTTACTTTCTGGTGTTTCGCAAATCTTGCGGCTGTCGTGGAACCGTGCGACGCACCAGCGACGATGATGTCATCCCAACGCAGTGATTGCTTGTCCTCGGTTAAAAAGTAGCCCCATCGACCCTCCGGATTTTCTTTGGCCAACCAGGTGACGAACTGAAACGCGCGTTCCATCATGCCGTCCGGTTTGGGGATGTCGATGTCATCGCTAAAGTCCTCCCCAGTCGCCGCCTCTAGGCGAATATTGCCTCGGCAATTCTCATCGACCGGTGTCTCCTGGCAACACTTTGAAAACCACTTGTTTGCATAGTGGACTTGAATCGCGTGTATTCCATGCGAATTGATTTGCTCGAACAACGCACCGTTGTGGCTCATCAACCAAATGACCAACTTGCCGCGTGGCGCAATCCGAGTATCTACGGAAGCCACTTCGAAATCCGTGGGCTTGCCACTTTCAGTTTCGAAGATAAACCCGAGTTCAGGATGTGGTTTCGCGCGAGGGTCGATTTTACTTGCGCGGGCCTTGAGTTCGTAACGCTGTGGACTGGCGTCATCAAACGCCAATTGCGCGAACGCAGGAAGCGGAAGAACGGCTAGTAGCAAAACAAGTGGCAGTTTCATCTCGAGTCTCCATGCAGGAAGGGTGGAAACGGATTCTAGTCGATCGATCGGTTGTCCGGACTCTTATGGATCTCGCAACAGAGTCAAAGTTGATGAACTCCTAAGCTGCGAGAGTCGATCGATTAAGGAGGCGACTTCACTAGAGACTAGTCGAGCTTCGAAATGAAACCATCTTATCGTTCCGGTTTGAAATCAGTGCGCCCCGAACGACTCGAGTCTCGGTATTTGCTGACCGGTGACTTGGTCGCAAGCCAACTAGTAAATTTCTCCAGCTTTCGCTCTGACGAAATTGAATTCCGAGACGTGCAAGAAGCCGACTTCGATGGGGACGGTCGAGTCGATATCGCTGGTCGTCATGGGGGTGAGTGGTGGGTCGGCCGCGCTAGTGACGATGGCGAATTCATTGCTGAGCATTGGGCGACGTGGTCAGACGTCGATTGGACGGATGTTTGGGCGGGCGACTTCAACGGGGACGGACTTGATGACTTGGTAGGCCGTGTTGACGGAGATTGGTGGGTTGCGACATCGACGGGCGAGCGATTCCTGAATCAGCACTGGGGTCGATGGTCGAATTCGGTCGAATGGCATGACGTATGTATTGGGGATTTCAACAACGACGGATTGGATGACATTGCCGGCCGAACCGACGGGCTTTGGTGGGTCGCTCGGTCGACCAGCGAAAACTTCGTGAACGAGTACTGGGGCAACGAACTGGAACGAGAGGATCCACACGCCGCGCTGGTTTCTGTTTCTTCGATCGACGCTGATCTGAACGACGACGGAACGGTAGGGTTCGACGACTTCATCATTCTGGCAGCCAACTTCCAGAAACAAGTCGCGGCCGGGACCAGTGGCGATTTAGATGGCAACGCGGTGGTGAACTTCGACGACTTCTTGCTTTTGCGTGAGCAGTACGTCGTTTGATATGCGCACAAAAAAACGGGCGGAGGAATTCCTCGCCCGTATTGTGTTTTGAAAATACAGAAGCTGAATTAACGCTTCGAGAACTGCGTGCCACGTCGAGCACCGCGAAGACCTGGTTTCTTACGTTCTTTCATTCGCGAATCTCGTGTGAGGAATCCGCCGTCGCGAAGTGCCTGGAATGCTTCGGAGTCATAACTCACGAGAGCACGTGCAATTCCCATTCGACATGCACCGGCTTGGCCTGTGTTACCACCGCCGTGAACACGGATGATGATGTCGACTTCATTTTTCTTTTCCGTAGCGATTACCGGTCCAAGCAACGCGTTGCGGTCTTGCTCGTTCGGAAAGTACTCTTCGATGTCACGCTTGTTGATCGTGACTTTTCCAGAACCCGCTCGTACGCGAACTCGAGCCACCGACGTTTTCCGTCGACCGGTTCCCAACGCGTCGTTGTTGATCTTGTCTTTTTTTGCAACAGCTACCATAGCTCAATCTCGTTGACGATTTTTGTTCGTTAGGATACCAGACGCTTTGGCGCCTCTAGCACTTCAGGACCCTGCGCTTGATGCGGATGATCCGGCCCAGCGTAGACTTTCAACTTTTTCAGCATCTTCCGTCCAAGCTTGTTTTTGGGCAACATGCGACGGACAGCTTCCTCGAGGATGCGTTCTGGAATCCGGTCGCGAAGATGGTTTGCCATCTCGATTTTTTGACCGGGATAGCCAGTGTACCGTGCGTATTTCTTTTGATCCCATTTGTTGCCAGAGAATTCGAGCTTCTCAGCATTCGTGACAATTACGAAATCGCCAGTATCCACATGTGCGGTGTACGTCGGACGATGTTTGCCCATCAAGATGACAGCGATCTTGCTGGCGAGACGACCGATGACAGCATCGGTTCCATCTACAACAAACCAGCTTCGATCGATCTCGCCTGGTTTGGCTTGGTATGTTTTGGAGGCAACCACAGTTACTACCCCGAGGATATTGGACGCATTTGAATCGCGAATCTTATTCGTTTATCTGAAAATCTTCAATAGCCCGACAGCCTTTTCTGACCGGAAACCACGTTGATTTTCGGCGAAACAGGTAGACTTTTGCGACTAGCCCGATTCTGGCAATGGGTCCTGGGCGTTTTCGGTTTCATCTGCAAGAATCGCGGATCACCTGTCGGAGCTGCACGGAGAGCAAACCATATTATGAAGTTGGCCGTTTTAAAGGAAACTTACGCCGGCGAACGTCGTGTTGCTCTCGTGCCGGGCGGGCTCAAACCACTCTTAAAAGTCGGTTGCGAAGTGCTCATCGAGTCTGGAGCTGGGCTCGAGGCGGGGCACTCCGACGAAGAATATAAGGAAGCTGGTGCATCGGTCGTTGATCGAAAAACCTGCTTTGATGCTGACATTCTCGCCCACGTTCGCTGTCTTGGTGCTAACAAAACGGGCTGCGAAGCAGATCTGAAGAACTATCGCGACGGCCAGATCGTGATCGGGACCTGCGATCCTCTGGGCGAAGCTAAGGCGATCAAGAAAGCAGCGAAAAAAGGCATTTCGCTGTTGGCTTTGGAAATGATTCCGCGAATCACGCGGGCACAGAGCATGGACGTGCTTAGCAGTATGGCGTGCATTGCGGGATATCGAGCCGTGATTCTGGCTGCTGCCGAGCTACCGAAGATGTTCCCACTAATGATGACGGCGGCGGGCACCCTTTCGCCTGCTCGAGCCTTCGTGATTGGTGCGGGTGTCGCCGGTCTACAAGCGATCGCAACGGCGCGTCGTTTAGGTGCCGTAGTGCATGCCTACGATGTACGTCCAGCCGTTCGTGAACAAGTCGAAAGCCTTGGCGCAAAATTTGTGGAACTGGATTTGGAAACCGGCAGTTCGGAAGATAAAGGCGGCTACGCGAAAGCGATGGGCGAAGACTTCTACAAAAAACAACGTGAGTTGATGGCCGAAGTAGTATCGGAAAGCGACGTCGTCATCACCACCGCCGCAATTCCTGGCAAAGAGTCTCCACTGCTGATCACTGCCGACGCCGTAAAGGGCATGCCTGACGGTGGCGTGATTATAGATTTGGCAGCCGAACGCGGTGGAAACTGCGAACTCAGCCAAGCCGACAAACGCGTGGTCGAGCATGGTGTCACGATACTAGGTCCGACAAATTTGCCATCAGAGATTCCGAATCACGCGAGCCAAATGTTCGCGAAGAACGTGACGACGCTTGTGCAACATTTGGTCAAAGAAGAAGCGATCAATTTAGATCTCACCGACGAGATCACTGCCGGCACCTTAGCCACGCACGAAAAAGAAGTGCTACACCCTCGCCTCCGCGACATTCTTGGCATGGAACCGTTGGCGGAGGAGGAGGACTCCACTCCGGAAGCACCTGCCGATGACGACGAATCGAAATCAGGAGACGCGAAATGACCATGCGTCCAATACTATCGGGGTTGATTGCCGCTTGGATGGCATTTGCTTGTGTCTTGCCTGTCTACGCAGCGGGCGAAACGGACAACGCAACGTCTAACGGCAAATCTCCCGAACTAATGATCCAAGAAGCGTCCACGATGCTTGAAGACGCAAAGGCCCTTTTGGCTGAAGCGAAAGCGGAATCGGTCGACAAGGCGGCGGATGCTAACAACAGTGCATCAGGTGGTTTTTCCAAATTCGACGCGTTGATCGCAGGTCTCAGCATTTTTGTGCTCGCTGTGTTCGTCGGCTTCGAAGTGATTACAAAAGTTCCACCGACACTGCACACGCCACTGATGTCTGGTTCGAATGCGATTAGTGGCATCACCGTTGTCGGTGCATTGCTCGTTGCTGGCCGAAGTGATAACGGTTTTGCTTGGCTGTTAGGTTTGTTGGCTGTTGTGTTCGCCATGATCAATGTGATCGGTGGGTTTTGGGTCACGCACCGTATGTTGTCCATGTTTAAACGTTAGTTAGGTCGAGGCATTCACGCGTGGCAAAACTCGCTTACTTGATATCTGCCGTGTTGTTCATTATCGGCCTTAAGCAGATGGCACGACCACGAACGGCCGTGCGCGGGAACACGCTTGGCGCAGCGGCAATGCTTCTCGCTGGGTTAGTCACGTTCGGCCACGTCTTCGCTAGCGCAGGATGGATCAACTTATTCTTCATCATCGTCGCGCTCGCCGTGGGCGGCGCGGTTGGTGCAGTACTAGCTAAACGAGTCGAGATGACTCAGATGCCGCAACTGGTGGCGATATTCAATGGCTTTGGCGGTATTGCTTCGGTTTTCGTTGCCGGCAGCGAGATGTCTCGTGCGGGAGCGGCCATGTCCACGACCGACGTACTGATTGCGACTGGACTGTCGGGAATCATCGGCGCCGTGACATTTACCGGCAGCCTTGTAGCATTCGGCAAGCTGCAAGAGCTCGAAATGTTCCGCAAGCCGTTGGCGATATCAAACGGACAAATGATCAACGCAGGCCTCGCCGCACTTTGCATGATCTTAATGTTGGCTTTCATCTCAACAGGTTCGTCGTTCGTGTTTTGGCTGATCGTAATAGCCGCGTCTGTGCTTGGCGTTTTACTTGTCGGACCGATCGGCGGAGCTGACATGCCCGTCGTGATAGCGTTGCTGAACTCCTATTCGGGTATCGCTGCCGCCGCAACTGGGTTTGTTGTCAACAACAACGTTTTGATTATCGCTGGCTCATTGGTCGGAGCATCCGGCATTATCTTGACCCAGATTATGTGCAAAGCCATGAACCGTTCGCTCACCAACGTTCTGTTCGGCGTCATGGATGGCGGTTCATCGAGCCAGGGCGATGTTGACGAGATCTACGCCAATGTTCGCAGTACTTCCGCCGACGACGTGGCAATGATCCTAGATACTGCGCAACGCGTAGTTGTGGTTCCAGGCTACGGCATGGCGGTGGCACAAGCCCAGCACGCTGTCCGCGACATGGCAAACCTACTCGCAGCTCAAGACATAAACGTTGAATACGCTATCCATCCGGTCGCCGGTCGCATGCCTGGTCACATGAACGTCTTGCTTGCCGAAGCGGACGTTCCCTACGACAAGCTGCTGGAAATGGACACGATTAACCCAACGATGGAAACCGTTGATGTGGCGATTGTGATTGGAGCCAACGACGTTGTGAACCCTGTCGCGAAGACAGACCCAGACAGCCCCATCGCTGGAATGCCCATCATTGATGTGGACAAAGCACGAACGGTTGTCGTTATCAAGCGAAGCCTGAGTCCCGGCTTCGCAAAAATCCCTAATCCGCTGTTCGCCGCGGACAACACGCTCATGCTTTTCGGTGACGGAAAGAAAGCCATTCTGGATATCGTGGCAGCGATAAAAGAAAACGCTTAACCGCGAATGTACCTCGTCTCACATCAAATTGTGGACGGCTCCAATCGAGTACGTTTTTGTCAGATTCGTTGTGCTACCCCCTCATCTGCTAACGGGGATTGACACACTAACGCGCACTGGAATGTCCCTCCCGCTGGATCTGCGGCATGTTCAGTTTTACTCCTTGAAACGCTCCAATTCACGGTTATGTTAAGAAACGAGACTGTGAGGATTGTGACGATTGATCCGCACGACCGGTTACTAAATTGAATGAGAGTGATAAGAGGAATCATATGAGAACAATTGTTACAGTTTTTGCGATAACTGCTCTTTGTGCGAGCAGCCTTTTCGCCGACGGGAATTCCGCAACCCAACCCGCAAGTTATGACGTTAATCGTGTTGGTGCTGTAGCTCCAACAATGGACGGTGTTGTTTCACCAGGAGAGTGGGACGCGGCCTCAGCTGCAGCTGGTGACTGGATTAACCTACGAGCAGACACACCTGATAGTCACAACCTACGTTTCCAGATGTTGTGGGACGACACGTATCTCTACGTCCTAGGTCAAACCGACTACGACAACTTTGTAGAGGGCGTCGAAACAGAAGATGTTGAGTTCGCACCCAACAATCCTGACTTTAACGGTGGCGGATATAATCCAAACTTCTACTTTGATCCTAACACGGACAACGAAGAACTTTGGATCGGAATCGATGGACCTTTAGAAGATCGTCCTACACGCGCCCACCCTTCGGTGGACGGCTATCAAATCGCATGGGACGTTCACCTTGGACACGCTGAGCGTCGACCAACAGAAGGCGAACCAGAGCAATGGCTACGGGATCCGCTAGATGCCGACGGTGAATCAGTCAACGACTACTTTGGTGGTCTTTTCTTAGAAGCGCACGCAAATAATCCTTTCGGCAACCAAGGTGCTCCAGGCAGCTCTTGGACTCGAGCCGATGACGGACCAAACGGAAATCATCGTGACGATGCTCTTCCGGGTTTGATGTACGCTCAAAACGCAAGCAACGATGATCTGAACGGCACCGGTGTTGCTGGTGCTATTTGGGAATGGCAGATTCCTTGGACAGTCTTCGACGCAACAAACCCAAACAAATTGGTAACTGCGGATGAGGCAGCAGACCGACCAGAATTTGTTGTGGACGATCGCGAAGAAATCTTGATTCCAATGGATTCACCTGATTTCGACCCAGAATTCCCCGATGACGTGATGCCCAACCCTGACTTCGGAGAGGAAGTTCTGAACACGGGTCAAATTGCTGGCATTCCCGCATTCATTGGAAACGAAGGGGAACCTGATCTTCGCTTCGCGGATCCGACTTCAGACGTTTTCATTGACAGTGGTTTGTACGCTGTTAATGGACCCGAAGCCGGAGATACATGGGCTTTCGAAACGTCCGTGATTACCAACGATACTGCCGACAACTTCCTCCCCAGCTGGTCAGAACCACTTGGTGGTGATCCAACGCGCGGTGGTTCGTTCGCTCCTTGGGGTCAAGTAGGTCACGGCATGCTCAACTTCATCGGCGCCGACACTGCAGTTTGTTCGGTACCTGAAGGCGGCATTTTGGGTGACCTCGATAGTGACGGAACGGTTGCATTCGCTGACTTCTTGGTCTTGTCGCAGAACTTCGGTGCGACCGATACGCCGTACGAAAGTGGTGACATCGATTGCGACGGTGCAGTAGCATTCGCTGACTTCTTGGTCTTGTCACAAAACTTTGGTCAGTCGGCAGCTGGTGCAGCAGCTTCGGTACCAGAGCCAAGCGGCAGCATCCTGTTCTTGATCGGCGGTCTTGTGGCTCTGTCACGCCGTCGTCGTGCATAGTCGACTGTAAAAAAGTCGAACTTAAGAAATTTGAAGCGGCCATTTTCGAATGGCCGCTTTTTTTATGCGCTGAGTTCGCCCAGCATCACCTCATAAATGCAGCTAGAATCGAGACATGAGATCTCATGCGGTCATCTTCTGGATAGCAGTTTTGACACTGGCGCTCGTTCCGATCGCTGTCCACGCTGCCACTCCCAACGAAGAACTGTTCGTGCGGCGTGTGGCTCCGCTGTTGCGTGAAAAATGCATCGCCTGCCACGGAGGCGACCCAAATGAAATCGAAGGCGGTCTCGACCTACGAACACTCGAAACGGCTCAAGCAGGCGGAGACAGTGAAGAAAGTGCAATCGTGCTTGGCAAACCCGAACTAAGCCCCGTCTTACTCGCCGCAAAACGCGAAAGTGATGACTGGTCTCCGATGCCACCCAAGGAAGCCGAAAAGCTAACCGAAGAACAACTGAATTGGTTGCACGATTGGATAGCAGCCGGCGCGGATTGGCCGACCGAAAAACGCCAAGCCCAGATTCAATCAACCAACGCTGACGCCTGGTCCGCCGAAGATGGAATTCCGGTCGCCACGTCCGGCGGGCTCGACAAGGAATGGACCAATCGTCGATACAAGCCGGAAGCACTCTGGGCCTACCAAAAAGTCCAAAAGCCCGGCGTGCCCGACGAAGCAACGGCGATTGATTGGTTGCTGAGTAAAAACATGCCTATAGATGTAGCTCGGCGTGCCGATCGGGTCACGCTGATTCGCCGCGCTACGTTCGATTTGATCGGGCTTCCGCCAACCCTCAAAGAAGTTGCTGCGTTTCAAAACGACGAGCGACGGGATGAGGAAGCCTTCGCAGCGTTGGTCGAGCGACTGCTGGCTTCAAAACACTACGGAGAACGGATGGCGCAGCATTGGCTGGACGTCACACGTTACGCCGATTCGTCCGGCCTCGCCAATGACTTCGAGCGTGGCAACGCATGGCGTTACCGCGACTATGTCGTTCGCGCTTTCAATGAAGACAAGCCCTATGACGAATTCATTCGAGAACAAATCGCGGGCGACGAAATCGATTCGAACGATCCGGAACACATCATCGCAACGGGATTTCTGCGCATGGGACCGTGGGAACTTACCGGCATGGAAGTCGCCAAAGTTGCTCGGCAACGATTTTTGGATGACGTCACCAACAGCGTGGGCGAAGTTTTCCTGGCTCACTCGCTTCAGTGTGCGAGGTGTCACGATCACAAGTTCGATCCCGTGCCCACCCGCGATTACTATTCCGTCCAAGCCGTTTTCGCAACCACGCAATTGGTCGAACGAAAGGCAGCATTTTTGCCAGGCGAAAACACCGCGGGCTTTGAAGAACGTAGTGCATTGACACGTGCGAGAGATGCTTATCGAGCCAAATTGAAAGAGCTGGACGGCATCATGCAACACAATGCCAAAAAATGGTTCAGCGACAAGAACTTACCGTCGGACAATTGGGATGCCGCAATCGCAAAAGCAAAAGAGGGGAACGCTGACCACGTCTTCAACGCTGCTCGAACCGCGATGAGAAAGCAGGGCTTTGAAGAAGAAGCATACCCACCCAAACTCGTCGGGTTTCTGCCCGAACAGTTTGGTATGGAGCGAGTGGCCAGAAAAGGTATCCAACGATTAAGTTGGCAGCTCGACCGCTACAAACCCTTCGCGCTAAGCGTCTACAACGGCAGCACGCCAAACAAGTCTTCGATTAGTTCTCCAACACGTATCCCCGAGAACACCAGCGCGGGTGAACGAGAACAAACTTGCATCCTTGCCGGCGGCGATCCGTTTTCTCCAACCGAGGCGGTGCAGCCGAGTGGACTTAGCGTACTTGAGCTTTGTGGATTGGAAACACCATCGATCGAAGATGAAATCGATGGCAAACGTCTCGCGCTCGCAAAATGGGTTTCAGATCCGCAAAACAGCCTCACAACTCGCGCGATCGTGAATCGCATTTGGATGTGGCACTTCAACCAACCCATCGCCGGCAATCCGAATAACTTCGGTGGAACTGGAAAACCTCCCACACATCCACAGCTACTCGATTGGCTTGCCGCAACATTGGTAGAAGACGGTTGGTCTTGGAAATCACTTCACCGTCGCATCATGAATTCCGATGCGTATTGTCGAAGTTCGGAGCACCACGATCCGAAGTCGCTCCGAGAAAAAGATCCGCTTGACCAAAGTTACGCGCGGTTTCGATCACGACGTCTGTCTGCGGAAGAAATGCGAGACGCGCAGCTAAGCGTTACCGACGAACTCAATCCGACAATCGGTGGGATCCCCTGTCGTCCAGAAATAAACATCGAAGTAGCGCTGCAACCGAGGCAAGTCATGGGCACGTTTGCCGCGGCGTGGGTCCCAAGTGCAAAGCCCAGCCAGCGACATCGCCGATCAATCTACACACTCAAATTGCGAGGGTTGGCGGATCCTCTGTTCGAGGTGTTCAACTCGCCAGCGCGAGATTTTTCGTGCGAACAGCGAGACGCGTCCATCGTTACGCCGCAAGTCTTTAGTTTGTTCAACGGCAAAGCTACTCACTCCAGAGCATTGGCATTAGCTAATCGCGTTGTCAGCGAAACTGATTCCGACGAAGCAGCGGTGCGCAAGATCTTTCTACTCGCGTATTCTCGTCCACCGAGTCCAGACGAATTACGAACTTGCCTAGAACACTGGCGCACGATTGAACGAGACTTAGCAAACGCTGATCCACCGAAACAATTCACACCGCCTCGTGAAGTCGTCCGTGATGCGATCGAAGAAAACACAGGCGAACAATTCTCGTTTGCGGAACGGTTGTTCGGCTACGACGATTTTGAACCTGACCTGCAACCGGCAGACGTGGGAGTGCACGTTCGAGCCTTGTCGGACATTTGTCTTGTCATTTTCAACTCCAACGAATTCGTTTACGTCTACTAACGACGAAGGAGAATGCCAACAATGTTTCGACGTGACTTTCTCTACGGTCTAGGCGCGTCATTGGGAAGCCACGCATTTACCGCGATGATGGCCAGTGAATTGGCGGCAGACGAGTCTGGGGAAACTCCCTACAAAAAACGCGAGCAGCACTTTGCGTCGAAGGCAAAGAACTGCATCTTCCTGATGATGGAGGGCGGACCTTCCCACATCGATACGTTCGATCCCAAACCGAAATTGTCAGAACTCCACCTGCAAGAGTTCGTACGTGCGGGTAAGCAAAAGTCCGCGATGGAAAGCGGCAAACGCTACTATGTTCAAAGTCCGTTTCAGTTTCGTAAAGCGGGTCAAAGTGGCGCGGACATGGCGGAAACGTGGGAGCACCTAGCGGGCGTTGCAGATGACATCTGTTTTTATCGCGGCTGCCAAGTCGATAGTGTCAATCATCCGACGGCGATGTACCAAATGAATTGCGGAAACCGCTTCGGCGGTGAACCTGCGATGGGAGCGTGGGTGAATTACGGTTTGGGTTCGATGAACGATAACCTGCCGGGATTCGTCGTGCTGCCATCGGTTTCGTACCCGCAAGGTGGCGCCGCAAACTGGAGCAACGGATTTCTCCCAGCAGACTATCAAGGCACGCCGCTTCGCCCCAAAGGATCTCCAATTCTCGACCTTCAACCGCCCGCAGGTTTTACTGCGCAGCGACAGCGAAAAAACCTCGACCTGCTGCAGCAACTAAACTCGAAACACGCTGAACACCATCCGAGCGATACCGACCTTCAAGCGCGAATGCAAACGTACGAATTGGCCTATCGGATGCAAACACAGATTCCCGACGTGCTTAGCATCGAGGGCGAATCAAAAAAGACGCTCGAGCAATACGGAATAGACTCGAAACCCGCCGACCAGTTCGGCAGAAAGTGCTTGTTGGCGCGGAAGCTAATCGAGAAGGGCGTGCGATTCGTTCAGCTGTATCATGGAACGTGGGACAGCCACGACTACATTGCTCGAGCTCACCGCAACCTCGTCCAGGCCGTTGACCAACCGATCACCGCGTTGATCTCCGATTTGAAACAGCGTGGGTTGCTCGACAGTACGTTGATCGTATGGTGTGGTGAGTTTGGGCGATCGCCTGATAACGGCGTACGGGGCGGAACAGCTTATGGACGTGATCACAATCCATCAGCGATGACGGTGTGGCTTGCGGGAGGCGGTTGCAACGCTGGTCACACGATTGGTGCCACCGACGAAACGGGCGCCAAAGCTGTCGAAAACGTACATCATGTCCGCGACTTACACGTGACGTTGTTACGTCTTCTAGGTTTAGACGACAACCGATTGACCTTCTATCATGCAGGACGCTTCAAGCAGCTAAGTCAGTTCGGCGGGAAAGTCATTGAGGATTTGATCGCCTAAGTAAAGAAGGTCGAAAATGATTACCGGACTGCATCACGCACAAATCACCGTTCCTCCCAAAAAAGTCGACGCGTGTCGAGAATTTTATTGCGGTGTTCTGGGTCTCGAAGAAGTTCCAAAGCCGAAAAGCCTTCAAGGCCGCGGGGGATTTTGGCTGGCCGTCGGAAGCCATAGTGTGCACGTTGGCATCGAAGACGGTGTCGATCGAGCAAAAACGAAAGCGCACATCGCGTACGAGGTGCGTGATCTTCATCTATGGCGTAGCAAGCTCGCTGCAATTGACGTCGAAGTGATTGACGGAGTCCCTATTCCAGGTTTCGATCGGTTCGAGTTTCGTGATCCATTCGGAAATCGCGTCGAACTCATTGAACCTATCGACCAAGAATCAAACTAGGGACTCCATCTCATCTGTTGCTATCGAGATTAGCTTTGTCGATTGCGTCGGCAACAAAGCCCTGCAAAGACGAAAGCAACTAGAAAACATCCCGAGTTCGGTTCAGGGACGGAAGCCAACGCTCCCTGTCCCGCACCAAAGTTCTCCGAAAGTGCCAGGAAGTCCGCAAAAGCAGTTCCACCTACACCGTCGAAGTTTCCTTGGCTCCATGTGCCTGAAACGTCACCGAAGTTATTCGACAGTTGAAGGAAGTCAGAAAATGCGACCATACCGTCTAAATCTGTATCACCCGGTAGGAATGTTCCTCCGTCGGCCTCCGATTTCAATTCAAGCCATGCTGCGATGTCAGCCGCTTCGAGTGTCGAGTCTCCGTTAAGATCGAACGACATGTCCGTACCCGCCTGAACTGCAGAAACCAACAGATCCAGGTCAGCTAGGTCGAGGCCATCCACAGAGTTAAAGTCACCTAGGATTCCTTCCAGCATGCCTTCCACGGTCAACATGACGGCGTTGTCATCAAGGCTAAGCAACCAATCGAGTCCTTCCGGCAACTCCGCCATCGATAGGTCGACATCCAAGAAACTGTCGCCGACCAGGCTGTCGGCTGCCAGGAGCGTGTAGGTTTCTCCCCCGCGCGGTTGATATCCAGATAGTTCGACCGCGAGCAACCCGTTCGAAATGTCCGCCTCTCCACCAACAGCAATTGTGCCGTGGGAATTTCCGGTAATCACGGCATGGATCGTTGCGTCACCGTCGTTAAAGTCACCGTTCGGGTCCAGTGCCATGTAGAGGTTGCCGTTGATGGCAACTTGTGCGTCTGGACCAGTAACTCTCAGTGTAGACGCTGCATCAATGCCGGTCCCAATCGTCATGTTCAGATCTTGCTGAACGATGAAGCTACCTCGGTCTTGAACTTCAATAAGTGATCTTCCGCCGTCCGCGTTATCACCGCGATTCGTTCCGCCAGACATTGCAAGTCCATTCCAGGAGCTGTCGTCAAGGTCACTGTCAATGCTCACGGCTCCGTCATCTTTGATCGTGATCGTGATGTCGGCAGATGGATTTGCACCGATTACGCTTGTGCGCTGTGCACCGCCGGTTGATCCAAGCACAGTGGCCGTACCCAGATCGGGTTCTTCGAAGTTGAAAACATCAAAGACATGAAACTGAGCCGAATCGCCAACGGTTAGATTTGAAACGCCATCACGCTGCTGAAGAGTACGAGCATAAAGACGTGCCGAATCTGAAACTGAGACGGTTGCAGTTCCAGTCGCGTTCGTACTGAGCGTCAAATAACCTTCGTCAGTGTATCCAGCGTCAGCTTGACCTGGTCCGGCACTATTGCCCGATACAACCAACGCGTTGCCGGCGATTTCTAAGACGCCGTGGCCGTTTTCCCTCTCCCCAACACTAATGCCGCTACCCATCGATGCGGTTGCGTTGCCGTCGATCAATACAAAGCCGTTGCCGTTGTCTTCGGCGCCAATCTTGAGGTCATCTGAAACTCTTAGAACAGCGTTGTCGTGAAGCTCAAGTCGACCCATTGCCTCACCCGCTTGGGCGCCGATTTCGAGATCGAACTCATTCTCGCCTGCCGCGTCGAGACCGAATCCATCGGCATCTGCTGGACCGTCGTAAAGTAGTACCGCGTTGTTGTTCATGATCCAACTTGAGTCGAGCGTGCCCTGGTCACCGATGTGACTTTTGAATTCGAAGTCCGTAGGTAATCCTTCCAGACCAAATGGAGCCACAATCAACGTGCCACCGTTTTGAATAACATGTCCACCCGTCTCACCGCTCCTTCCGAGCTGAAAACCTCCGATCGTGATAGTTTCGGCTGATTCTGGGATGACTACGGGAAGGTTCGCTCCGTTGTTGATGACGGCTAAATCGTCATCCATATCCGGCACGCCACCTTCCCAGTTGGCTGCATTGAGGAAGTCGTTGTCAACCGCTCCAGTCCAAAGACTGTCATCCGCGAAAGACATACCGCAGGTGATTCCTGCGAGGAGAAAAACTGTTGCGTACCGAGTCATGCTGTTAGACCTTCTTGATGTGTTACATACCATCGTCAGATACTAGCAGCATTTAGCCTCGAAGACGAACGATTTAAATGTCGTTACTATTGCCGCGGCCGCAGCCAAAATAAAAATGAAAATAACTGGGTTGCTGGCGGCGCAAATTGGCGACAAGATAGCGATTTCCGCCTCAAAAAAGCTCTAAGTCAGGTGATTGGCATGTCGAATCGAAAATCTGTATCTCGTCGTCGAATGCTGCAGAGCACTTTAGCCTGGGGCGGCGCGGCAATCTTAACATCGCGCACTCAAAGAGCTCACGGTTTTCTCGCCGCCAACAATCGACCACGGATCGCAGCTGTGGGAACGGGAAGCCGCTGGTGTCAGAAGGCCACGGGCATTGACGGACCTCACGGCTCGGCACCTGATATGCGCAAGTACGGTGACTATGTTGCTGTTTGCGACGCCGACGCAACTCGCACCGAATTGGCCGCAGCAATCGCCAAAGAATGGACGGGCTCCGATGTAAGTAAGTCAGCTGACTATCGCGCCGTAATTGATCGCGACGATATTGACATCGTGCACATCTCAACGCCCGAGCACTGGCACGCCAAAGTTGCGATCGAGGCGATGTTGGCAGGCAAAGATGTCTACTGCGAGAAGCCCATGACGCTGACTATCGACGAAGGCCGCAAGATGTCGGAAGTCTGTCGCAAGACGGGCAAGATTGTGCAGATCGGTACGCAACAACGCAGCAACCCTCTCTTCCTTCGCGCGATCGCAATGATTCGTGATGGCCGCATTGGTGAAGTAAAAAAAGCGACGTGCAGCGTTGGCGGAGCACCAACTAGTCCTTCTTTGCCAAACGCTGACGCGCCAAAAGGTCTTGATTGGAATCTGTGGCAAGGGCCCGTGCCTGTTACGTCCTATCGATCTAAACCAGGAAACAACAACGAGACCAAACATTGGTCCAGATCTCACTACGAATTTCGTTGGTGGTATGAATACTCCGGAGGGAAGCTTACTGACTGGGGCGCACATCACGTCGACATTGCGACATGGGCACTGGGAAAAACAGAAACGGGCCCCATCTCGATCGATCCCGTGCACGCAAAACATCCGGTCGAATTCAAAGACGGATACCCAACAGATAACTCTCAGTACAACACAGCAACAGAGTTCTTGGTCAAGACAGAATTCGATGACGGCGTCGAACTGAATATTCGACACGACGGAAGCAATGGCATACTCTTCGAGGGAACGGAAGGTCGCATCGCCGTGAACCGCGGTCGCTTGACTGGCAAGGCCGCGGAGGAATTGGAAACTCGTCCGCTGCCTGACGGTGCTCTAGAAAAAGTCTACAAAGATCGACCACTGGTTGACCATTTCCGGAATTTCTTTGAGGCCGCTACTGAAAAGAAGGAACCGATTTCAGACGTATTCAGTCACCATCGAGCACTCTCGACCTGTCACTTGGCCGCGATCGCGGTTCGACTGGGACAAACTTTACGTTGGGATCCGCACAACGAGAAAATCGTTGACAACGCGATGGCTCAAAAGTTTGTCTCGCGCGATTACCGAAGCGGGTTTGAAGTCGAGATGTAGATTTCAACGCGAGACTGCTCAGAGCGACGACGCTACCAAACACCCGGTAGAAGTCGCGAGCGAGTTACCGCGCAGCAACGTCCGTATTCTGGATCGCCAAGCAATAGACGTTCCTCGTTGCTAATTCGTAAAACGATGAACGGAATCAAAAACGCGGCGAAATTATCGATCGTGAATGGCCAGTGAGGTTTCGCGGCAGTAAGATACGCGATCCATGGAGAAACAACATCATGCGCACGATAGTATTGTTATTAGGAATCTGTATGAGTGTCGAATCGCAGGCTGAGCAATCCGTTACCGTTTGGTTTGGAACTCGCGGGTCGGCGATCTACCGAGCGACTTTGGATCAAGAAAGTGGGAAGCTCTCGGAGGCCGAGGCGGCGGCGGAGATTAAGTCTCCGGGTTTCTTGTGTGTCAACTCCGCCGGCACACTGCTATACACGCTAGGCAACGCTTCCGCCGGCGAAGACAACGTCGCAGTTTACAAAATCGACAGCGAGAAAAACCTTTCGCTGTTAGGCACCGCAAACTCAGGTTGCGGCAAAGGCACGCATATTTCACTCAGTGGTGATGAACGCACACTCTTAGTGGCGCACTACGGCGGAGGCTCAGTAGCATCTTTTCCGATTGATGAAACAGGAAAGATTCTGCCACCTGTTTCTCAGATTAAGCATCAAGGAAGCAGCGTGAACAAGTCGAGACAGTCGGAGCCACATCCGCATTGGATTGGCGTGACGCCCGATGACCAGTTCGTCGTTGTCCCCGATTTGGGATTAGACGAAGTGGTCATCTACCGATTAGACAGCACAGCTCATACTTTGACACCGCATGGCAAAGGAAGCGTACCGCCTGGCGACGGTCCTCGCCATCTGAAGTTTCATCGAAACGGAAAGTGGGCATATGTGATCAATGAGTTGGGGCTCACCGTCACAGAATTTCGATATGACGAATCGGCGGGAACACTCGAGGCAATGCAAACGATCGAAGCACTGCCGAAAAGTGAAGTGAAAGAGGTGCTTACATCCGGCTCTGAAATCCGAATTCATCCCAACGGTAAATTTGTCTACGCTGGAATCCGCGGCCATGATGTGATCACCGTTTTCAGTGTCAACGAAAGCACTGGCGAACTTACCTTTGTCGAAAGAGAACCCATTCGAGGCAGTTGGCCACGAAACTTCGGAATTGATCCGACCGGAAAATGGCTGTTGGCCGCCGGCGCAGAGTCATCAACGGTTTCGGTTTTTAGGGTGGACCCCAATACCGGACGCCTGACATTTACACGAAACGTGATTCACGTACCGAATTCGATTTGCGTTACGTTTCACGACCGTTAATCCTCATCCGTGGTTTCGGTTTGCCCTCTTACGCAAGCCAGCGTCGGTATTCTTTTTCCTATGGAAAATGCCATGGCCTTGACTCCATTCATCGATCGATTCCTGCGACACTTCCGAAAGTTAAGTAGCATTGTCGCTGCAATCGCAAGATGCCATGGCGTATTCAAGCCAGGCTCCGGAACGGGCTGCCAGTCTCCAGATACGGTAACTCGCTTCAATTCATTGAGTTCTGTAATGAACTGAAAATAAATCGAGTCATTAGGGCCGTCTGTCGCGTAGACATTGAGCAACGACGACTTCGCATTCTGCAGCTCAGGAAGAGAGCTTGGCAGAGGATCGATGTCGATCATGTGGGCGAACCTTCCGTTCACATCATCGCCACCCCTTAGGCTTAAATCATCAGCAATCATGAAAAGCCCTCCTTGGCTTGCCATTTGTTCGAATTGGCCAGGGTACTCGCCAGCAGGTAATCCCAATGCATTCGCTGCGCCTTCAAATAGCTCAAAGCCTACAACTGCCGTATTACTCGCTGGCAAGAATTCGAATTCAATCCTCGCCAGTGGTCCGGCGGGCGCCTCGATACTCATTAGGTCAAAAGTCAAAGGTACATCTTGTTGGCCGCAGGCGACAATCGGCATCCCAAAAATGATTGCAATCGCGAGTAAATTAAAACTGAACTTCACAAGACTCTCCTGAGTTAAAAGTGCAGTACGGACCGTTGGGATTTAGACTAACTGCTAGACTGCCAAGATTCAGATAGCGAGATGCCAACGCTATTCGGTAACGCATGGCACGTACATGTGCAACAGAACTCTCGGGCTAGTATGGCAGATTCAAAGTTCAGTCTTCGTCAGCTCTTTGTCGCCGTCAGCGGTATAGCCATATCCGCGGCTGCACTGAAATATGCCAACTCGCTTTGGGCTTCGGCGATTTCAACCGGAGTGGTTCTCGTCCTATTTACTGCGGTCGTCGCCGCAATCTATCTCAAGCAGCCGAAACGAGCGTTCTGG
Organism: uncultured Pirellulaceae bacterium; assembly: GCA_964397295.1. GTDB lineage: Bacteria > Planctomycetota > Planctomycetia > Pirellulales > Pirellulaceae > CAYNJG01. Next base: position 67,079 of record CAYNJG010000002.1, read on the forward strand.
ACGGGTTTTTCAGTATTCGGATGGGGCTATCTGCTTCTCATAGACGGATGGTTGCCATTCCCACCTTTCTCAGCTTCGGCAATGCTTATCTGGATGATGGCCGAATCACTGGGACATACCCAAGTTGACCCCAACACAGCTTATTACATGGAAACACCGATGGGCATCATCCGAGCCCGCCCAACGGAACAGTTCTTTCGCATCAGCTACTCAGTAACCGCCATGCTTCTTGGCGTCATCGGTGGCACTTTGGCTAGAAGATTCTATATCTCGTCTCAATGTGAACCTGTCATGCCTAAGAAAGATACGCCAAGCACAGATGGCGGCTCGTGACAGCTTCGCTAGTTTTGGGCCTACCTGGCCGCTCAATTTCATTGTCAGCACACAATCTTCCTTACAGGCCCTCGAAAGCTTGACGTCCCTTTGTCTTTTTCCGTTTTCTTGCTGCCATTCCGTTTGGCTATCAGTTCCTCCGTGAATCGCCACTGCAGCTTTCTTTAAGATAAGGTGGTGGCGTGCCCGTGAAACCCAGACCACCTCAAGCCGTCACCTGCGTCGAGGGTTCGTGCTTTCTTCTTGGACCGTTCTGCGGCCCACCTGTTTTTCCAAATGGGATAGCATTTCTTTTTTAAGTTGAGGGTATTTGTCAGGCGCAAACACATAGGGCAGTAAGGGTTGCCCTATCAAGCTTGGGGCTGGCGAAAAGTGGATATCGGCGCCTGCTTCAAAGACGCATCCTGACTACGTCGGTGGCGGTACCTAACGGCACATCTCCGCGCCGCCGCTGGAGTGCGACTCGGACCACAACTTCAAGTTAAACGTCTGGAGCTACGACTGGCCTCGCTTCACAAAACCGTTTTACTTTGGACGAGTGGCGAACGACATGACGCTTATGCTGATATTCGACCGTTCTTACTCGAAGGACGACGAAATTCGCTTTAGCCTGTTTAAGTTCAAGGTCAAAGACCAACAGCGCAAACCGGCTTGGGATTTCCAATACGTCATCCACAATGTCGAAGAGGAACGAGAGTATGGATATCGTGGAAGATTGGTTTGGAAGAAGTTTGTGAGCGAGGCCGAATGTCTCCGCGAGTACGAATCGTGGCAAGGAACGCTCAGCCGTGAGTCGTCTCAGGAGTAGCCGTTTCCGGTAACCAGTCATGACGCACCGAAAGTCTTGCGACGACTGTTCGTCAACTAACTAGCGTTTGCGCGCGAGCTCAATCGTATGAACCGTCACATGTTCGCCCTTGCGAGGAGACTGCTTGGCCCATTGACCATCGGGCTTCAGCACACCTGATGGTGCGGAACAGGGAACCGTGTGCGGAAATGAATTGTCCGCACTGACGACCCAGACGCGACCCGCCGCAGCTCGCATGCGCATGTTGGTTTCGTGGTACGGCCAGAAAACCTCTTCGGACCATTTGCCGCCATCACGACCGCCGTTGATCGCAAGGAAGATGATCTGCGCTCCGGCCTTCGAGAGCTTCTGGCTCAAGTGTGGATCGGACATCGGAGTGCACTGTGGATTGCCCCACATGTCGTTGCAGATCAGTCCCCCAACGCGTATGCCTTTGATTTCGAAGGTGCGTAGCGGTCGCGTGGCATAGTCGTTGATCTCACCCTGCGGTGGCTCTGAGAAGCTTCCGCACAACAGCGTCTTGGTGTGAAACCCAAGAAATTCTCCGGAGCTATCGTAGAACCTGATTTGGTTGTAGCACTTCTTGTCGTCCGGTTCGACGTAGCACGTTCCCAAAGCTAACGCGACACCCGCTTCGCTGGCTCGCTTGATGATCTTTGCGAGCTCTTTTTCGACCTCCGCTTGGTCAAACTTCGGCGTGTAGCCGCTCAGTGAACCTTCCGGCGTCAGCAGGATGTCTGCCTTTTCTTCGATGGCGACATCCAACGCGCGATGAATCGTGGCACTGTTATCCGAAATCGAGTTCGTTACCGGAATCTGAGCCGTCGCTACCCGAAGCGACACTTTCGCTGCTTCTTCGTCGGTCGCACGCGCGGTGGATACAACAATCAAGCACAGGATCAAGAATGCGTAGGAGTGTGGCCGTCGTTTCATGTTCTTCTTTCTGGTAGTGGATTGCCGCCTATCGTTGCCTGAACAATTCTGATGTTACCAGTGCGCGAATCAATGTCCGTACACCGTAGCCATCTTCCTTTGCAGAGTTAACGATGGCTTGCAGTTGCTCTTCGTCGTCGATCGTCGTGACTCGGCGGAGAGCGTACGTAGCCAATTGCTCTACGAATGCGTAGGCCAATCGTTTTTCATTTGCCGCGAGTAGCTTTTTGAATTCTCGAGGGCCAGAAAACGTACGCCCATCGGGAAGTGTACCGGACGCATCGACTGGCGGATTGTCGCCCTGACCTCCCTCGACGCGTTCGACGTCTCGCCAACGACCGATGGCGTCGAAGTTCTCAAATGCCAGTCCGAACGGGTCGATCTTTGCATGGCATGAGACGCAATTCGCATCGGTCGCGTGGGCCTCCAGCCTGGAACGGATTGTGGTTTTCGTTTCGCTCACCGTAACGGGTTCGAGCGGATCAACGTTCGGAGGCGGTGGCGGCGGAGTGTATGCGAGGATCGTTTCGGACAACCACGCGCCGCGATGGACCGGACGGTGGCGAGTTCCATCGGACGTAAGCGAAAGGGTGGAGGCATGCGTTAGAATACCGCCTCGTCCGGAATCACTGGGCACTTCGACGCGGCTCATGGTTGGCGTCGCTGGCTGAGAAACACCATAGTGAAGCGCGAGCCGTCGGTCGAGCATCGTCCAGTTAGAATCGATTGCCTCACGTAGCGGCAGGTTCTTGCGAAACATCTCGGCAAAGTACTCGGTGGTTTCACGCACCATGCTCTCTTCCAAATCCGGGCCGTAGTTCGGGTAGAGTCCCGGGTCTGGCTGAAACATGCCGACGCGGTGCAGCTGCAACCATTGTTTGGGAAACGAGTCGAGGAAGCGATCGATTTTGGAATCGACCAACATGCGTTCCAGTTGCTCGGACAAACCTTTGGGCGACGTTAGCTTTCCGTCTCGGGCCGCGTTGAGTAGTTCGTCATCCGGCATCGAGCTCCAAAGGAAATAGGAAAGGCGACTGGCGAGTTCAAAGTCGGTCAGGTGCCGGCGATTTTCGTTGGGCGAACCTTGCTCCAGATTGAAAAAGCTACGAGACACCAGAATGGCAGCCAAAGCCGAGCGATAGGCGTCACGGAATGACTCGCCAGCTTCGCGTTCTGCGGCCACAAGTTGAACGTAGGGTTCGATCTCGTCAAGCGTAACCGGACGCCGCCAGGCTCGTTCGGCAAATCGTTGCAGGTCTGCGCGCTGTTCGGCTCGTTCGGCGTCACCTTCAGGTATCACGTTGCTGCGTTTGGCATTGTCTGCTTCCGTGAGCAACGGACCGTCGATTTCCACCCAGTCGATCAACAACAGTGGCGTCGTTGGCTTTCCGTTCTCATCGATCACCTTCGTCCACGGTGAGCGTTCGCGTCCGGTCAAACTGGCCAGCCCTTGCTCGGCATCGATCACCTCGTTGCGGAACAGTTGGATACCACCATTCGCGTGCTTCTTCGTGCGGGCGTGGTTGCGAATTTCATACTGTGCCGCTGGAAAAAGACCCTCAAACTCGAGCGTTTGAGGAGCATCTTCGGCTGCATCCAGCGTGCGATCACCGAACGATCGCTTGTGATGCTTGTGCCAAAGAGACAACCGCGGAGCTCTTCCCGTGAACGCTGGTAAACCGCTGGCTCGCACTCGAATGCGGTAACGACCGGGATGAGCAATTGAGAACGACCATCCTTCGCCAAGCTGTAATAGTCGCCGCTTGCCATCACTTTCCGCTCCGCCGCCAACGTGTTTGCGAACAGTCTTCGAAGAGACGGGCTTTTCCGGAAACGCTTGTTCGACAACCGTATTCGCCGCAGCAAAGTATCGTTCAACATGTGACGGAGCGACAGAAAGCAACGCCCCAACACGATCGAAGCCCTGCCAACGCGGGTCTTCATTGAATGCGCCCGGTGCTTCCACATCAAAGACAACTCCGAGCAGATCGTAGACCGTGTGCGCGTACTCCGAACGGCTGAGCCGATAGAGTTGGACAGGGCCGCGTTTCGCCATGCGGGTTGCTGCGCCATCGCGGATTTGTTTCGAGATCACGTCCGCGACGTGTCCGATCTCTTTAGAGTTCGGTTGCTTTTCATCGGGAGGAGGCATCTCGCCCGCGTTGATGCGGAAGAGTACTTCGCTCCACTTCTGAGCCGCAACAGGATTGGAAAAGTCGCGGTCGAGTGAGTCAACGCGAAAGTCGCCTTCTTGTTTTGAATCGCTATGGCAACGCAGGCAGTGTTTTTTCAGGAAGGCATTTGTTGTTGTGTCGAAAGTCGGCTCTTCCGCAGTTGCGATCCCAGCGGCGAAAAGAATTGTCACGAACATGGAAATCGCAATCCGACGTGTGAGCGAGGAACAAAGAACGGGGCAAGACTGCGACGAGGACCGTTTCTCGCGAACGCGTTTTGATGTCGCGATTATCAGTAGGCCGGACCGAGCCAACGCTGCTATTGCCGGAGCATCGGACGCAACAAACCGTTTGACCAAGTGTGTAACGTCGGCACGAAAATCGTCCGCGTTGGGGAAGCTCCGGCAGTGGATGCGTCCTTGATCCGGCCTACGCACCGCAATCCGAAACCATCGACAGTCCTGACGGCTTCCGTTACCAATCACGCATGCCTTCGCACTCATGGCAACCTCAACTTCGACGCTCGTTCAAAATCTTCCGGCGTCACTAACCACTCATCAAACGGTAGCAGCACGTACGTCCACGAACCCTTCAATCGAACAACACGACCGGGGCGAAACCCGTCGAGCATCTGCGGAACACGCAATCGCACCTGAATTCCGCTGCTTCCCGGTGGTGGATTTTCAGCTTTCTTCCACTCGAGTTTGTTAGCGTGCGGAGCGTACTCGGCGTGATAGGCCCACGTTCGCAGCGACATTTCCGCATCGCAGATTCTTGGTTTTGACTTGTGAATCTCCTCGTAGAGTACCGGGTCCATGCCAGCGAACAGCGTGACCGTCAGCTCACCACCACCCGTGTCGTTGTTCTTCACAGCGTCTACCCAACCCGGCAAAAACCGAGATCGGATCAAACGCAAATGACGCTGCCTCTGGATTTCCTTGCAGGCGTCCAAACTCTCTTTGTCGAGCCAAATGTCGGTTGTCGCCAAACTGGCAAAAGGTCCCCACGTTAGATTGACTTGGACCTCTGCGCCCTTTTCGAGCTGATCCATGCCAACCAGCTTTGCGCCTTTCCAAATTCGCGTGGACTCATCGATATCGAAGAGCGCCGGTTTGTTGATGCCGCCTTCGATCTCTGGGCCAACGGGCTCGACCGATAGTTTTAGTCGCGGTGCTGGTCCGCCACCTTGTTCGGTACCGAGCACTTTCCATGACCGATCCTGTCGCGAGTAAAAGCTAACGTCGTCCTCGAGGCGGAACGCATGGTTGTAGCGTGCGAGTGGATATCGCTTAAGTTGCTGTTCCGTGAGTGGCGGAATCGTTTCCTCTTCGCCCTCCATCGGCAACAGGAATCGACCATGCATGTGAGTGCCGTGAGGGATGTCGCGGATGTCGGCGGGAGCTCCGTGGTACCAAACGGTGCCGTACGGCAGCATCGCGAAATAATGCCGCCGCGGGTCCGTCGTGCCATCGCCGTTGCGAAGGCCTCCACGACGGTTGAACGGTTCGCTGAAGACAAGGTCGCCGGACATGTGGATGCCAGCGCCCTTCGGTGGAAAGGCGCCGGGTTTGGGGACGTGGTTTTTGATGTCGTCCGTGACTGCGCCCGCGAGACCTCCACTTACAAGAAGGAAGAAAACAGTAATGGAAATGAATCGTAGCAAAGCCTGATTCCGGCTAGAGTCGGTACTACAAACATTCGACATCACGAGAGCACCTCGGACACGGCACCGTTCGAGTCGGAAAACGAATCCGTCTCCACCCCAACGCTTTGAGCAATCGTCATCAACAGATTGCTGAAATGAGCTTTCTCATTGACAGGACTGTGGTAGATGCGAATCCCGTCGCCGTAGCCTTTGAAGTGCTTAATTTGTTGGTTGAAGTCCACGTGAGCACCATGCTTAAACCCAAGCGACTTCCCGCCGGCCAGCACCAACGGCAGACTCGTTGTTCCGTGGCTATTTCCATACGAGAGACCGCTTCCATACAGCGCCACCGTCGAATCAATCAGTGGTCCGTCCGCATCGCTAACCTTGGTAAGCCGATCGAGGAAGTATGCAAACTGACGCACGTTGAACTCGTCACTGCGTGTTAGCTGATCCAACAACTCCTTGTCGCCGTTGTGGTGCGACAGCGAGTGGCGATCTCGATTGATGCCGATTTCCGGAATGGAAGGACCAGTACCTTCGTTCCCCGTGTTGAAGGTCACGACGCGAGTCATATCCGTTTGAAACGCCAACACGATAATGTCGTACATCGTCCGTAGGTACTCGCCGAGTCGCTTGAGTTCAATGTCGCGATTTAGTTTCGCGGCGACGTCGGGTTCGATCTTCGGCCTTGGCATTTCAAGCCACTCTTCCGTTCGTTTCGTGCGAACCTCGATCTCACGTACCGAACCAAGGTACTGGTCGAGCCTCCCTCGATCGCTCTTACCCAACTTGTTCGAAAGCGACTTGGCGTCACCCAAGACCAAATCGAGGATACTCTGCTTTCGCTGGAGTGCTCGGCGCTGTTTGGCAATACCGTCCGCTGGCTCGGTGAAGAAAGTTTGAAAAACGACCGCCGGATTCCGTTCCGCTGGCAACGCAATGCCATCGGCACTTACCGAAAGCGGCTGCCCCTGATTGCTCAATTCGAGTGACGGAAAACGCGTCTTCGGTCCGGCAACCTGTGCCATCAACTGATCGACCGAGATCGAGTTGCGATCGTTCGGGCCATGCTTGGCACCGGTCAGCCACGTTCGTGTCGCGTTGTGTGCAATGCCGAATGAGTTCGGGTGATAGAGCCCGCTGATCGGAGTGATCTGTTCGCGATGCTGCTCAAGCGGACGGAGGATTCGCGACAGCTCATAATCGCGGCCCGTTGATTTCATCTCGTAGTCGTTCGTGTTCACCCCGTTTGGCAGATAAACAAAGATGCTGCGACGTGCTCGATCATGGGCTTGCTCCGCCGCCCGCAGCGGCTGCATGCATTCCAACAGCGGTAACGCCATGGTGACTCCCAATCCTCGAAGCGCATGACGACGATTAAGCAGCCAGTTTTGCGAAAGATAGTTGGCCATGGCTTACCTCTTGGTTGGATCGATTGCGAAACATTTTACCATCAATGGAGAACCGCCTGCCAGCAAGCATTCTCATTCAATCAATTACGTTCTTGAACGCTTCGTACTCAGCCTCGGCATTGAATTCTCGATGGCGTGAACCATGGCACCGAAAGTGATCCGCATTTTCTGCCCCGGCGCAATCGAAACGGAACTCTTTTCGCCTTGCTTCATAGCCTTTCGACCGAAAGGATTGGAAACAAAGGCGCCGTATTTGCGGTTGTGCCTTCAGCTTCCGCGAAAGTTCTTCGGACTTGCCATCAGCATGATGCCGCCGGACTTTGGAACTTGGGGACACCGCTGCAGTTTGACACCTCGAACGCAGTTGGATCCAAGGTGACTCTCCCGCTGATAGTTTCGCCAAAACATAAGCTCCGAGGACCAGGTGGCCATGGGTGATTGCTCACCCACGGCTCCCACAGACCCGTACGTGCCCGCATTAGAGCATACGGTTCCTCAAATCATGGTTTCGCTGCGTATCGAAGTTGTGAGCGCACTGCGTGGGAAGGAGCAAGTGGATAACGTTCGAGGATAGCGAGGAACTTTTCCCACGTCATCGAACGGATGCGATTGCGACGATTGAGCCACCGTCGCCAACGCGGTCCGACCTCATGAAGAAATCGTGTCAGCGCTGGAGAGTTACCCGTTACTCCATAGTACGCGTAGTGGCCACGCAGCTTCGCATTCAACTTCTTGTGTTGCTCGCTGATCGGGAGATGCCGATTGTCTCGGCACCAGTGGTCGATACTTCGAACCGCTCGGGTAAAGCGATCCTTAGCAGTCTTCAATTTGACCACCCAGTGACCCTTCAAGGAAACAGCCCAGTAATGAGTGAATCCAAGAAGGTCAAACGTTCCAGGACGATACTCGTCGTCATCCTTCATCCGTGAGGACGGCGGACGAAACGGAACGATCTTCGTCTTGGTCGGGTGAACAGTCAGACCAAACTTACCAAGGCGTTTCGAAAGGACTTCCTTTACGCGTTTGGCGTCGCGAGGATCGCGAAAGCCAATCACGAAATCATCCGCGTAGCGGATGAGGAACGCATGTCCTTTTAGTCGTGGCTTCACATCCTGTTCGAACCAAAGATCAAGCACGTAGTGCAAGAACACATTCGAAATCAGGGGTGAAACAACACCACCTTGGGGCGAGCCAGAATCAGGATAACTCACGTTACCGTCCTCCAGCACACCAGCTTTTAACCACTTGTCGATCAGACGTAACAGCACGCCGTCACGCACCCTCAGTCGGAGAAACTGTCTCAAATGTTGATGGTCCAGATTGTCGAAAAACTTCCGGATATCGACCTCAAGAACGGTTACACCCTTCGGTCGACAGTTCATCGTTTGGTTTCGGAAGGAGTCCAACGCGTCATGCGCTGAGCGACCACGCCGGAATCCATACGAACAGTCCAAGAAGTCCTGCTCGTAGATTGGATCCAGCAACATGACCGCCGCACGTTGGAGCACTTTGTCCTCCAGGGTGGGAATTCCGAGTGGACGAGTCTCCGTGGTGGAGCCGCCTTTCGGAATGTGCACCCGTCGCACGGGCGGAGCTTTGTAAGTGCCGGACTTCGCACGGTCGAGCAAGCTTTGAAGGTTGCCCTCCAAGTCTTGTTCGTATTCTTCCGCAGTCACTCCATCGACACCAACAGCACCGTCCTTACGCGTACGGCGATATGCTTCCTTTAACCATTCCATGTCCATCAGGTAGGCCAACGAAGTGAAGGCCATCTCTGGAGACTGTCTCGCCAGAAAAGCTATCCGTCTCTGTTTCGTTAACACGTCTGTCGAATTTCGAGGCATTCGCCGTGTGTCCCAAAGACGGTTCCATGATTCGACGTCTCGCTTCCCTCCACTGGCTCCAACGGGGTGAAGTTCGCCAGCTTCAACGGTACTATCAAGACGCTATGACTTCCTGATACTCATCTCGCCGCACTTCGTTTCCTTCGCTTGGCGATACCTCGGTTGCACTCGTTGTATTCGCTCCTTGACGGACGAGTGCGCCGCCAAAGCCTGGAGTTGATAACCCGGTGTCTCCATCCGGATGTTGCCGAGGAAGCAACAGGATCTCCCAAGTTCCTGGGGAACCTCAATCATTCCGTTTGCACATGTTCCAAACCGACGCCGGCAGGACTGCTTGCACCAGACCATGAAGTGCGGCAGCGTGGCCCCCGGTCATCATACGGCGAGGGCTCCCACGGTTGAGTCTTTCGACGCTCAATAGCATGGCTTTCGGATTCGCTGTCTACGCTTCGCAGTGCCGGTTACCCAGACCCCACGCAAGACTCACTTCCAGTTGCTAGTCAGGCTCTACTGGACGGGGTTCGCACCCGCAAGATTCCGTTGAAAGGTTTCAAAGTTGTAGATTACATCTCATTCCCCTCTCCCAAGCTTCTTGGCGCAAATGATGCAACCTCAGCGGCTTAGCGAATCGCGTAGCTCGCAGCGATCTAGCGCAAGAGAAATCCTGTCGCCCAATGCGTAGTTTGGATTGCAACACTTGAGATTGACGGTTCACTCATCGACTCTGCCGATGCGACTTCATTCTTGAGTCGCAATCGCGTTCTTGCGGGCGACACCAACTTAGACGACTCCAAAATCGCGGACTTCCTGAGGATGTCGATTTCTTTCGGGCAGCCTGGTGGATGGAAAGATGGAGATTTCGACGGAAACGGAATCGTTGACTTCGCTGACTTCTTGCTGCTCAGCAGCAACTTTGGAGCCTAACGCATCGTTTCCTCAGCTGGGGTTACGCGTGCACTCGGAGTTACTTCCGTTGACGTAAACAGCTTCCATCGTTCCAGCCATTCGGTGGTGGTCAGTTTCACCGTGCCGCCATCGCGGATACGTTGATTCGAAAGCAGTTCGCCCAATAGCTTGGCCTGATGAATGTCTTTCGATTGGGTATTGATGTTCGTCAATGGGATGATGCGAATGTCGCCGCTGTCGCCCGATACGATCGCTAGGCGAGAATCATTGGTAACCAGCAGTGCGCGATCTCGCACACTCGCCAGCCGAGGACGCAACGCGAGCCGCCCGTCGACGGCACTCCAAACTCGGAGCTCGCCATCAAAACTCAACGTCAGGATAAAGTTGCCGTCTGGTGTGAAGCGTGCATTCCGGACGTCGGAGTCGTGGGTGAGTCCTGGGAGAACCAGTTCGCCCGTCTCGAGATCATGTAGACGCGCTTGCCCATCCCGGCAAGCTGTAAGTAGTTGGTCGCCAGTCGGATTAAATCGGGCTGCGAACACGGCATCAGGATGCTTTATCGGATCACCAACCATGGCACCCGACGCCAAATCAAACACGCGAGCGACCGGGTTCCGGCCCCCAGCAACCGCGAGACGACGGCCGTCCTTCGATACGTCGATTGTGATGACATGTTGATTTGCGTTCTTCTTGGAAAAACGCAACTTTTTCGTTTTCGCGTTCCACACCCAAACTCCATGAGCCCGTGCGATAAGAGACTCGCCATCCTTCGTATATTGGACCTTACCTTGCCCCTGCCAATCGTTAGCCGAGAGTCTTCGAGATTCGGTTTTCAACTTTGCAACGACTTCCCCTTTTCTCGCGTCAACCACAAGCACTTGACCGTCAGCACACATTACCGCCGCTTCGCTTCCATCCGGTCGATAGGCGACTGCTCGCGGTTCGGCAGGCATCGTGAGTTTATCGAATTGAGGCGTGCCATCCTGCCATGACCAAAACTGCACTTCGCCCGCGTTTCCGTCGTCCGCGTACATCGTTTGCTCATTTCGGTAGGTCGGTGCGGAGATCGTGACCATCTGCTTCGTCACAGGAGACACGTCGGCGTCCATCAGAATCCCATCGACCTTTACGCTCGCCCGCAACTGTTGCCCATCATCATTGAAGACCGTTGCGACTTGGTGGGAGGAACTACGATGCGGTGACCCCGTGACAGCAATTGCGACTCGATCGGTTTCAGCGCCCGGGTTCAATAGTTTGATCTGTGTCGGTCCTTTGGTACTTATTTTCGTCTGGAAAGTAGCCGACACTGGGAGCTTAAACACTCGCACAAGACCGTCAGACTGCGCGGTCGCCATCAAGTGATTGTCGTCAGAAAATCGGACGCAACGAATACGCGATTGATGAGCCAACACCGCGATCGGGTTGCGTTTCTTTTTTGGGAAAAGTGGTGAGTGCGATGACATGTTCCTTTTCCAAAGACGAACTTCTCGGTCCCAACCGCCAGTCGCAACAAGTTGTCCATTCGGACTGAAGTCTGCAACCGTTATTCGCTCTCGATGGTCGAGAGTTCTCGACTGGCGGGAACTCCGAGAGCCGCGGATCTGCGAAATCCTCGCGTAGTGGAAACCGCAGTTCACAAACGTTTTGGTATCGGAGGCTACTACGAGAGCGTTGGAAACTCCCATTTCAAAGTCGTGGAGCTTTCTCCCCGTTTTTGCGTCGTACATACGGAAAACTGACTTCGATTCGTCTAGCGAATGCTTGACGAGCAGCCGAGAGTCATTGCTTACAAAAGTCGGTTGAAACGGCGTACGATACTCTCCGGCTTTCTCGCAATTGCCGGGCAAGGGAGAGAACAGTGGCTCCGTTTCGCCAATGCGAAAGACGCGCACCTCGCCGACCGGCTTTCCGGAGCCTCTTGAAACCGTGAGGAATTGATTGCTCGCGGCACTAAAGGAACAGTAGACCACTGGCAACGAATGCGGGATCTCCGACGTCAACTGCCAAGTCTCACAATTCAACAGATGCATGGACTGGCCAGCTGCAACGAGAAGATGGCGACCGTCGTTGGCGAATTCAATGCTTCGTACCTTTCCATCGAAGTCGAACTGGCGCTCCAACTGGCGAGATTCCAGATTGGCCAGCATGAGCTTTCCGTCTTTCGAGCCAATCGCTACCAAGTTTCGGCTCGACAAAAGTTCCACGCACGAGATTTTCGGCGACACGTCGGAGAGCCGCCATTGTCGGTCGTTCTGAAAATCCCAAACGACGCTCTTTGTTCCAGCATCGCACAACAGTACGCTGCCGTTTTCGTGAAACGTCAGTTCGGTAACGAACGAATTCTTAAGCCAAAACACAGCCGATGGTGCGACGACGTCCTCCCGCCAGCTATCCAAACGCCTGAGGTTCGCTTGCATTCGCGCCGTGTCGTGTTGAGCTTGCTCGGCGGCGGCAGCGAACCAAAGCAACGCTTCGTGAGGGTTCGATTGTTCCGCCGCCGAAAGTCCTTTCGACGCGTACGAGTCGGCCAGGATGGCGGCCGTGGCCTTTCGAGCCTGCTCTTCGCGCTGGCGAAATTGATACTCGCGTTGCTCACTGGCCTCGGCAATCACCTTTGCTCGATGTTCACTTCGTGCGAGTGAAAGACTGACCACTGTCGTTGCCGCCATCAGAACCACGAGTGCCGACAATAACGACGCGACAACCGGATTGCGGCGACACCAGCGCATCAACCGCTCGAACTGTCCGATGGGTCTTGCCTCGATCGGTTCATGACGGAGGAAACGCCCCAAGTCGTCGGCAAGTTCTAGGGCTGAAGCGTAGCGAGCACTCGGCGCCTTCTCCAAACACTTCAGACAGATAATATCGAGATCGCTTGGAACGTCCTTGCGCTTCTCGCGCAGTGATTTCGCAGGTTGATTCGCTACAAGCCGCAATGTTTCGAGCGCCGTTTGCCCCGCGTGCGGTGGTTCGCCGGCGAGCGACGTGTAGAGAATCGTGCCGAGCCCATAGACGTCTGTCGCGACGGTGAGGTTGGCTCCGCCGGCCGCTTGCTCGGGTGCCATGTACCGCGGCGTTCCCAAGATGGCTCCCGTCTGCGTCAGTTCGTCTTCATCCTCGAATTGCTTGGCCAAGCCGAAATCAGAAATGAACGGTTGAGCGTCAGCGTCCAGCAGCACGTTCGCCGGCTTGAGGTCTCGGTGCAATATGCCACGCTGATGGGCGAAGTGCACGGCATGAGCAATCGTAGCCGTGATCGTCGCGGCCTGTTCTGGCTTCAAGGGACCGACCTGAATTCGATCATGCAGACTTCCGCCATCCAGAAAACGCATGCTGAAGTACGGATGGTCTGCGAATTCACCGACTTCATAGATTGGAACAATGTTCGGATGGTTCAAGCTCGCTGCGGCTTCGGCCTCAATCCGGAATCGTTCTCGATCGTGACGCGGATCGAGGATCATCTTCACCGCTACGGTACGATCGAGACTGATCTGCTTCGCTCGGAAGATCACGCCCATGCCGCCGTGACCAACTTCCTCGAGCAATTGATAGTCACCAAAGTAACCAACGTTGGTTCCGAATGGAGTACGCAATCGCAGGTTTCGATATTGGCCACTCAATCCGCAAGAGACGTGCTCCATCTGCTCCCAGTCGGCGAGAAACTCAGTGAGTTCGTCTCGAAATTGAGGAAACCGCGAGGCCAATTCGGCTTTGTCAGCTTTCGCATTGCGTTCGACTTCTCGCAGGCATTCGGCCAGAGCATCGTCGAGCGTCATCGGTCCGGAGTCGTTCAGTTGATCACTGTTCATTGCTCTGGCTCCGACATGATGCTACGAAGTTTTTTCAGACCGCGATAAAGCAGTCCCGCAGCTGCTGCTTCACTTCGATCCAAGAGTCTGGCGAGTTCGGCCAGGCTCTTACCTTGCAGGTGATGGAGAATGACGGCTTCCTGCTGCTCCGCTGGGAGTTGAGCAATCGCGTCGGCAAGCCCCGTAACTCGCTCGGCCTTGAGCATGCGCTGGCTAGGCGTAGTTAGATCCGCGGCGAGCCAATTGGCTGCATCCTTTGATGGACTTCCATCGCCAAGATTCGCTTCACGAGCGATATCGCGTTTCTGTCGAGTCGCTGCGCGCGTTGCGTCGATGATGTTGTGTCGCAGCATCTGTCGCAGCCATTGCACGAACTCGCTTTCTGACTTGCCGCGAAACTGCTCTTGCTTCTGATAGGCTTCGAATAGCGTCTCTTGCACGATGTCTGACGGCTCGACTCGTCGCCAAATGTGTGGCGCAATTTCCGCGCGGGCCATCAACCGAAGGTAGTTTCGGTAACGGTCCAGGTCTTCGGCGGAAATGGGAAGCGTTTTGTTCATTTGTTCGCGATTTCTCGCAGTTTCTCGGAGTTGCGGACGCAGCTCCAATTGTAAGGCGCCGTGATCGCAGGCACTGAGCGCTAAATATCTGGGTTTTTCGAAAACATTTTTCTCGCGACTGCGGGGATCACATTTGGAGATTTTTCGCGCCGAGCTGACGGCAAAGCATCGCCTAGTGAATAGCAGCCAAGCCTTTCCCGCGACCGTTGCCTAATCCTATCGATCCGCCTTATTCAAAGGACCAAGTGATGCTATTCAAGAAAGAAAAGAAGAAGGCTCGGAATAGAATTCGAAGCTTGAGCACGAACGTCGCATTTCCTGAGTCTCTTGAGGATCGACGCATGCTGGCGGGAGAAGCCGTCATCAGCGAATCCGTCTTCGACCCAGCACTCTTCGCTCAGAATCTAGAGGACACTTACAGCGGAAACGTCGTTGGCTTTGCGGCTTCGATCAATGCGGGCGGACAAATCAATGCGGAACAAGCAACCGGCGGATTCGCGCGGACCGCCGCCGAATCTGGTGGTGAGGTTTCGTTTGACGTGGATTCGGAAATGACGATCGCCAGCGTAGCGAAGACGATTACGGCAACTGCGATCCTTCGAATACTGCAAGACCAAGGCATATCAGAAAACAGCTCTATCTCACCCTACCTGCCAAGCGACTGGTTCCAGGGTCCTAACATTTCATCGATTACCTTTCGTGATCTTCTCACGCACGAAAGCGGCATTCGGCGGGTGGATTTTAACGGAAGCGGCGTGACATCGCTGTCGGAGCAAACTAGTTACAACGGATTGCGACTACTTATCGGTGTGGGCATCGATGGGCAGAACGCGAACGACGATTGGGTAGATCAAAACGGCGACGGACAAATTATCCAAAGGGCGAACATTGATGACTACGCCTACGAAAATGCGAACTTTGCACTCATGCGGGTCATGCTTGGACGGCTCTGGGACGGAGTCGAGAACGACCACATTGAAAGTCCGGTAGGCGCTCTTTTGATGCCACAGGGTGTGCGACTTCAAGTGATCTCGGACTGGGGTACTCTGTTCTCTACCCAAGAACAGTTGACCGCATCGATCTACAAACACTACGTGAAGCAATATGTCTTTGCACCGATGGGCATCGTTGACGTTGAAACCAGACATACAGGCAATGAGGCAAGCCGCACGCGAACTTACCCGTTTCCTGATGATGGCGAATCGGGCTTTGCCTGGGGAGATCGCACTCTTTTGAGCGGCGGGGAAGGCTGGTATCTCTCGGCGCGGCAACTCGCCACTTTCCAACACCACATCTACAACACGAACCTGGTTCTTGGCTCACAAGCTCGCGAGCTGATGCAGGGTGAGTTCTTAGGAGTCGTCAATCCAATTAACCTTGGTTTCGGCCAAGGTCTCTTCGGAACCTATTTCACTCATGGCGGGGATCTAAACAATCTCAATACCGCCATTGCCGCATTTCCCAACAACGTTCAAGCATCGTTGCTGATTAACTCGGATATGGATTCAGATCTGGCCTATCAGCTCAATGAAGTCAAACGAGCTTACGAAAACGCTTGGACGGAAGTCACAATCGAGGGGACAAGTGGCGAAGACACGTTCATTGTTGAGATGGACGATGATGGCAATCTGGTCGTGAATCTCAATGGAAACGATATCGCCCGCCTCCAATTCTCAACACTCGACCGACTAACGCTGAGGGGACGACAGGGTAACGATACTTTCAACATATTCAGTTCACACCATTTTGATCTGGAACTCGAAGGCAACCACGGAGACGATATCGTCAACATCGACGGCGGCGAGGTCGCTGATTGGGATACGAGTATCTTTGCCGACGTCAGCTTCGATGGCGGATCTGGAACCGACGCGCTGATCTTGGACGATAGTGGCGATACACTCGCCGATGATTACATCATGGACGGCGCGACGATCTCGAAGAGCAGCGTATCGGGCGAAGTAACCTACTCTCATGTCGAATCACTCGAGCTGACAGCGAATGACGCTAATAACCTCATCGATATCGATCGCGTACCAGGCAATACCGAAGTCACCGTGAACGCGGGTGGAGGTGCGGACTACATCACGCTCGACAATACGCTGCTGTTTTCGCCGATGACCATCAACGCAGAGAACGGTGCCGACGAAATCTATGTTTCGGATATCGAAGTTCATGACCCGCTGTACCTGAATGGGAACTCCGGTGCCGATGAAATAACGCTTGATACGTTGATCCTACGTGACGAAGTAACCCTGCGGGGCCACTCGGGCAGCGATACGTTGGCAGTGCGGGCCACGAGTCTTTTTGGCGACGGCGAAGTTGATGCTCGCGGAGATGCGGGTAGCGACACACTCACAGCGATAGACGTAAGCGGTAGTGCGAACACGCGGCTGTCGTTGGACGGTGGCACACAAGGCGATGACATTCGGCTCGATGGATCTACCGGAGAATTGCATTCGATGCTTTGGGGCGATCGAGGCGTTGATACCATTCGCGTGCTGTCGGCTTCTAGTGAAAATACGACTGTCGGCAGTGGCGATGGAGATGACGTCATTCGGGTTGGCGGTGGTGACATTAGCGCCAACCTGGCCGGTCGCGTTTATGCGGTTGGCGGCGACGGAGAAGACGTGCTCGTCTTGGAGGATCGAAACGGAGCTGGCTCCGATGACTTTTATATCCTCCACAAACAGCCGATCGACAACGACCCATCCAACCTCGTTTCGAACTTCACGAAAAGCGGCTTTGGCAGTTTCGTCTGGCATGACGGGCTTGAACGCGTCACGCTCAAGGGAACGCAGCAGGACAGCACAACCAACATTCGAGCTTTGGACAGCAACGTCACGCTCAACGTCAATATGGTCGGCGGCGAAGACACTATCGACATCCATTCAACCGAAAGCGGATCAAGAGTCAATGTAAACGGTGGCGATGGCAACGACCAAGTTCGCGTCTCGCCGACCGATCGCAACCTTGGCCTGGTCGAAGGCGACATTCACGTAGATAGTGGCGATGGCACGTCGGATCGTTTGTACTTCCACGACCACGATTCAACCGGCAATCTGACCTACACCATCAACGGCATTGCTTTTACCAATGACAACATTGTTCAGTGGACGTTTGCCAACTCCGAGGACATTTACCTACACACCAACGAATACAATAACCGCGTGAATATAAACGCCGTTTCCGATGACGTTCACCTCCGAGCGTCGACCAACGGCGGAAACGACAACGTTCGCATCGCCAACTCTACCCATGACCTGGATTCGGCAATCCGTGGCGACCTATCCGTCTTCGCGGGTATAGGTGGCCGAGACCGGATTTATTTACTGGACGGGAACGACGAAGGAGCGGACTCTTACACGTTCAGTGGTCCCTCCACGTTTGAGAAAAACACCACGAGTAGTTGGGCAATAGTGGGATTCGAAAACTATCGGCTCTACGCAAATCAGGATAGCAACTCGATCAATGTTTCTCAGTTCGGCAGTCTTGCCCCAGGCTTCGATCCGAGGCTGAACATCTACGCCAACAACGGCAACGACCAGCTCAACGTCGGAACAGCGATCAACAGGATTGACTTGCTCTGGGACGACGTTTACTTCCACGGAGGAAACGGCAGCGACGGTATTTTTATCGACGACACGATGGGTACAGCCAGAGACTATCGGCTCTCCAATGGAGTCATCTCGTCCGGTGAACTGCTAGGTGACATACGTCATACTCGAGTCGAGAACGTCACCATCGATGCAAGTGCTGGCGACGATTCATTCCGCGTCGTAGGTAACCGTAGCTACGTCAGCACAACACTAGACGGTAACGGCGGGGCAGACTCATTCGATGTTGCCACTGCGACTGAAGACCTCAACCAGATCCAGGGCGAACTGTACTTAACTGGCGGAACAGCGCCAGCGGGACAGCAAGATTCGCTGACGATTCGAGACAACACCAATGAGAACGATAACGCTTACACCGTGAACCGCGCAAGCCCAGGAACCGCGAACGTTTCTCGAATCGGTTCCGGAACCATTCGCCTTGCGTCGATTGATGAAACAACGTTGCTCGCGGGAACTGGCAACGACACGATCGACATCCCAAGCTTCATTCCAAATCAATCACTGAACGTGAATAGCGGCGAAGGCAACGATCTCGTCAACCTGACAGCCATTGGCACGACACCAGGTTTAGGCGGTGTCTCCATTCGCGGAAACGGAGGCGATCACGACGTTCTTCTATACAACGACCCGACAGTTGATGCAGCGCCCTACGTCATTACGGAAGATTCGATTGCGAGGGACGACGGCGCCGTCATGCCTGTTAGTTATC
>CAYNJG010000003.1:0-85552 GCA_964397295.1 uncultured Pirellulaceae bacterium
GATACGTTTCGCTACTGGAAGAGCTCGGGCAGCGCTCAGTATCTGACGCAGCGTTTTTTCTTCGCGATGGTAACGAAGATCGACGTTCCAATGTTGCAAGTATTTACCGTAGGTGCATTGATGACTTGGTTCTGTCGATCCAAGCCAAGCGACTCGGGTGAAGGCGAAGTAACTGAGATCGCAAGCGATCAATAAACATCCGGTTTAGTTTGGGGATCTGACCAGCGCGTTTCTAGTTGCAGGTACTCGGATAGCATTGCAACGATTCGCTCGTTTACCAGCCCGATGTGGAACGCTGCGAAAAGCACCCACAAATAATCTGCAACTACTCTGGCAGTGCCGTCATAGTTCCCAATCATTCTCGCTGGTCCTTGGACCCAAGCGTGCGAGATTGCCAAAAGGTACCACCAAAGCGAGATTCCAAAGCCGTACCAGAATCGACGGCGAGTTGGTTGATAGACGATTCCAAGTAACGAAAGTAGCAATGCACCATGGGTTGCCATGCGAAAAGCAGTAGCGAAATAGGCTCTGTCGGTAGAAATTAGCGTGTCTGCATACTCGATAGCTACGCAAGAAAAAACCGCAAACATCACGTACCGATATCTGCCGATAATCTTGTGCGAGCTGAACAGAATCGCGTTGGACACAATCGCGCCGACGACCCCAAACACCAATCCGGTTCCCGACACTACTGCGTAGTGGGACCTTGCGTCTGACCAGACACCGAATTCACCGGGTCAGAGCCAAATTTTTGGTAGACCTATGTGAAGATTTGCTGCGATCGTTCCACAAGTGAATAGCAAGATACCGACATGAAACGCGCGACGACGTTCATCCGACGCCAATGCCAGAGCTGCTGCATTGAAAATCAACCAGGGGACGGCGCAGGCAAGCGCACTCACCAAGGGATCGGGCCAATAAAATTTGACACAACCAGCGGTGATTGCGACCATTGCCATAACGCTGAACAGATGATGAACGCGAAAACGAAACATAAGATTTCATTGAGAAAACTCGGCTAGTTTCGAAGCTTTCGCTCCTCGCGACGGAATCTTGGAGCGAAACTAGCTGACGGCGGTTTGACGAGAGAGTTCGGCGATTGCTCAGCCGATCAATAAACTTTCTTCAACGCTTCCAAGGCTCGCACCCAAAGCATGCGCGTTGCGGCGGAAGTGCGGTCGATCTTTTCTGCGATCGCTGCATGTGACATGCCCTCGATGTGACGAAGCTGAAGGACTTGACGGTAGTCATCAGGCAACTGTTCCATTGCCGCGGCTAGTTTCAATGTCTGTTCCGCTCGTTCTGCGGCGGACGCTGGACTTCCTTCTTTTCCGATAGCCAATTGCTCGATGCGAACGCTGGCTTCGTCGATCGCAGACTGGATCGTTTTCTCACGACCTTCTCCACGTTTTGCCGTCTTCAAAAGGTCTCTGTCAGCTCGAAGAATAACCCGCGTTAAGATAACGCGCAACCACGCCATTCGTTCGCCATGTGTGGTGCCGCGAAATCCTGCTTCTCCATTCCATGCATCAATGAGTGTCTGTTGAACAATGTCCGATGCGTCCAATCTGCCGCGTAGGGCATTGGGCAATTGACGTTCGGCTAGCATTTTCAACCATGGCCGAAGTGGGCCGATAGACCACGTTGCGCGTAGAGAATCTTCGGCGTCGGAGGAGGAAGTTGAAGTCATGCTTTCGCTCCGATCGGCGTTTCGCTCGAGGACGGCTTGATTTTTTTCGACACGAGAGACCAGAGTAGCCATATAAACAGGAATCCAAACCAATAGCGAAATGCGTATCCGAAAACAGTGATGATCCCGAATAGTACTTCTCGCAATCCCACGTGGTAGATCAGCATTTCATCGGAGAATATTCTTTCCGTATAGATAAGAGAAACGAAAGAGATGACCACCAATAACGCTAAGAATATCCACTTGCCTCGATTGGTGTACATAGGCACTCCCTCGTTGTTTGTTGGAGTCCGCATTATCCACCACAAGCCGAGCGGCGTTGCCAACCAGCGATAACCGTCGTGCAACGTAATGAAACCAAACCAGCTTGTTCGCACGACCATGACAAAGAGCAGGGCTACCAACGGAGCCAACAAGAAGAACGAGAGACTCCACCTGCGTTGCACGACCATCGTGCCGACGTAGAAGAATGGCAAGACGAACGCGAGCAGAATAAGAGTCGATCGAATGCCAGTGAATACAATGTCTTGAATTGAACGTCCGTGTTGAGAGAATCGGTAATAGCCAACTCGACGTGGATCGGCTCGTGTTGGTTCAACCGCACTGAGTTGGGGTACGTCATCGCCGACGAGCTTTTGTACTCGCGTCCCACTCTTCGACGGCCAGAGTAACGAAGTATCTCCGTTGCCAGTGATCGCCCGCATTTTCTTGTCAGCAATTGTTTTTGCTTCGAATTCGCCGATCACTTCACCGCTGGCTAAATCGATCAAGTTGACGGGCGGACCGGCACTGGGGTTCGTTCGGTTAAGATTTGGAGAGTCGTGGACCCATGCTGTTGGGCTTGATTCATTTATGGTTAGCGAACGATGGTATTCGTCCCGTAGATCAAGCTTCCAGATGAGGTTGTTCGTCAGTACTTCTCTGCATTCCAACGCATCTCGCTTCAATACCAACAGTTCCACCGTCGTATCACCAGTGACATCCTTGAACCAAATGCTGCGCGTTCGATATTTTTCCTCGTCGGTATGGACGTTGCGAAACGAGACTTCGTCGTCACTAATGTCCACAATCACGTGTTGCAGTGTATTGCGCCAATTGCTGGCCAAGTACAGGTTCACTTCCTCTGAACCGGAAGAAACAGCCATCGCGCCGGTCGACTCAGTTGATCGTCGCTTGGTAGCAAATAGGTGTTCCATCCCGTCTGGTAACGTGGTACTCGTCAAAACTTCGCCGTTCGTGGCGTTTCGTATGACAAGATTCGTTGGGCGAGAATCTGCATATTGATCGGTGTTACCATCAGCCCTCACTAGATAAGCGATCCTGGGGCGACCTTGGACCTGGAACGTGACGAACGGACCAGGGAAGTAGCGTGACTGCACGCCGCCTTTCAACGGTTCCGTCATCCACAACCGGTCACCTTGTTTGCCATCCCAGACTGCGATCCGAACTTCGTCCTCATCTTCGAGTTGCTCTGGACCGATCACGTCTGTAATTCCATCGCCGTTTACGTCCGCAAATTGGATGTCGTTTAAACTGCCTGGACGGTTGCGTCTTCTCGCACCATGCAGAAACTGCTTAGACCAGAGGACGCGACCGTTGGCGGCATTCAACATCGACATTTGCAACGTTTCGAGTTGTTTGTTTTCAGCGGAGTGGGAATTCCCGTTGCCAACGATTAAAAGTCGATCTGGCTGTCCCGGAGCAGTTACTGTGGTTGCGTACAATATCCCGCCGCGTGGTTCGGCAGACATGGTCCAATACGAACGACCGGTATCGCCATCCAGCAGTTGAGGCGCGGAATTGTAAAACGGTTGCGAGATTAGAAAATCGTAGCTGCCGTCGGGATAACGAATGGGATAAAACGCTGCATTGTCAGAAGCGTTCGTTTGTGTGGACCACAGTGTCTTTTGCCGATCGACATCGATAATACTGAGACGTTCGGGCAATAGTCCTTTGACGCCGGCGAACTTCCTGACCTTTTGAGAACCTGTCGCGTCAGTAGTTTGCGTTGTCCAAGTGGCGACAATTTCTGACTCGCCCAGTCGGATCGTCGCGGGCTGACGGTCACGCAAAAAAATGAGCGTTTCATCGCCATCTAAGAAGGGTCCAGGACGTCGGTAAAAGATACGTGCGTTCGCATTGTCACTTTGTTTCGAAGCACACAGAGTAACGCCGGACGCAACCGAAACCGCATCGTGGCTTCGCGGAGAAAACTGAATCGTCATCGAATCCATTTCAGTCTCCGTCATAGACCCGCCCACGAAATCGACTTCTACGATACTCGGATCAAGTCCCGCCAATTGACATCGAATGGCGTCGATCTCGGCACGACCAATCTCGCGCGGTGCGGTCGCAACCGAGTGACTTGCCCACATGATCGAATGCCCATCAGCTCCAGATATCCAGTCCACGTAGACCGAGGCCAAACCAATCTCAGTGCTTGTGCCAGGTATAAGTTCGATCGGTGACGAACCATTGACGCTTGCGCAAACGAAGTCTCGTGTGCCGTCGTTGTCGATGTCGGCAGTAAGAGCTAATCGATTTAAGTCGTAGTGATAAGCGTTTTCGAGATTCCAGAGGTCGTTGCCATTGGAAGCGTCGAGTAACGCGAGTTGGTTTTGACGCGTACGCAAGCTACGTATGTGAACACCGGCGGGAACGAGAATTTCGTCTCGACCATCGTTGTTCACGTCAGAAACCAACGGCCAATCGACCTTTGCTGGGTAGGCCGTCGATCGCCCGAATTCTGGCGATTCACGGATCTGGTCCCAAACTAGCTTGCCGCCAAGCTCATACACGGCGTACCTGGATCCAATGATCTTTCCCGCTTTCGTCGTATGGGGTCGATGTGCTTCATAGATCAGTAGCCCCCATTGCATTTCATCGTTTTCACGCCCAAGTCGCACAAGCTTCGGTCTCGCTGCCATCCTGCCGCCAAGCTTGATCGGCGTACCCAATAGTTTTCCAGCCTCAAGATCGTAGACCTGGCAAGTGTCGCTGGCAGCATAAATTGCCAAGAGTTTGCCAGAGGCTTCGGTAACACGAATAGGAGAAGGCAACGCAAACGTTGATGAGCCACTTGTTCGATGTTGGGTTTTCACGTGGTTGTAGCTGTTGTCGATTCGAACACGGTATTCCGAGAACTTCATCGAGCCGGTCGTCCGTCCACCGACAACATTTGCGTAGCGCAACTGTCCGTCCCATGTCCATTCCGTTCGTTCTGGTACCTTCAACGCTGGTGGCTTCACTGCCACTAGCACGTCGCCTGTCTTTCCATTCAAAAGAGCCAAGCAAACGTCGTTCTGAATTCCAGGTTGGATGTGCACCATCTGCACGACGAGGTCCGAGACTCCGTCATCGTTGCGATCGCCGACGTCATGTATGTCGACGATACCCGGCAGCACATGTTCAATCGGCCGTTTGAGAGTCGTCGGATTTCCGTCGCGCAGACGACCGTTTAAGTCATAAGCGTTCGCCCACAAGATGTCTCCACTCGCGTCGACAGCCATCAATGCGGAGCTACCCATTGCCGCGACTACTGTGTCAGCCTGCTTGTCTGCGTTCAAATCGATCGCCGTCTGTAACGTACGCGCCGGACATGCGATCTGTGGGTTTTCGTGAAATCTTGCCCGCAGCCATGAGGTATTATTGAGTGGCGGATGTGCTGAAAAATCGATCTCTATCGTCTCGGAATCGGCAGACTCCGCTTCGCTTTTTTCTACTACGTTGTTCTCAGGATCGATGAGCACAACACGCGTTTCAATCTTTGTCGCGTCGAGTGTCCAATCATTAGCCTCGTCAAAAGCATAGCGACGTAGCTTGCCGTCGTGGCTCGAGATGACCGCTGGCCCGTCGAATCCGGCTGTTGATGCAGCAAACGCATTCTTAATTGGTATTTCTCGGACTGGTGGTTCCTGAGACCGCACACTGAATTCCGTATCAGCGCCAGGCTGAATCGGTAGTCGAACTTTCTGGCTCCATCGGCTTCGTGCAGAGAGCATCACGTCGTAGTCACCGTGTGGCAACTTTTGAAAGGACTGCATCGGCACTGTGAGACTCATCGGATCTACCGAGCTACCGTCAAGGTCTGCCGACTGGATCGTAGTCGAATAGGGCCCTCCTGCCGCACGAAGTCGAAATGCCGATTGACTTTGCTCTCGCCAGTTTTCCAAACCAAGGCTCGCCAGCATCCCGATCAGGACCGTAGCCATCGTGGCGAAGCCAGCCGCTCTCATGCCGGCCTGATGTTTGCGACTCCAGCGAGCAAGGTGCTCGAAAATCGACGTTGGCTTTGCACGGATGGGACGGTCGTCTCGGATGGCACGTAGGTCGTCAGCGAGTTCGGCGGCAGTGGAATATCGACGATTGGAGTCCTTTGCCAAACACTTCATCAATACGACATCCAATTCACGAGAGATATTGGGTCGAATCGATTTTGGTGACGGAGGTTCCTCAAAACGGATTTTGGAAATCACACCAAGCGGGTCGTCACCTTCGAACGGTGGCCTGCCGGTAGCAAGTTCGTATAGCGTGGCGCCTAAGCTGTAGATGTCCGATCGATGATCCACATCGACCCGTGCCATATCGGCCTGTTCAGGACTCATGTAACGCGGCGTGCCAAGCAATGCTCCCGTCATCGTTGCTCCGACGTCGACTAGTCGGCGAGCCAAACCGAAATCGGTCAGCCAAACGCGGCCTTCCCCATCAACGATGAGGTTTCCGGGTTTTACATCTCGATGAATAACGTCTCTTTGGTGGGCGTGATCGAGCGCCTCAGCGGCTTGCAAGCCAACGTCCACGATCTCTTCATTTGCGACGGGTATCGCCGGTTTCTCGCGATATGCTCGGTGAATCCTTTGAGACAAGCTTTCACCAACAATGCGTTGCATCGCGTACCAGCTGGTGTCACCTTCGCGACCTGTCGCGTAGACCGGCACGATGTTCGTGTGGTGGAGGGCTCCGGCTGTTTCCGCCTCGCGCTGAAATCGTTCCAATGCTCTTGGATCCACGATGCCGAATCGCATGACTTTCAACGCGACGATTCTGTCCAGCGACTTTTCTCGAGCTTCGTAGACGACGCCCATGCCTCCACGACCAAGTTCGCGGATGATTTCGTAGTCGCCAACAACGGGCGCGGACTCTAGATTTGCTTGCTGTTCTGGCGACTGGGGATGCCTGAAGAGATCGATACCATCGAGGCAAGCTGCTAACCGATCTGCCAGATCCGGATGCTTGCTCAGCAGTTCCTCGCGAGAAACAGAATTCCCTTTTTCGACCTGTTGGAGGTATTCATCCAACACCTCGCCCAAACGGAGGTCCAGGGTAGATTCGATTTTTTCGTGCGTTTCGGCGGGATCTTTCATATCTACCTTAATCAAGAAACCAAGGGCTCTATCTTAGTAGATACGAACGCATCAAAGGCGCAACGCAGAATTTTGCACCGAGTTACAGCGAGAATGGATGCTAAGCAGGGTTAATGGCGAGACGCGGTAGAGGTGGTGTTTTATCGATACCGCAGAATGCAATACAGCGCTTGTACTGCGTCTTTGATACCGATCTTTTTGCCTTCTTCCCAAGAGCGAGCGTCGTAAGAAACAGGGCGTTCGATGATCTCAGCACCCTTCTTCGCCAACTTGGCGGTGAGTTCGACTTCGAATCCGAATCGATCTTGCTCAAGTTCAATCTCGTTTAGCAAACTGCGGCGCACGATTTTGTAGCAAGTCTCCATGTCAGTTAGGCGAAGCCCCGTTGCCCAATTCGAGAATTGAGTGAGGACTTTGTTGCCGAAACGATGAAGGGCAGAAGAGCCCTTATATCGAGCTTCCATGAAACGCGAGCCGTAAACGACATCGGTTTCGCCTTTCGCCAGCGGTTCGATCAGCGAAGGAATGTCGTGCGGGTTGTACTCTAAGTCGGCGTCTTGGACCATTACGTGGCTGCCGGTGGCTTCCTGGAATCCACGACGCAAAGCGGCGCCTTTGCCTTGGTTTTTTTCTTGAATGCAAACTCGCATTCCCGGAAACTCTTGGTTCAAAGAGTGCAGTTCGGCGATACTGCCATCCGTGCTTCCGTCATCGACAGCGATGACTTCGATTGGCAATGGCAAATCGTGCAGCGTGCGGATGACTCGGGCAATTGTGTTTTTCTCGTTGTAGACCGGCACAACGATGCTCAGCAGAAAACTGGGCGGCAAGGCAAATGAAAGTTCGCCAGTTACCTCACCCTGATCAAGCTCTCGCTGTAGGTCATCGATCGACTCGAGTGTCGTTGATGCTCGGGAAACTGCGGACTCATCAGCTTTTGATGGCGAATTCGGTCCGACGACATTGCGGTCTTGTTTCTTGTCCGACTCGATTTCTGATTCGATCTCGATTCCCATCGATTGGCTCACTGTGTCCAGGGGTTGTTGTAAGTGCCGCAAGTATCCTTACGATCAAAAAGATAGCTCGTTGGTTCCACACGCCGCCCGCGTAGTCGAGATCATGTTCCTGAAACGTGCAGGGAATGGTGTTGCGACTGCCGTCTGTTAGGATTGCGAGACTAATGCGGGATTCGCGGAATCGCGCAAGAATGCGAATACTTAACTAAGCTGCAAACTCACCGTCCTCAAAAAGAGATCAGACAACTTGAGTACCTTTCCCTTAGAAGCAGACGGCCGCGTCGAAATCGATGGTGTCCGATTGAAACTGAGTCATCCCAACGAATCCTCTGGGCAATGGATTGGCCAGCACGAGGTGCTTCAGCAATTGCTTGCTTGTTGGTTGGTTGTCGATGAAAAGGATCTCCCACTCGCACCGCGACTCGTGGGCCCTCCTGGTATCGGAAAAACAGCGCTTGGCATGGCTGCAGCGCGAGCTCGAGAACAAGACCTCTACATCTACCAGTGCACCGCCGACACGCGACCGGAAGACTTGTTGGTTACGCCAGTGTTGGCAGAGAGCGGAAAGATTGCCTACCACGCGTCGCCGTTGGTGACGGCAATGTTGCGCGGTGGGGTTTGTCTTCTGGATGAGGGCAACCGCATGAATGAAAAATCGTGGGCGAGCCTCGCGCCGTTGTTGGACCATCGACGTTATGTCGAATCCATCGTCGCAGGCATCACGATTCCGGCGCATGCGGATTTTCGCTGTGCGGTAACAATGAATGAGGATGAGTCGACGTACGAGATTCCGGATTACATCCTGAGTCGTTTGCAACCGACATTGAGCATCGGCTTTCCCGACAAGCAAGACGAGATGGCGATCCTCCAATACCATCTGCCATTTGCGGAGTCGGAGATGCTGTCGATGACGGTCGACTTCTTGCAACAGTCGCATGCATTGAAGCTGGACTTTTCTACACGCGATGGAATTAACTTGCTCCGCTTTGCCATGAAGCGTTTACAGCAGCAGCCGGACCATCCGGTCAACAAGGACGCGACCTGGAAAGAAGCCCTGTTGCGTTGCTTGGGTGATGAAGCGTTGGATTTGGAGGCATTGGCCGACCGCGAGCGACAGACGCTGGGCGGTGATGCAGTGCCGTTGGGGCTGGGTGACTTCTTCTTCGACATGAACGATCCTTTGCATCCAGATCGCAATGACGACGATGATGACGAAAACAAAGATGATGAATTAGAGTTCTAAATTGGCTATGCATTCCTTGCTCAAGATCGGAGATCGGATTTCCGTACTGCCCGTGATCCATGGCAGTGCCGATTCTGCCCTGCAAGTGCGTAAATGCATGCTGGACGGCAAGTATGATTGCGTCGCCGTGCCGCTGCCGCCGTCGTTTCAGTCAGACGTCGAAAAGGGAATCGATCTTCTGCCAACACCGACGATGGTTTGGCAGTCCGGAGCAAAGAAATACGGCTCGCAATGGTCTCCCGATTCGGAAAACGAAGAGCCAGACAACCGTGTTAGCTACGTCCCAATCGACCCGTGTCAGCCTGTGATCGCCGGCTTGCGCATTGCTTTGGGCGAACATGTGCGGCGCGAGTTTATTGATCTCGAAACGGATAACTTCGAGTCTCATTCGCTCGTGTTACCAGATGCGTTTGCTCTGAAACGATTGCCGATTGAACGCTTTGCGGCAGCGATATTGCCCTTCCTTCCGCGACCGTCGGCTGAGCAAGTGCGAAATCGCGTGTTCCATATGGCGTCGCGATTGAGGGATCTCGAACAACGTCACGAGTCGATTCTCTTTCTAAGTTCGATTTTGCATTGGCCGTGGATTCGTGAGGCCTACACCGAGCAAACGCCCTGCCCTGTCGCTGACGACTACGTGGACGAAACCGAACTCTGCGCACCGGATCCTCGCACGTTGATGTTCATGCTGGGTGAATTGCCATTCATTACAGGACTATACGAGCGAGCAAGAGCAGAACTGGACGATGATGAGTATCTTTCGATTGACGGCATCAAAGAACTGTTGCTGGCGTCGCGCGATGCGTACAAAGCCGATTTCAAAAACCGCGCTCGGCCGATTACCACGCATACGTTTTCGTGCCTTTTGAAGTACATCCGTAACTTAACGTTGATGGAGCGTCGGTTTGCGCCGGAGTTGTACACAATTGTTATTGCTGCCAAACAGGTTGCGGGCGATAGTTTCGCATTGCACGTTGCCGAGCAGGCGCGAGAGTATTTGTTTCAACGAGAAACAGGTCTGCCGCAAGTTGCCTTTGGTATTGATCGTGTGCGTCTACCCAGCGGCGACGTTGCGGATGCCACCAGTCGATTGCCGGGTCCACCATTGGTCTGGCGATCGTGCGATTTGCACCGCCGTCCAGACGACTTGGAAAAGCGTGAATGGAAAATGGAATGGAATCCAATGGGGCAATGCAGTTGGCCGCCAGAAGACGAACTGATTGAGAACTTCCGCGCGCACGTCACACAAAAAGCGCAGGCCATCATGGGTGCTGATTTGGTGAAGACCGAAAAATTCACCACGAGCGTAAAAGACGGCATCGACATCCGCGATACGCTACGAAACTGGCATTCGGGCGAAATCTACGTGAAGGAGATCCCGCCGAGCAAAGGTAAGCTCGATGCGGTCGTGATGATTTTTGACTCACCAGCCGACCCACGCGACTACACGTGGCGATCTACGTGGTTCGCCGAGCACCAAAACGAATCGACGTTGGCGTTCTTTGCCACGAACTTTATGGACGAAATGGTTGGTCCTGGTATCGGACTGGCGACCTATGGCGGCGCAATGTTCTTGTTTCCCCCGATCCCGATTCCTGACGTCTGGAGCGACCCTCGGCTCGATTTCGCCGACACGATGGAAGAACGAATTCTCGCTGCGGCGTGTATGCACAGTAAATGCCAACACGTTGCATTGCTCAGTGCATTGCCACCCAGTATCGGATGGCGCCGCCTCGCAAAACGCTTCAAACGACGGCTCGTCCACGTCCCACTTGCACAATTCAGTGCGGCGACGGTTCAACAGCTGCGCATGGTCCACGTACTGAATGGCCGGCAGATCCGTAGCTTTGCACAGCACTTTATTCGCAAGGCCTAGTTCAATCTCGCCGGCTAGTTTTCGATTGCAGCTGTTGATGTGGTATCGCCGGAGAATACAGGCGATAATCCCCCCGTTCGGGCCGATTCTGTACAATTCTCGACGTAGAATCTCGAATACCTAATTAAATGAACTTAATAAGGGGTGAAAAAATGCGCATCGGCATGACGTGTGTCGTGGTTTGGCTATTGGTATTTCAGACTGCGTTTGGGCAACAGAGTTTCTCTCAGACGGTTGGCAATGTAAGTGTTGCGCCGGTTCGAAAATCGAATCCGGTGGAGATTCCGTTTATCACGTGGGGTGGCGACGCTGCGACGTTTCACGCCAACGGCGGTCTTACGACTGCCAATGGATCGACATACAAACAGCTCGGCTTGAATATCAAGCTGACCAACGGAGACGATTTCCCCGCTCAAGTCAAAAACTACATGAGTGGTAAGACGCCGTTCTTGCGCGGGACATTTCGTATGCTTGGACAAGCCAGCGAAGTGATCGGCAAGAATCCGCAGACGAAACCTGTCGTGATCATGCAGCTCTCATGGAGTGCAGGAGACCATATCGTTTCGCGTGACACGATCAAAACACTCAACGATCTGAAAGGTAAAAAGATCGCGTGCCAAACCGGTGGTCCTCACGTTGGTTTGTTGTATGATTCGTTGCGAGCGGCTGGTGTTGAACGCAAGGATGTCGAGATCGTTTGGGTGGACGACTTGAGCGGACCGAATGGCCCGGCGCAGAAGTTTCGTGATGTACCGTCCATCGATGCGTGCTGCGTAATTACTCCTGACATGCTTGGACTCACGGGCGGTGTCGACAGTAAAGGAACGGGCGCAGAAGGTACTGTTCGCGGTGCGAAGGTGTTGAACTCGACGCAATCGATGTCGCGTTCGATCGCGGACGTCTATGCCGTTCGAGCTGACTGGTATAAAGCCAATCGAGACTTTGTCGAAAAGTTCGTGGCAGGTTATCTGAAGAGCACCGAGCAAGTTGTTTCGATGCGGAACGAGTTCGAAGACTCAGGCCAGATGAAGGCTCCGTACAAACAAGCTCTAACGATGTCACAGAACATATTTGGCAAAGATGTACTGCCGACGCTGGAAGTCGACGCGCACGGTTTGCTGCTCGATTGCACGTTCGCCAGGTTGCCGGGCCAAATTCAGTTCTTTGAAAACAAAGGAAACCTCGATGGTTTTGCTGGAAAAATGAAGTCGGCGCTCGATTTGGCGACCAGCTGGGGCTACGCATCGTCACGGTTTGGATTCGATCCGCCCAGCTTTGACTACGGTTCGATTGCGAATACCGCGGGCATCAAATATGTGAAACCGGCAGCCACCATCAAGCGTTTTCAAGAAGCCGAGGGTTTTGAAGACTTTGGTAATGAAGAACTGGATGAAAACACGATTGTCAGCTTCACGATCGAATTCGATGTGAACGACACCAACTTCACGCCCGACCAATTCGGCGCGGAATTCACACGCGCGATGCAGGCAGCTTCCACATTTGGAAATGCGGTAGTCATGATTCGTGGTCATGCGGATCCAACGAAGGCGCTCGCGGAATTTGTTCGTGGTGGGATGAAGCGAAAATCTCTTAAGATTACCGGTGCGAAAGGTGCTCGAAAGTACTGGCTGTCCAACGGTGCGAGATTGGATTTGAACCAGACCGACGCGGTGATGAAGTTAATTGCATCCGGTAGCTTTGAAACCAAAGATCATCAGCCTCGGCAAGTTGTGCAGGCTGCATTGAATCTGTCTAAATCGCGAGCGGATTCGGTGAAGAAGTCGATTGTAGCTTTCGCGAAGAAGCAGGGTGTTACGTTGGACGAGACGCAAATCAAACCCGTAGGTGCGGGAATCTCAGATCCAGTAGTCGCTCGACCGCTAAACAAAGAGCAAGCCGCCGCGAATCGTCGTGTGGAATTTCGAATCATTCGAGTGCCCGCCGAAGCCGTGGCGGCAGAAGACTTCGATTTCTAGTGTGAGTCCTGTTCGCAATCGTCACGGATGACGACGAGAACACGGCTAGATCTACTCTAAAAATCAGGGGCGAAAAATGACTAAACGAATGATGATGATTGGTGCGCTGTTTTTAGCAATGCAATGCACATCGCACGCTGCACAGACCGTTGTTGTTGTCGTCGACGATTCGGGTTCGATGGAGGATCGAATGCGATCGGGCGAACGGCGAATCCAAGCGGCAAAACGAGCGCTGCAAGTTGTGCTGGAAAAACTTCCTGAAGATGCGCAGGTCGGGGTGCTGGCGTTAAATCAGGGTTGGATTATTCCATTAGGGAAACTCGATCGATCGAAAACGAGCGGACAAATTAAACGGTTGCGAGCCAACGGTGGCACGTTGTTGGGAAAGCGAATAAAGCTTGCTGCCGACGAACTCCTGAAAATTCGTGACGATCAAGTCTACGGCGATTACCGATTGCTGGTGGTTACCGATGGCGAAGCAAACGATCAGCCACTGTTGGATCATGTACTGCCAGATATCATGAGCCGAGGATTGGTTGTAGACGTGATCGGTGTCGATATGAAGTCGGACCACAGTTTGGCTCAGGAGGTTCACAACTATCGCCGAGCGGACGATGCGGCTTCGTTGGAAAACGCAATTGCGGAATCACTTGCCGAGTCGGACAACGAGGTGGCGATAGGAGGAGAATCGGACTTTGAAGTACTCGCGGCTCTTCCACCAGAGATGGCCAGTTTCGTGATCGATTCACTGACTTCAGCGAAAAATGGTCCTGTCGGCGGAGTGAACCTCAATCCAAACGATTTCAATTCTCAGGGTTCGCTAGGCCTGCCTATTCGGCGTGGATACTCGACTAATGCCGGAGGAAACGCTGGTAGTAACGGCGGACCGGGGTTTGGGTTTGTCTTTTGCATGGGAATCGTGTTCTTCGCCGTTGCAACGATCTCTTCCATGCTGAAGGCTGCTCGGCGACACTAGTCGGGGCCAATTCGCTGACTTTGTCGAATCGATCACTGTTTTAGGTAGTGCCGGGTTGGTTACTGACCTGCACACAAAGGGGCAACTATGTCCAAGGGAAAATTACTGGCAATCGTGGTTGTCTGGCTGATGCTGTTTGGCGTCGGAGCAGTCGCGTGGAAATTCTTGGTGCAGCCATCCGTCGACGCGTCCAACGAAGAGCGACGAGAAGAAATCTTGGCCGTGGGCAGTTCGGATTCTCGGTATGATCATCGGCTTAAGTTGCGCCTGGATTCGTTCAGTGGCTACGCCGTTTTGCGTTCGCCGGAGTTCGCAAAAGAGTTGGGCGATCGATCTATCAAAGTTTCGCTCGTAGATGATAAAGCGGACTACGCTGGGCGACTTGCTGCATTAAAGAATGGCGAAGCGGAACTCGCCGTCTTCACGATCGACGCGCTATTGAAAACAAGCTCGGGAATCGGAGAACTGCCTGCCTCAATCGTCTCGATCATTGACGAGACGCGTGGCGCTGATGCGGTTGTTGGCTTCAAAGACAAATTCAAAAGCGTCGACGATTTCAATGATCCAAACGTACGATTCGTACTGACTCCCGATTCGCCCAGCGAAACGTTGGCGCGTGTGGTTATGACGCACTTCGATCTACCGAACATGGCCAGCAACCCCATCGTCGCCGCGAAAGATGCTCGTGATGTGTATGAGCGATATCGAAAATCCGGACCCAACGACTCGCAAGTGTTTGTACTTTGGGAACCGTACGTTTCTAAGATGCAAGAAAACCCAAACGTCCACACGATCATTAGCACGCGCGACCTGTTCGGCTACATCGTCGACGTTTTGGTAGTCAATCGTGACTACTTGGCGAAGAACGAAGACGTGGTGAGAAAGATCATGGAGTGCTATTTCCGTGCTTCCTATCAACACCGCGGGAAGATGACTGAGCTAGTGCTTGCCGATGCAAAATTACAAGGCGAAGCACTTACTCGCGACCAAGCCGAGAAACTGGTGGAAGGCGTGCAGTGGAAAGATACGCAACGCAACTACGCTCACTTTGGCGTGACGTCGAACAATTCGATCCAACACATTGAAGACATGATCGAGAATATATCGAATGTCTTGCTCTCGACACGGGCGATGAAGTCAGATCCGACCGAGGGACGACCGAACTTGCTTTACTACGATTCGATATTGCGAGATTTGCAAGCCGACCAATTTCATCCGTCTGGTTCGGCGACCCACGATGGCATTGATGATTCCATCCAGCTTCGCGGTTTGTCCGACAAAGAATGGAATGAGCTAACCACCGTCGGCACGTTGAAAGTACCCGAGCTAGTGTTTCCTATCCAGAGCGCAAAGCTGTTGGGCAGCAGCAAGACGACTTTGAATGAGTTGGCAGATACCTTGCGAACGCAGCGCTACTACGTGAAGATCCGTGGCAGTGCCAAGCGGGAAGGCGAACAAGAACTCAACAAGGGATGGGCGGCCAAGCGAGCTCAAGCTGCGATGCAATACTTGACCGAAAAAGGCATAGCAACCGAGCGCCTTCGTGTGACCGAACCCCGGCTTGGCGACGGTTCCTTGGTAACATTTACGCTGGGGCAAATGCCCTACTAACTATTTGAAACTCCTATTTGCAGCTCAACTAAACGGTTGTCGGATACAGAACAATGGATGAAGTGAAAAGGAAAGTCTATCTGGACCTTTTCGCGTCACCGTACAGTCTGCTCCCGTTTGCGGGTGGGCTCACGTCGCTGATGGCGGGTTGGGCCGTTGGCGGAGAACAGACATTGATGATTGCCGGAGTTGCCGGCGTACTGGCTGGGATCGGGGTCACTGCGTCTCGACTAATTTGGGGTATCGAAGGACTCACTGAAAAAGCCTACGAATACCAGGTCGACAAGCAGCAAAAGGATCAAGAACAACGCTTAGACGAACTGGATGACAAACTAACGAAAGATCGTGACCCGCGAACGCAGACGTGTTTACGTGAATTGCGTTTGCTGTACGGGAACTTGAAAGAAGCGGCAGACAAAGGCAAGATCTCCGGTGCGTCTTACGAAGTATTGGAAGGTGTGGGCAAGGTGTTCGACGAATGTGTGAAGCAACTCGAGCACTCGCATTCGCTTTGGGAGACCGCCCGAAAGATGCAGGGGCCCGCCCGTACCGACATGATGCAGCAGCGAGGTGAGCTGATCCAAGACGTCGTGATGACGGTTGTTGATGTGGGGCAAATGGTTGAGTCTCATTTCAAAGAGACCAGCAAAAAGAATCAATCGGAACTAGGGAAAGTACGTCGCGAACTAAACGAATCGATTGAAGCAGCTCGGCGAGCAGAAGAACGCACAGCCGAGCTCGAACGTAGCGTTCGCAAAGAACTTGAATGAATAGATATGCCAGCCTTGCGCGGCTAATTTTGATCAACTAACAGGAGCCAGTCATGAAACGTTTTGTAGGCGTCAGTCTTATTTTTCTCATTGGTATCGCGGGTTGTAAGCCAGCGGCCACGGTGACAACCACCAATGGCGCGGGCGGTTCTTCGGCCGGTGGCGAATCATTTTCACTAGCGTGGAGCGAGTATCCAAGCTGGTCGGTGTTCGGTGTCGCAGATCAGGTTGGGCTGATCAACAAAGCGGAAGGCCAAATGGGCACGATAGAAGAAAAGTGGGGCGTTGATATCGTCCTCAAACAGCTCGATTATGACGGGTGTCTTACGGCGTATGGCAACAGCACGATTGATGCTGTGTGCATCACCAACATGGACGTTCTTTCACCAGCCGGTGGTCGAAACTCGGTTGCCATTTTGCCAACTTCGACCAGTGCTGGAGCGGATGCGTGTTTGGTCGTAGGCATTGATTCGGTGGACGATCTCAAGGGCAAGAATTCGTACGGCCTCGAAAAGAGCGTTTCGCAGTACATGTTTGAGCGTGCTCTCGAAGACATGGGCAAAGACCCAAAGGATTTCCCGTTTAAGCAAATGGATCCAGAAGCGGCTGCCCAAGCAATGAAGACGGAGCAAAAAGGAATTGAATCGATTGTGGTTTGGAACCCGTTCGTGATGCAGACTTTGCGTGAACTGCCAGCATCGAAGGTTCTGTTCGACTCGACAAAGATCCCAGAAGAAATCGTGGATATGGTCGTCGTGGGTGAAGACGCACTTAAGCGTGCGAATGGTGAAGCATTTGCAGCGTGCGTGGCGGATACGTTTTACGAAATCAGTCGCATGATTGAGAATGATGATACGCGGCAAGACACGCTGAAGAAACTTGGAGAGAGTTTCTCCGGTTTGAGCGCTGAAGACATGGAAACGATCGTGGACCAAACGAAGTTCTACAAAACCGCGGCGGATGGGACTGCTTTGTTTGATCGCGATGACTTCCAAAACACGATCATGCCAAAGGTTGTCGAGTTCTGTGCAACGCACGACATCGCAGACAAAGCGACCGTTGTTTTCGGTGAAGGACAAGGTCAACTGCGTTTTGATACGCAATTCATGAACCAATCAACAGCCGGTCCTGTGAAGTAGCCGTACTGAGTCGAAAAATAAAACGAGCCGAGCGATGCTGTCGCTCGGCTTTTTTATTTTGGCAAAGGAAACTACTCGGGCTTTCGAACTTCTTTGCGACGTCCCGCGCCTGTGCAAACGGCGACAAGGCCAAGAGTAAGGCCGAGGCCCACAATGAAGTACGAAGCCACGTAGCTCTTCTCGACCTCTTCTTCAGCCTGCTGAGCAAAACACATTGCTGTGGGGCCAAGCCAGACGATCGTACTTAGGAAAGTGTGATAAAGCCGTTTCATTTTCAAATCCGAGTCACTAATGAGTCTTCGCCGTTCTGCTCTTATTTTACTCGATCTTCGCCGACAGCAACTACGCTTCCAGTAGAGTTTTGAGCTTCGCAATAACGGCAGAAGCTCCATTATCCAACGAAACATCCTCTTTGGATCCCGTTTGCAAGTCTTTGACCTGGCAAACACCCTGTTCAAATTCCTGATCTCCGACGATGAGTGCGATTCGAAATCCGCGGCGATCGGCGAATTTTAGTTGGGCCCCCAGTTTCTTAGGGTCAGGGTAAACTTCCACGCCGATACCGCCCGCTCGAAGCGATGCAGCGAGGGCCAAATAGTCGTGGAGGCGTGTTTTCTCGAAATAGGTGAGTAACACTGGCGCTGGTGCGGCTGACTTGTTGAGTAACTCCAGCTCTTCTAACGCGGCGAGCAGTCGGTCGAGTCCCAATGAGGCACCGATGCCGGGCAATTCTTGTTTGGTATAAACGCCGGCCAAATTGTCGTAGCGCCCGCCCGAACAGACGCTGCCGATGCCCGGCAATTGATCCAATGTCGTTTCCACAATTGCGCCAGTGTAATAGTCGAGTCCACGAGCGATCGATACATCGATTTGTAACCGGTCCTCCGGCAAGCCACCTGCTTCAACTCCTGCGACAATTTCGCGAAGTCGCTGCACGCCCGCTTCGCCTCGCTCGTTGCCCGCGATTAACTCTGAGGCAGATTTGATTATTTCCAAAGCGCTTCCCGTGAAGTCTGCAATTTTCAGAATCTCGTTGGCCTGTTCCGTCGTGGTTACTTTGTTGTTGACCATTTCCGCAACGACCTTCTCACGCCCGATCTTGTCAAGCTTGTCGAGAGATCGGAGCACGTCCGCTGATTTTTCCAATAGCGAGTGCTTCTCAAGCAATCCGTTCAATACCTGTCGATGATTGAGCCGCATTGTGAAAGCG
The DNA here is from genome assembly GCA_964397295.1 of uncultured Pirellulaceae bacterium. GTDB lineage: Bacteria > Planctomycetota > Planctomycetia > Pirellulales > Pirellulaceae > CAYNJG01. The sequence continues at coordinate 18,871 of CAYNJG010000003.1, forward strand.
GAGATTCCGATGGCTTCCATCAGTTGGTTGATGACCAATAGCATTTCGATGTCGGAAGCGACTGACGTTGTGCCGATCGTATCGAAATCGCATTGCATGAATTCTCGGTAGCGACCGCGATGCGTGTTCTCTCCTCGCCAAACCTTTGCGATGTGGTATCGCTTGAATGGCATGCCCAAGTCGTTGGTGTGCTGAGCGACAAAACGGGCGAGCGGCACGGTCAAGTCGAAACGCATGCCAACGTGGCGATCACCGTTGTCTTTGAACTGGTACATTAGCCGGTCACTCTCTTCGCCACCCTTTCCGTTTAGGATTTCGAAGAGTTCCAGTACCGGTGTATCAATCGGCGCAAAGCCGAAGCTGCGATACACGCGGCGGGCGGTGTCGATGATTTCCTCACGTGGCATCATATTCGCGGGAAGGAAATCGCGAAAACCTTTCAGAGTTCGAGGCGTAATCATGAGTGACTCGACGTGACCTGTGTTGATTGAATGAGTTGCCGCTGAAAGTGCTTACTGCAAGACGGGTAGCAACGCGGGCTTGCGAGTACGCAACGTGTGCCCTTTACGAGGTGGCAGGATAGCTTCCGCGTATTCGTAGATTTGTTCTGCGGTTTCGAAGTAGTGGTCGTAAGTCCAGTCGTCTTCGTATTCGCAATTGTTCGTCGAGTATTCTCGACAGATATCCGGACGCGTTTCGTAGATTCCGCAACGATTGTCCGATTGCAGGTGTTTGCACTCTGTGTGGACCATCAGATACCAATCGCCCTCGTCGATAAAAATCGAAGCTCGATCGTGAACCATGTACCAGCGGATGTATTCGAAATCTTCCCATGTTTCTGGTGTGTCTATCGACAACGCGAAATAGCGGCAGCATTTCGCGCTGCAATAGTCACAAAGATTCCCGTTCGCTGGGACATCTTCGCGAGATAGTTTTTTGGTGATTTCGACGATCGGCATATTTATGTTGGCGGCATCTGATTCCAAGCATTGTTCGAAGTCGGACAACGTATCAAAACCACTGCCATGTGGCCATATCCAGTCGGCTTTCCACTCTTGTTGATGTCGGTTTGGACCGATAAGTTCCCAATAGAATTGTCACAGATCAGTCAATCATCGCAGCTACCCCGGCGAGAAAGACCCAGAGATGCAAGTAGTTATCACAGCCGTTGGGCCCGACAACACAGGATTGGCAGACCCCATCATCCACTACGTTACGGGTGAGCAAGCCAACATTGGCGAAATCCAAATGTACAACCACGACGAAGAAGCTGTCTTTGCCATGCTGCTTCGTATCGAGTTAGACGCGGATCGCTTTCCGCGGGTTCGGGATGGACTTACGGAAATTGGTCAACTGAAGGGCTTGGCGGTTCGGGTCTGGTCGCCGGATGAGCGTAAGGACCGCCCGCGACTTGCGATTTGCACAACGTATCGACCCGAGCCGGCACTCGCGCTGCTGCGAGCGATCCGTGATAAGCATGTCAAAGCCGAACCGGCAGTGATGATTGGCAACAGAAATGCTTGTCGCGGAATTGCGGAGCAATTTGATGTTCCTTGGGAGTCGATCGGTGATGGATCGGGAAATCCTAATGAGGATCAAATGGTTACGCTTCTGGACAAGTACGAAGTCGATTATGTGGTGCTTGCTCGGTACATGCGAGTTTTGCCAGCGAGTACGTGTTGGAAATACGCCGGAGGAAGAATCATCAACTTGCATCACGGCTTGCTGCCGGGTTTTCCGGGAATGCGGCCGTATCACGACGCGTATGCGGCCAGAATGTTAACGTTCGGAGCCACGTGTCATTTTATTGTGCCGGAATTGGACGCGGGCAATCAGACGATTCATCAAGAAACAATTGCTGTTTCGCCGGGTACGAAACTCGAAGAGATCATTCGTCGCGGACAGGAAGACAACGAGCCACGATGCTTGGTCGAAGGCGTACGACGTGTCGTGAACCAAGAAGTCCGGCTGCATTTTCACCGCGTGATTGCGAACGGCTAGTCGCCCAGCGAATCATGGTTTGGCGATACGTCGCAGGACTTGCTTCCATTCCATTTGGAAAAAAGAAAAGCCTTGGTGGCTGACCAAGGCTTTTTGGGGAAGGGATCTGTTTTTTGAGACGACGACCAAGAAGCTCAGTCAGATCGGAATCGCAGCAACCGCTCCATGGATATTCTTGGGCAGGCCGGGGAGACCTGCTTGGCTCTTCTCTGTTCCGGAGAACTTGAGTGAATACCTGGATGAAGCGGCGCTAGCGACTCGGAGGGCTTGTGTGCAAAGCCTGGTATGCCTGGATGGATTTAAAGATTGCGTTGGAGGAGGGATACGCGATCAATGAATTCAACTGGCTTACGCAAGCTTTACGGAAGGAAGCTCGTCGAATGAAAGTAATCGCAAGCGGACGAGGGAACGAACGCTCGCACAATTCATCGCTCTAGTTGAGCATGCCGAATTTCTTCATCTTGTTGTAAAGCGTAACGCGGCTGATACCGAGTTCGGCTGCGGTATCTTTGCGGTGATGTCGATTTCGAGTTAGTGTCGACTCGATAATCTTTTGCTCGAGCAAGTCCACACGATCGGCCAGCGTTTTGGGCATTGGCTTCTCTTCTGGAGCTGTACTGACGATGTTCTCGATCAGTTTATCAACGTCACCAGAACCACCATTGTGGCTGCCACCGTTCATGCCAAGTGGCAAAACAGCTCCGGAAACGTGATGCTCAAGGTTTCGATGTACTTCGATAGCCGATTGGCATAGGACGATGTCAAAGACATCTCCAAATCGACGTCGTACTTCGTCAATTTGATGAGGGTTGCCACCTAGGACAAACAGTTTTTGCTTAATCATGGTACTTTCACTCGCTGCTGGCAAAATCATGTTGCTTCATTCGTCGATGCAAGGGAGGGTGCGAGCACCCAGGGATAAGGAACTGGAAGGAGGATGTTTAATTCCTCTCTCCATGGGTTTCAGACTAGTTAGCCCTATGGTTGCAACAAGCAAACTAAGGCGTGAATCGTCCGTTAACAGAATGACCCGTTCCGACTGGGCAGGTGGTAACGACTGTAGGTCGTAACCCGGCCGAAAAGGTTCATCAAATGAGGCAACCCTGCCAGGTGATGTTCACTTATTCTAACCAAATTCGCGGTTTGTCAAAAACTTTGGTAGCCGACTTCCACATTTTTTGGGTGGATAAGCCGACTGTTTGCCTGTTCAGTTTGCAAGATTACTGAATCAGAGAGGAAGATTTTAGATCTCGCCACTAACCGCCCGCGTACGTGGCTGTCGCGTTCGCCGTTTGTGACTGAGCTGGTTAAGAGAAAACGTTAGCTACGTTCTTTGATGATGCGCGTTGCTTCATCGAGTGCTTTGTATTTGGTCTCGTCGTTGCTCTTCAAAATGTTCGCGTCGGTGATTTTCTGAACGGCTTGTACAATGCTCTCGTCAGGCTTCGCTTCTTTGTTAGCCGTGTACAACGCGACGACACCAAGTAAGCCGTTCTTGATGATGAGATTGCGTTTCCATTCGCGCAACGTTGATGCAGATTCGTCATCGGATTCGTATTTGATCGCTTCGTCGTTTTCGATCTGAAGCATTTCGCAAAGCCTCTCAACCGCCCGCGTGTCGCCGTTGCGGGCTAGTCCGGTTGCAGCGTTGTATCGCGCGTCCGGGTATGCATCGCCTAACATCAAGTTCAGCGTATTGCAGGCTTCGTCGCCGCCGATGATTCCCAATGCATACGCCGTAACAACTCGGATTTCGCCGTAGCGCAATTGTTCATCACGTGTTGGCGACGCAGCACGTTCCATCGCAGGTTCTCGTAGTGCTGCGACAAGTTCAGCTCTTGACTCATCCAGCTGTGGGCCAAGTTTGCTAGACAGCACAGCGATACCTTCGACGGCGGCGCGGCGGAGTTTGAAGTCTTCCGTCTTCACTGCGGTGATCAAAGCGTTCAATCCGTTGTCGATTTCGAACTCACCCAAAGCGTGACATAAATAGGTAGCTAGTTTATGTCGTTCTGGACTAACGCTTAGATTGGGATCTTCGATTAGCATGACCATGGTCTCTGCCAGGTTATCGGCAAGTTCACCATCCTTGCGAAGTTCTTTCTCACGAACATCTCGCAACAGGTTTGCCAAACTGTGCGCGTCTTGCCAACTTCCTTTATTTAGTTGACGTAGGTTCTCGGAGAGTTGTTTCGGATTCGTACCCGATTGAGCCAGCCAACCGAACATGATCCAAACGCCAACAATGATCGAAACAATGATCATTGGTACGAAAAACAGCTGCATCAAAAAGCCGGTCGTGGGCGGTTTGACGGGTGGCAGCTGTTGATCGGTCCAATCCGTATTTTGAGTTGGAGGTGTATTGTCTGCGGTCATGATTGCCGAGGGATGCTGGAGTGAACGGTAACGGATCTGCTACTTTACCGAAAACGCCCTGCACTACGTAACCACCGGTCGAGTAAACACGCTAAAGTCGCAATATGCACTACTTGGACGTTACTGTTGGCAGCTTTGCCCAAAACCTCGCATTGGATGAGGCCCTTCTAAACAATGCCGATGAGAATCCGAATTCGGCCAGAGAGCTGCTTCGGTTTTGGGAATCACAGCAGTTCGCCGTGGTGGTCGGAAGAGGCACGAACGTTGACAAGGAAATTGACGTTTCGGCCTGCGAACGAGATTCGGTGCCCATCTATCGACGGTGTAGCGGCGGCACGTCGGTCGTCGCGGGACCCGGCTGTTTGATGTATGGAGTTTTGATCGGCTATGAAGATAAACCCGAATTGCGATCAGTCGATGCGGCGCATCGGTACGTGATGCACCGAATGCGAGACGCACTGTGTACTTTGGCGCCGGAGGTTAAGTTTCGCGGTTCGTGTGATCTAGCGATAGACGAACTGAAATTCTCGGGCAACGCGCTACGATGCAAACGGAACTTCTTTCTCTATCACGGCACGGTGCTCTATGATTTTCCGCTTGAACGAATTTCGAAGTACTTGCTTACTCCCCCGCGCCAGCCTGACTACCGTGAGGGAAGAAGTCATCAAGATTTCGTGAGAAACTTTCCATCTGATTCTGCTTCCATTCAATCCGCGATTCGCAAAACGTGGTCGGCGCGAGAAGTGCAAACAGTTGGGCCTCTCAAAGCGATAGACGCTTTGGTCGATCAACGTTATTCGAAGCCATCTTGGAACCGTAACCGCTAGCGTGCTACACGCTGTCATTGGTTGCTTGGTAATTTCGCGAAAACGGCGGGGCCCTATTCACCGCAATTGGCAAAGCCCGAAGCTTCGAGGGGTGGAGTGCGTTCGCACACCCGTGTGGTCGATGAGGATTAGGCGTAAGTGTGGCCTCATATGGGCCTCAATCGCGGTCCGATCGTCAGCCTATTGGGAGGTGCCGTTATGAAGTACGGCATCATTCTACTGTTTTTACTATGCGCAACTTCGATTGCGGAGAACCCGTATGCGCAGTCCGAAAATACGCTAAAGCGAACGATACGCCTTCGTGGACTTCCCAACGATGAAGTGCCCGTGATCACGGCCCTGGCTCTGCAACCGAGCGGAAACTTGTTGGCCTCAGCGGGTGATGATCACAAAGTGCGTTTGTGGGACATCGAAAGTGGGCAATTGCAATACACGCTCACGGATCATCACGATTGGGTAACGAGTTTAGCCTTTTGCGAAGGCGGAACGATGTTGCTAACTGGTGGTCGAGATCGCCAGGTTTTGGCATGGAATGCCAGTAACGGATCGAAACCGACACGACTTGGGAAGCATGACAAGCCGATCTCATCCATCGTGGTACACGAGCCAACAAGCCAAGTTGCGGTTGTTGGCTTTCGTGCTCCGTTGAAGGTCTACGACACGAAATCGTATTCTCTAATGAATACGCTTGCCTGCCCTTGCCAAGACACACGAGCGATCGCGTTTTCGCCGTCGGCCCGGTTGCTTGCGGCGGCTGGACGAAACGGGAAGATTCGAATCTGGAATCTCGAGACAGGCGGAAAGACCGATGTCGTCGGCCATTCACGGCGTGTTACGTCGTTGGTGTTTGCTTCTGAATATACGCTACTTTCCGCTGGAGAAGATCGCACGATTCACGTGTGGAACGCTGTCAGTGGCAAGCAACAACAATCGCTCAGGCACGCATCGGGCAAAGTACTCGCGATCACGATGCTGGATGATGAACGCTTTGCTGCCGCCACTTCAAAAAACGAGATTCCGCTGTTCCGAATAAGCGAACAAGGTCCCTACGCCTTGCTGAAGGGTCACACTGGATCCGTCGCGGCGCTGGTTGCTCGTGACGATCACTTGGTATCGGGGAGTTTCGACACGACAGTTCGCGTTTGGTCGGTACCGCTTGTGGATTCCAATCACGTATCAGCAAAGCGGTTCGAAACTTCGCCGTTTGGATCCGAGAGCGTTGCAACTCGTCAACAGTACGAAAAGTAATCTATTCGTCCCGCGTGGGTGACCAATGGAAGGATTCTTGTGCCCAATTTGAACAACAATGTTTTTGTCATGATGCGAGGTAAGCGAACCGGCCGAGGTCGTTTGTTTCGTTTCGATAAATGCCATGCAAAGAGCCAGGGCAAGCTCCAGGCGAAGCATCGCACGCACAACGTCCGCGCCGTTGCATCGCACGCTGCGGAATCGCTCGAGCATCGCATGATGTTGACTGCCGATCCGATTCAATTTGGTGCGGTATACACGGAACAGGATTCTGGCTCGGACAACACTCCGGATACGATCGAAATCTCTTTCGTCGGCGGAGCGGAAAACACGCAGCTCACGCAAGTCATCATTGATGGCGACAAAATCCTTTCCGGTCTTGGGCCAGGCCTGGGTTTCGGCGATATGATTTTTGATACGGAGAGTACTGGCCTTGGCATCGACTTGCCATTCCCCGAGTCGTTTGCTCAAAAAGTTGGTGAGTTTGATGCGACGATTTCTGTGGAAGACGGAAGTTCGCTGTTGACGATCGATCTCAATGGCTTCGACGCTGGAGAGATACTGTTGCTGTCGGTCGACGTCGATGAGGTGCAGGGTTTTGATCCAGATGAAACTGACCTAGTGCTGATCAACGAAGAACTCGACCCGATTGCGTCGGGTGCCGAGTTTCAAGGTTCGCAACTCACGGCCCATTTCACTTCACCGCACTTTCATGACGTGAGCGGAACTGCCGAATTTCGCAATCGCTATGACGAAAATCTCGACGCGACTGAACTCACGTTGCCACGCGACGATGAAGGCGAAAACCGTGATCGAACGGCCGGTGCAGTCGGTGAGGTGCAACAAGAGCCGTTGCCAATTTCGATCTCGGGTACGGTATATGAAGATGAAAACGCGAACCTCAATCAAGAAGCAGGAGATCTCGGCCTCGCAAACGTCGAACTACGTTTGTACGTCGAGCAAGATGGCCAGTTTGTATTCACCGGGCATACGACTCTGACGGACGAAAATGGCGAATATCGTTTCGACGAGTCGCTAGATCTATCACCTGGCACCTATCAGATTCAAGAAACGCAACCGGAAAACTTCTTCAGCGTTGGCGCCGAAGTTGGTTTGGTGGACGGTGTCGCGACGGGAAGCGTGCAAGACGCCGATGTGCTGACTGCGATCAACATTTCCAATGGCGGTACGCGTGCGACGGAATACAACTTCGCCGAAGCGCGTCCGGCTTCGATTCAAGGTCGAGTGCACTTGTCTTCGCCCGACGGTGATTGTTGGGATGACAGTGTCGTGCACGAACCAGTCGCTGGCGTGACGATCCAACTGCTAGATGCGAACGATGAACTGATTGCCGAAACGCGGACGGATGCAGATGGTCGCTACGAGTTTTTGAATTTGCGACCTGGTCAGTATTCGTTGATAGAAATAACGCCGGAGAGTTTGATTTCGGGTGGATCACGGGCAGGCACCGTTGACGGAGAAACCGAGGGTAGTGCTGACGAGAATACGATTCAAGAAATCAGTCTTTCGTCCGGCGACGAAGGCGTCGAGTTTGAGTTTTGCGAGCATGAGCCAGCCGAACTCCGCGGATCGGTCTACCACGACCGCGACAACGATGGCTTGCGCGAAGTGGGCGAAGAAGGAATCGCCAACGTGATTTTGAGTCTGCTCGACGAAGTGGGCGAAATCGTCGATTCGGTGGAAACCGACGCAGACGGTCGTTATGAGTTCGTAGGTGTTCGCGCCGGCAACTATCGCGTCATCGAGATGCACCCAAGCGGTTGGCTCGACGGAAGAGATCGCGCCGGCACGGCGAACGGTCGCAGCACGGGACGCGCCATCAATCCCGGCGACGAGATCGAAGCAATTAGTTTGCTGTGGGGCGATCGTGGTGTTGACTATGACTTTGGTGAGATTATGCCGGCTTCGATTGGCGGAACTGTTCATCTTTCGACACCCGATGGTGATTGCTGGGACGTTGATGAATCGCTTCTCGAACCAGTGGCCGGCGCCGTTGTGCAACTCTTCGACGCAACCGGCCAAGTTCTTGCCGAAACGGTGACTGACGAGAACGGAGATTATTTCTTCGACGATTTGGTACCAGGGGAATATTCGATTCGACAGATTACGCCGGATGGATTGGTCGATGGCGGATCGCAGGCCGGTAACATCGACGGCGAAACTCGCGGCCAAGTTGATGCGTTGGGCGACATTCAAAGCATTCGTTTGAACTCAGGCGAAGCTGGCACAGACTTCGACTTTTGCGAACACAAACCAGCCACGATTTCCGGTTTCGTTTACGAAGACGCAAACAACGACGGCGTGCGCGATCCAGGTGAAGTGCCCATCGAGGGTGTCATCATTCAGTTGTTCGACGAAGACGGAAACTTGATCGCCGAAACAACGACCGATGCGAATGGCATGTATGCGTTCGAAGGCCTTGAGCCTGGTAACTATTCTTTGCGACAGATTCAACCAGAAGACTACATCGATGGCATCGACACTGCGGGAACCGTTGACGGCGAACGTCGTGGCGAAGCATTGAATCCGGGCGATGAGATCGTCAGTATCGATTTGGGTTGGGGGGAAACGGGCGAGGAATTCAACTTTGCCGAATTGTTGCCAGCCTCGATCTCGGGATTCGTGCATTCCAGCGTCACTGATGATTGTTGGAACGATCCAAACGCTGAGCCGTTGTCTGGCGTGCGTATCACGTTGTTGGATGAAGCTGGCGACATTGTCGCCGAGACGCTTACTGACGCAGATGGTCAGTACTCATTCGGAGACTTGGCTCCCAGCAATTACAGTCTCGTTCAAGAGCAGCCTGACACGCATTTTGATGGCCAGCATCGTGCGGAAGGTGGCGGCGACACGTCGCAACCGAATCTTGTGACGAACATCGACTTGTCGTCGGGCGCACTGGCAACGGGCTACGATTTTTGCGAACTTCCACCGTCGCAGATTTCTGGATTTGTCTTTGTCGATGGTGCACCGATCGAATTGGAAACGGATGAAGTGCTGCCGATCGACATCTCACCAATCCGCGACGGTCAGCTAACGACAGACGACGAATTGTTGGATAGCGTGACGGTTGAATTGCGTGACGGAATTTCGGGACTTCCGTTGGATGGCAGCATCGCCTTGTCCGGTACCTACCCAAGCGGTCCGATTCGTACCTTTACAAACGAAGATGGGTACTATGAGTTTGCCAACTTGCCAGCGGGAAGCTACTCCGTATTTGAAGTTCAGCCTGAAGACTATGTCGATGGTATCGACACGCCTGGCACAGCGAACGGTATCGCTATCAATCCGATACCGCCAAGCGAAGACGATATTGAACTTGAGACGGTCATCGCATCGTTGGAAACCCCGCATCAAAATGATGCGATCGTCAGGATTGGGTTGTTCCCCGGTACGCATTCGCAATTGAATAACTTCAGCGAAGTGACAACTCTGACGCTACCGCCGCTAGACGCTATTCCTCCGCTCGATCCACCTGAGCCTCGAACGCCTCCACCAGCGATCAGCCCCGAACCAATTTCACTCTATCAATTCTCGCGCGAGCTTCCGCCATTGGTTGCGCTAGATGATCCGCTACTGTTTGAGAGTAGCGAGTCAACGGTGCAACGTACTTGGCATCTTTCGATCGTGGATGGCGGGCAACCACGGGTCGCTGAAGAAGTTCCTGCAACGACAAACTTCTTGTTTCCTACTGCGGCGTGGCGTGCGAATCAGTTGTCTGCAGCGAAGTGGGCGGTGCAGACGAAAAACGGCAACGAAGTCACTCACTATTTTGGAACCGAAGGCGCCATTCCGATCACGGGTGATTTCAACGGAGATGGCACCAGCGAAATCGGCGTCTATGCCGAAGGCCACTGGTTCATCGACTTGAATGGCGATGGCCGTTGGGACAGTAAGGATCTATGGGCCAAGCTTGGCAACGAAGGAGACTTGCCTGTCACTGGCGACTGGGACGGCGATGGCAAAGACGACATTGGCATTTTCGGTCGGCGTTGGCAAGGTGACCAAGTTGCGGTAGCTCACGAACACGGTTTGCCTGATATGGACAACGTGCCTGACGGCTCACGAAAGAATATGCCGCCTAAGTTAGACGAAGCGACGGCTGGTCAGCGAGTAATGAAACTCACGGCGCGAGGCAGGTTGCGTGCTGACTTGATCGATCACGTTTTCATTTACGGAGCCGCAGGTGACATGGCCATCGCAGGTGACTGGAACGGCGACGGGATCGATACTGTTGGCGTTTATCGCGCCGGCGTTTGGCGGCTGGACATGGACGGCAACGGCAGGTGGACAGAAAAGGATGAGTCGCTTCGATTCGGACGACCTGGCGACTTTCCGCTAGTTGGTGACTTCAATGGGGATGGCATTGACGACATGGCTATCGTCCGAAATGGAAAGATCTACTTCGACAGCAATGGAAATCGAATCCTCGACGTCAACGACCTTGTGATGGAATTCGATGAGTCGAAAGGACTTCCGATCGTTGGAATGTGGTCGGACGATGGCGCCGATCAGATTGGCTTCTTTAAACCGATCGACGAAGAGCGAGTCTTGGTGGCATCTCGGCCCGAAACCAAGTAAAACTGGGTGGTCCGATTTGGCGATGGTTTGGGGAGATCAAGATGGCACTCGACAAGAAATCAAAAAAGCGTCTCGAGGTTCTACGCAAGAAATACGAAAAGCTCCAGGCTCAACTCGTTGGTGCGAAACAACAAGAGGACGAGCCTGGTGAAGTGGCAGGTATCGAAAAAGAAATCGAAGACACGCTGGCAGAAATGGCCAAGCTCAAAGCTTCTTAAGCCCGAGTAGACCGACATCTGTTTGCCCGAGAATCGCGTTACGGGCTTTGCTCTACTTCGATCGCTGGCACCGTGGCAGACACTTCATCTTTCGGCGTCTTGTCGGAGACCTTCATTGTGCTTGCGATCAAGATCAGCGTTACGACGAGCGCCGCGTTGACTGTCATCCAAAACGGCATCTTCTCACGAAACTTTTCAGCCGAAGCGCTTCGACCGCTCAGCCGTGCCGTGATGAACATAATCGCGAGAGCAAGTACGAGTTTCAGCACGACAAAGATGGGATATGGCGTGGCGTAGTCGTTGGCGAGGATGTTTTGAAAAGCGTTGTACAAACCAGTTGCCAAGAGTAGTGCCGAGCAAATCATTACGACCTTGGCCCACTTGCCTCGCACTGCGTTAAACGCGGCTTTGCGTGACTCTTCATCGAGTGTTCCCAAACCGGGAAGCATCGACGACCACATGAATAGGATTCCTCCGGCTAGAAAAATGGCTGGCAGAATGTGGAACAGCCTCGTTACGAACGACACGGGATCCATGGAAGAACTCTTTCAAGAAAAGGGTGGCAAGCGTGGTAGGACTCGACGGTCCTGGGGACAGAATATACGAGCCTGGTTTGTTGGCAAGTGCCACAGCCACTACTTGCATTCACGTTTTACGAATGCGATCGCTTCGGCCCTAGTAGAAACGAAACCGTCCAGCTGAGCGACACGCAATGCGTTAAGGAGTTTTGCGAATTGTGGCCCAGGCTGCATGCCTTCGGCCATGAGATCGTTTCCGCGCAATAGTACCGGCGGGTCTAGTTCTTCGGCTGGCTGAGACAGCAACTGTTGGCAATGCTCAATCGCCTCCAAGGATGAACCGTCAACATCTGCCACCGCTCGCATCAGTGACAACGCGTGTTCGATGTCAGGGTGGATCAGCAACGACTGAAGTTCGGAGTACTTCAATTGTGATGCAAGTTCAAGTTGGCTTCTGTTCGCAGTGACCCAGAGCAAGGAATTTCGTTGTTCGTTCGAGAGCTTTGTGCGTCGGCAAAGCGCTCCAAGATGCTCGCCACTCAAGGCAGCACCTTCCAATCCAAGCATGGCAGCCATCGCTGGAACGAATCCCGTGATTGCCGGCGATTTCAGAATACGCAACAACCGCTGCCACCGATCCGGCTCGGATTCTGCGACGTCCGCGAGTGGAGCGATGACTTGGGAAAGCAATCGAGACTCGCGTAGCAGATACAAGGCACGGCTGCGGTTCGAGTGCTCGATCATCCGTTGAAGTTCCGCCGTGATGCGTTCTTGGCTGACTGCCCCGAGGTGAGTGGCTTGACTCTGTACTGCCGCCAGCGTGGTCGACGCGATTTCAAAGTCGTAGGTCGCAGCAAAGCGAACAGCGCGCAGCATCCGTAAACGATCTTCTTCGATTCGTTCCAACGGAGCCCCAATGGCTCGAATAAGTTTCAGTTCAAGATCCGATTGCCCTGAAACGAAATCGATCACCTTGTTTTCCAACGGATCGAAAAACATGCCGTTGATGGTGAAGTCGCGGCGCGCAGCATCCTCTTCTGCCGTGCTGAACGCGACATCGTTCGGATGCCGGCCGTCGGTGTATTGGCCATCAGTTCGAAAAGTGGCGACTTCGACTTGCAGTGGTTTCGGCCCCAAAACCGTAATGACCCCAAAGCTAGCGCCGATTGCCAGAGTTCGCCTATGCCCGAAAATCTCCCTGACCTCTTCAGGCAATGCACTGGTGGCGACGTCGAAGTCTTTTGGTTCTATGCCCAACAAACGATCGCGTACGCATCCACCTGCGAAATAACCCACAAAACCTGCTTTGTGCAGCGTTTCCACCACTTTGGTTGCAAACTGCTCCTCTGTGGAATGTGAGTTGGAAGACTGGATCATCTTGGCAGACTAATGAAAGTGCTTTTTTCGCAAAAGTACGGCAAGGTTAACGATAGCAATCACAATGTCGAATGTTTCTCAACGAAGTACCGATATAAGAACCATGTCAAGCTTGTGGTGTTCACCGTTAGGGTGGATTTGATACTAAAATGAGCCTCGCGCTCGCACTGCTTTCAGGGGTGAAGGCTTGACTTTATTCTCGGTGCACATTCCAATATGGCATCGATAGGTTGTGGACGCTCTGTCCACTTTATTTTACGCCTTAGACGGTACGGTACCGTCTGTATTTTTGCCTCATATCTTTTTCGGAGGTTTCTATGACATCTGTTCGTAGAAAAAAGGGTTTTACCCTTGTTGAGCTTCTGGTCGTGATCGCGATTATCGCGATGCTCGTCCTACTGCTTCTTCCAGCTGTTCAAGCAGCTCGTGAAGCGGCACGTCGAAACAACTGTTCGAACCAAGTTCGTCAGTTGATTCTTGCTATTCTCAATAAAGAGAGTGCAACACAGCGCTTCCCACTTGCTCTTTCGGGCAACGCGGGACCTGACTGGGACGGTCCAGCACAGTTGATTAACAACAGTGCACCGACTGCTGGTGACGAAGAAGACGGTTACAGCTTCCTTGTTCCAATCTTGGCTTACATGGAAGAAACTGCTCTGTCTGATTCGCTAACGGCCGCTTCGCAGCAGTTCAAACTGCCTGTTAACAGCCGTGAGATTGTTGAGCCTGCAGGTTCAACGAACTACATCCTTGAGCGTCCAGTTGAGTTGGTAATTTGCCCAAGTTACCCTGGCGAGAACATTGACCAAGGTCGTTATCGACCTTTGCGTTCGATGCAAGTCTCGAACTACGTAGCTCTCGTATCTGGTTGTGCACGCCGATCGCGTGGCGACTTGGAAGATCTTGGTACCACGACTGGTGGTATGATCGTAACAAAGCGTGCGTCACCTAAAGGTTTGAGGATGGGTGATTGTAAAGATGGTACTTCGAAGACCACCGCAGTCTGTGAAAGCCGTTCGGAAGAGCGTGCTGCATGGTACTCAGGTGTTAGTACCTCGACTACTGGTTTTCCACCTGATCTTGTATCGTGCCGTGATATCGAGCGAAACGATAACAATGACGGATATCCTGAGCCACCAGCTGACAGCCCAATCGGTCTGAATTTTGGTCGTCAAAATAGCGCCCCGAACGACAGCCAAGATGTTCAGTTCTGGGAAAGCCGTGACAAGGACTTCGGTCCTAGCTCCGCTCACGCTGGTGACGTAGTTATGCACGGTTTTGTTGACGGACACGTCAAGCCATTGAACGCGGGTATCGGCGGTAAGGTTTACTTCCGTCTCATCACGCGTGCCGGTGGCGAGCCTAACGACGGCGCTTTGAACTAACTAAGCTGACCGTTTAGAGATCATTTCGAACGCTGCTACTGTCATTCAGTAGCAGCGTTTTTTATTTGATTGCAACTCCACGCACGATCTGAATATGACAGACCTACCTATCGAGATTTCCGTTGACGATACTCAGCAGCTAGTTGAATCTGACTCAGCAGTGCTACTTTTGGATTGTCGCAATCCGGATGAATTCAAGTTCGTGCATCTTCCGAACGCTACACTCATTCCAATGGACGAAATAACAACACGTAGCGAAGAATTGACCAAATCTGAGGCAGATCGAATCGTAGTTTATTGCCATATGGGAGTCCGTAGTCGAATGGTCACCCAGTGGCTGCGTGAAAACGGATTTCCGGCGGCGCAAAGTATGGCAGGCGGAATTGACGCTTGGTCGGTGCAGATCGATACCACGTTGCCTCGCTATTAGGCCCGCTCTTCTTCTAGGTAAACTGCGTTGACGGGCGGTGATTGGTATACTCTGGACGCCGGATAGCCCACGGAGTTAACACCATGTCGCGAAAGATGTCTTGTATCACCCTCCTTTTGTTTGCGCTATGCGTTGGTTCTGTCTCGGCGCAGCCGCCGGCAACGCTGGAAGTAGAACTGAAGGAAAAAATCAAAGAGTCGTCCGACGACGATTCTGAAATCGCTACCAAGCGCGAACGTGAAGAGTACTACGAGTTGTTGCTTGTGCTTGCGGACACGATTGACCAAATCGATCGCAACTACTACGAAAAAGTCAGCCGAAGAGAGCTCGTAGAAGCGGCAATTGATGGTGCGATGAAAAAGTTGGACGCTTATTCCGACTATATAGCGCCCGATGAATTGGAAGAATTCAAAGTCGAAGTCGAGAACGAATTCGGGGGGCTTGGAATTCAGATTTCCAATCAAACGGGGCAGCTCCGAGTGATCAGCCCGCTTGTTGGTACACCCGCCTACAAGGCTGGGATACAAGCCGGCGATCTTATTCTGAAAATCGGCGACACACCGACAAAAGGGCTTTCCATCAGCGACGCTGTGAAGCTCATGAAGGGGCGTGCTGGCTCCGATATTTCGTTAACGGTATTCCATCCGTCTAACAATACTGAAGAGTCACTGACGCTGATGCGAGAAGTCATCAAGGTCGAAACCGTACTTGGTGATCGTCGTGGTGACGACGATAAGTGGAACTTCATGTATGACGAAGAGCAGAAAATTGGCTACGTCCGAATCACTACTTTCGGTCGTGATACCGCTCAAGGACTGTCTGAAGTAATGAAGGATCTCAAGGATAGAGACTTGAAAGGGTTCATTCTCGACTTGCGAAACAATCCTGGCGGATTGCTCAGATCTGCGGTTGAAGTTGCCGATCTTTTTCTCGAGTCAGGCACGATCGTCACCATGGAAGGTCGAAATGTCGAACGACAGCAATGGGACGCAATAAAAGCTGACACCTTTTCGGGCTTTCCAATGGTCGTCCTCGTCAATCAGTACAGCGCGAGTGCCAGTGAAATCGTCTCTGCTGCATTACAAGATCACGAGCGAGCGGTCATTATTGGTCAGCAAACGTTTGGCAAGGCGAGCGTGCAGAACGTTGTGGAATTGGAAGATGGAAAGAGTGCCATAAAAATCACAACGGGCAGTTACACTCGACCGAGCGGCAAACCGATCCATCGATTTCCTGATGCGACGGAATGGGGCGTGAAGCCTGATGCCAATTTCGAAGTTCCGCTGTCCAACTATGAGTTTAGTCGGTTGAATAGGATTCGTCGTCAAAGAGACGTTGTTGCAAAGCAGAAGGAAGAAGAATCAACTGCGCGTTTCGATCCCCAGTTACGCAAAGCGTTGGATCATCTTCAGCAGCAAATCACACAGAATCGGTAAATAGGGGGACGAAGAAGTGTTTCTTCGATCAGATCCGCGACGTGAAGTTGTGGTTGGATTGACAATCCCTTGGCATGGCTTAGCATTTTTAAGTGGTTTTGGACAAGAACCGTGTGTCGAGCTGCGAATAAGTAATGTATTGCTCGTTTTGTTAATGTTAGCGAGGTTGTGATGTTTCGAGCCGTTGGTCGATATTTTCGAGCCCTTGGATACCTATTTACTGGTCGCATAGATGAAGCTCGTCGGGCGGTAAGCACTGACCCAGCGGTCGTTCAAGCTACGTTCGACAATATCATTCAAGAGAAAAAGAAACGACTGTCTCAGTATAAGGAAGCGGTCGGCGCGATGATCGCGCAAGAGGAAAAGAAGAAGTCAGCGTTGAAACGCATTACGGGCGAAGTTGAAAAACTGACAAAGCTTCGTGATGGTGCGGCAGCCATGGCTCGCAAGTTGGTTGAAAAACACAACGGCGATTCTGAATCGGTTCGCAATGATCCGGAATACATCAAATGCCAATCGGCATTCAAGGACTTCAACTCTTCTTTGAAGGAAAAAGAAGAGCATGCGGTTGGCCTTGAAGAAGACATTCGCGGGTTCGAATCGAATATCGCGGGGCATAAAACGCAGTTGCAAGGCCTGCTTCGTGAAATCGAGAAACTCAAGTCAGAGAAACACGAAACGGTTGCCGAGCTTCTTACCGCGAAAGAAGAAAAAGAAATCGCCGATATGATCTCTGGCATCAGTCAGGATCGAACCAACGAAGAATTGCAAGAGCTTCGTGAGATTCGCGATACGGCAAAAGCCACAGCTCGAATCTCTCGTGAGGTTGCCGGCATTGATGCGCAGAAGTCTGAACAAGAGTTCATGGAATATGCTGCACAGTCGACATCCGATTCGGAGTTCGATGCTCTGATCGGACTCACCAAGGAATCGGAAACGCCGGATGCTGAAGAAGAGTCATCTCAGCGAACGCAAATCCCTGAAGGCTAACAATCGTCATTCGATCTTGAAACCAAACGGAGGCGTAGGATCTGATTCCTACGCCTTTTTTCATTCTGAAATCGATATGCAGTTTTTGTCTTGGAAACTACTCACCGCCGTTTTCATTGCGTCGACCAGTTGTGTATCGGTCTTCGCGCAGCAACGGCTGGATATTCGTGACGTTAAACCAGATCTCACGATTCCCAACCTGACAGAAGGAAAACCAACTGCGGGTTGTCGAGTTAAGTGTTTTCCAAAGTTCGAAAATCAAGAACTCTATCACGTCCTCTATTTGCCAACGGATTGGAAACGCGGGGGTAAGTACCCTGTTGTGGTCGAGTGGGCGGGCAACGGTAATTACAAAAATCGATTCGGTGATGTTAGCAACGGTACGCCCGAAGGAAGCAAGTTGGGCTACGGGCTTACATCTGGTGCGGGTTGTATTTGGTTGTGCCTCCCGTATCTCAATAACAATGGAACGCAAAACGTAACGCAATGGTGGGGCGACGCACCGACGTTTGATCCGCAACCGACGGTCGAATACGCGAAGAATACTATCGCGTCGGTTTGCAAAGAGTTCGGTGGCGATCTGACGCGAATCGTGTTGACGGGGTTCTCGCGCGGAGCAATCGCATGTAACTATCTTGGCCTTTATGATGATGACATTGCCACGACGTGGGCAGGTTTCGTTTGTTACAGTCACTACGACGGAGTGCAGCAGTGGCCGTTTCCAAAATCGGACTCAGCAGCCGCACTTGCGCGTTTGAAAAGACTTGGCGCTAGACCGCAATTCATCTGTGCCGAAAACTCTCTGGCTAGGACGAAAGCGTATTTGCGGCAGACGGGTATCGACGGCCACTGGACCTTCGCATCGACTGGCTTTCGAAACCACAGTGATGCTTGGATACTCCGGCCTAGTGCTTGCCGTGACGAATTGAGAGCTTGGTTTGACACCTTTGGTCCCAGTCGATAGATACCGCTAACGCCTATGCTTTGTTGGCAGAATAGGACACTTTGCGAACGCGTGTTGCTTGTTTGCGACCAAGTGTCTTCTCTCCTCTCGCCCCAAAAAAGTGGTACGAAGCGTTTGGGCATCACCTGGCTTGTGTATCCAGCAAAGCTTGCTGTTTAAGGTGGACACTGCTCAGAGAAAGCTACTTTTTATTGTGCCAATGACTGAACCGATCAGTCTCGGCGTGCGGAGTAGCAACATGAGCAAAAAACTAATTCCTCGAAAACGGGTTTCCGTCGTGTCTTTGGTAGATAGCCGGTCTAACCCGATTGAACTTTTAGAATCCCGAACGGTGCTGAGTGGAACAGCCATCGTTCAACCTTTCTCACAAGTCGATTACTTTGGTGATAGCAGAGACTGGGCGCTGAATGCAGTGAATGCGCCTGAGGTTTGGGCCGAAGGTTACACCGGTTCCGATATCTTGGTCGCCGTTCTGGACTCGGGAATCGACCTTCATCATTCTGAACTCGTTGACAGTATCTGGACCAACGATGGCGAAATCGCGGGCAATGGCCTCGACGACGACGGCAATGGTTATATTGATGACGTTCATGGATGGGACTTCGTGCAAGATGACGCAAGTCCCGATGATGTGGCTGGCCATGGAACAACTGTGGCAGGCGTGATTACGGCAGAGAGAAACACAACCGGATCGACGGGTGTTGCCTACGATGCACAGATCCTTGCTGTCCGCATATTGGATGGCGAAGGACAAGGAACGCAGATCGATATCGCGTCTGGCATTCGCTACGCGGTGGATGCTGGTGCCGACATCATCAACCTTAGCCTCGGCGGAGCAACTGGATCCGTGCGAGTTCAGCGTGCCATTGAGTACGCTGCAGAAAACGATGTTTTCATTGTTGCCGCGTCCGGCAACGCTTCTCGTAGTGTGCCAGACTATCCGGCACAGTACAGTCGTAGCTATTCCAACGTGATCTCTGTTGGTGCCTATAGTAACCAGGAATCCATCGCTAGTTTCAGTAACCTGGTTGGCTCGTCGTCCAGCGTTCAGGTGGACGCTCCAGGAGTCAGCGTCTACAGCACAAGCCTCGGTGGCGGATTCCGATTCGCGAGTGGAACGAGCTTCGCAGCTCCGATTGTCAGTGGTATCGCCGCGTTAGCGCTCTCGGCGAATCCTGATCTGACTTCGGTCGAACTTCGCCAGCAACTCGTTGATGGATCGCCATCAACGGTCGCGGGTTCCGATTCGCTGGGCGCAGTAGATGCGGCTTTCGTTGTTTCCGGTGTGGCACCACCTGCTGCCGCCGCGCCCGTTTTACTAGACGGTGATGTGGATGGAGACGGGCTGGTCGGTTTCCTCGATTTTCTACTGGTATCGCGCAACTTTGGCCAAGAAGTCGACAGCATCAGCCAAGGAGATGCCAATGGCGACGGCAGAGTTGAATTCAATGACTTTTTGATTCTGTCTAGGAACTATGGAGCCGTTGCTGCTGCATCTGCATCTGTCGAGGTCAGCGCATCCTCATCAGATATTGTCGACGAAGTACTGACCGCCGAAAGTGATTTTACCAATGAAAGTTTGATCGATGAGTTGATCTAACTCAGAGGTTAGTCGAGAATCTTCGTCATCGAGTGTGTTGCACACTCTCCAGACACAAGGAAACCGCCCCGGCACGACGTCGGCGCAGGATGAGGACGAAGGCCAAATTCATGCAGTATCAGTTCTACAAATCGATCGCAGGTATCCTGAATTCTCAACAGGCTCGCAGCATCATCGTCAGCGGCAATGTGTACGACTTGTTTTTCGATGGGGAAGACTACGTTCCACTTATTCCGTTCATGTCGGAAAAGTCTGCCGTCAAAGGCTTGATTCGAATCGTCTACGAGCAGAATGGACCAATTCGGATTTTGGACGGCCGGGACAAGCTGAAGAATGCATGGATTGGGTGGAAGTCTGGTTTAGATCCAGACACGCTGCTCATCAAAGGACTTCAACAAAAAGGCAAGTCAGATTTTGACATGCTCTCGCAGCAGTTCGATGGGCTACTGATTGACGCGATTGGGAATCCAACTTTAGCGCTCGAAACCATGCGCCAGTTGACCATTTGCTCGCGTGCTCATTTGAACGGCGATCTGATGATCGTCATCGAAGCCGCAGACATGGTTTTGCCAGCCGGCAGTGGCGATGTCGCTTCGCTTAACGACAAACAGCGACATCGTGTGGCGATCGTGCAAGATTGGTTTAGCGACCCTGAATTCATGACCGGGGGCGATTCTGTCATTCTCGTTGCCGAATCAAGAAGTCTTGTGCATCCGCGCGTGGCGCGACTTCCGCAAGTTTTACATGTCGAGGTGTCTTCGCCTGATACCGCGAAACGTTTGCACTACATCGAACACTACACCGATAAAGCTGAATTCAAGCCGAAGCTTTGGGGCACGAATCAGGATCTTGCCGCTTTCACTGCTGGGCTGTCGGTTCACGCTTTGCGTCAGTTGCTGTTAGGTGCTTCTTATTCGCGTGAGGAACTGACACCGGCTGACATTGTTGGCAAGGTGGAAGAGTTTATCCAGGCGCAAGTCGGCGAGGATGTTATCGAGTTTAAAAAACCGTCACATCGATTGGAACACGTCAAAGGCAATCGAAACCTAAAAGCGTTCATCGAAGGAGAACTGCTGCCGAGGTTTATGGCTCCGAAGGAAAAAGCGCTTGTTGGTGCGGCCGTGGCAGGACCGATCGGTGGCGGCAAAACTTTTATTTTTGAAGCTGTAGCTAGTGAGATGGATGTACCCGTATTGGTGCTGAAGAGCATTCGAAGTCAATGGTATGGCCAGACGGATGTGATCTTTGAGAGGTTGCGGCGGGTGCTCGAAGCGCTGGAAAAAGTGATCATCTTTGTTGATGAGGCGGACACGCAATTCGGCGGTGTTGGCAAGGAAGCTCATTCGACCGAACGTAGGCTTACCGGTAAAATCCAGGCGATGATGAGCGATCCGCAGTTGAAGGGTCGCGTGATCTGGTTGTTGATGACGGCGCGAATTCATTTGCTTTCGCCAGATATTCGACGTCCTGGACGTGTGGGTGACTTGATCATTCCGGTCCTGGACCCGCGAGATGACGATCGCAAAGAGTTTTTGGAATGGGTGGCTACAGGAGTGCTCGACGAAGTGACACCCGAGGACGTCGAGCAACTCGACAAACTCACACCGGGATACTCAGCTGCTGCATTCGCTTCGCTTCGCTCTCAGCTGAAAGCTAAAGAGTGCAAGAACATGGAAGAAGTTGTCGCGGTTGTGAAGGATCAAATCCTGCCAGCGATTGGTCAGACGCGTCAGTATCAAACTCTTCAGGCGTTGGTGAATTGCACTCGGCGGTCGCTGCTTCCGAACCCGGATGTGACGGAAGAGGACCGCGACAAGTGGCAGACCGAGATTCGCCACTTGGAATCGTTGGGTATCAGCTAGTCTTGGCTAGCAGCCGGCATTTACCCTGCTTATCCCGATTTGAGACGCAGTAAGTTGTCTTGTTTTGAAACTGTTCGATTTTGCAAGTTGCAGAATCGAACAGCTGAGTATTCGCAAGAACGCTAAACACCCTGTCCTGAATTGAGAATCGCCTTGGTTCATTCGTAAGTACTTGTTTGGTATTGCCTTACGTGTTTTCCGGGGCCTTTTGGCGCGCCTTTCGCTTTTAGAGTAGAGCAGATATCGAGGCATGTTGCCTCGGTAGCTGGCCCGTGGGCCTATGACGATTTAGTTGATTGGTTGCCTTGCCCCTGACTAGTTAACTTGCCAAATGGTTTGGCGCGTCACAGGCCCTTTTTTTATGCGCTGACCCAAACGCTAGTGGAAACTCGGTCGCTTCTTCGAGCTCGTTCTATCCTCGGTTCGCACCAGTTGCGACGTAGACGATCGCACCTACGGCAAGCACCAACACGCAACACAATCCAGCAATGGGTTTGTATTGAGCGGCGCTAATAACCGCACAAATGCAACCACACGCAAACACGATGATGGGTAGCGGAAACAATGGCATTCGGAAGGGTCGTTCGACATTGGGGTCGATCTTTCGAAGTACCACCGCGCTCAAGCTGGTCGCCAAGTAGAAGGTGTAGACTGCGGCGGAAGTGTAGATCAACGCGTTCTTGAAATCCCGCGCGATGCAGATGACGAGTATCGCGATCGCACCTTCAAGAACGAGTGCGCGAACGGGCGTTTGAAGTCGCGCATCCCACTCTCCTAGCCATGCGAACGTCGAATAAGATTTCATGGCGCCCGTGATCCGAGCACCTGTCAGAATGAGTCCGTTGAGTGCTCCGGCCGATGAGATTGCAATCACGGCTGCTACCAGCATTTGGCCTCCTCGCGGAAGAATACCTGAAACTGCATCGGTGGCGATCGCTTTGCTTTGCGCCATTCCGGGTAGCGTCAGGCTGTACAGAAAGGCAGCGTTGGCGAGCAGATACGACAACATGACAGCCCCGGTTCCCAGCAAAATAGCGCGCGAGATATTTCTGCGCGGGTCTTTTACTTCTGAAGCAACGTAGACCATCTCGTTCCATCCACCGTACGTGAACAGAATCACGATCAACGCGACACCTTTGCTCGCACGAAATCCTTTGGGATCAGCTTCAGGAATCGTTGACGGGTCAACCGACCCCATGAAGGCAAACCCAATGATCGCGAATAGTCCAATGACTTTGCTTACAGTAAGAATGTTCTGCGCGGACTTTCCGAATCTCAGCCCAATAATGTTGACCGCAGTTAGGAGCACCACAATGGCAATGGCAGGCCAAATCGGGTGAGCGGTTCCTTGACCACCAGATAAGACATAGACATAGTGCGCAAACACTAAAGCCATCAGTGAAATATCGCCGGGTCGCGCAACGAATGTATTGAGCCAGCCGAATAGAAATCCGGCCCATCGTCCGTAGGCACGATTCAGGTAAACCAGATCGCCACCGGATTCTGGATAGGTCGTTGCCAATTCGGCATAACAGAGTGCTCCACAGAACGAGATAATTCCGCCGAGGATCCAAAGTGCAAAGATTTGCCAAGGAAAATCGACGGCCCCGGCAACCGTTGTTGGTGTTTCGTAAATGCCCGATCCGATAATAATTCCTACGATCAGGCACGTTGAATCGAAAAGACTCAATCGATTAGAGCTTTTATCGGTGTTCAATTCGGGACTCATCGGAGCGTCGTTGTTTGGCGGAACTTTGCCCAAGTAATTCTTTCCTCGAACGAGATGACTAACTGGCGGAGGTGCTATCAGGCCCAATCATACAATATTGGAAACGTCGTCAACAAAGCCGAGATTCGTGGTTCACGGGTGACGGTGCTCGATTCGAAAGATGGGCAGGCATAGATTGCTGCAAGCGCGTAGAATGAAGGAAAGCAAACACGTTTAAGTGATTGAGAGTAAACATGGATCCCGCTGATCCGAATGCAGAGTTGTTGCGTAGAGTACGAGAGGGAGACCAGCATGCACTGGCCGAACTCTTTTCGCTGCATCGGCAACGACTTTGGCAGATCATCAACTTCCGTCTTGATGCGAGACTTCGTGGTCGCGTTGATGCGGATGACATCGTGCAAGAGGCCTATCTTGCCGCGGCGCAGAGGATCGAACACTACTTAGATAATTCCACGCACACGTTTTTCATTTGGCTTCGGCTGATTGCGAATCAAACCTTGATCGACATCCACCGCCGACACCTTGGTGCTCAGATGCGTGACGCTAGCCGCGACATGTCGATTCACGCGCACTACGCGCAGGCGACCTCGATGTCGATTGCGTCGCAGTTGTTGGGCAACTTTACTTCACCAAGTCAGATTGCGATGCGTGGGGAGGTTTCGATTCAGCTGGATGAAGCCATTGAGTCGATGGAGCCCATTGATCGCGAGGTCTTGGCGCTGCGACATTTTGAAGAGCTTACCAACAGCGAAGTTGCCGAGGTGCTTGGGATTCAACAAAAGGCCGCCAGCATCCGATATCGACGAGCTTTGAAACGGCTCAAAGAGGTGTTGGGAAAACTACCGCAATTCGAAAGCGAATCGAGCGGGTCAAAAGAAAACGAATAGCCAACCACACTTCCTACAACTGCTATGTCATCGAATCATCCATCTGCCGAATTTGAAGAGCCCGATAATCTCGGGACGAAGGCTCCGGATCCGGAGGAGCAGGTGAATTTGGACGACGATCGGGATCCATTCGAGGAGATCGCAAGCGAGTTCGTCGAACGATTTCGAAAGGGCGAGTTTCCTTCGATCGAAGAGTATGCAACCGCTCACCCTGAATTGGCCGAGGAAATCCGCGATCTCTTTCCAACAATGGCGGCAATGGAAGGCGCCAAGGCACAGAAATCTCCTCCGCCAAAACAAGTAACGGAAACCTTGCCGGTGGAACAGCTTGGCGATTTCCGTTTGCTTGGCGAAATTGGTCGCGGAGGAATGGGTATCGTCTACGAGGCTGAGCAAGTTTCGTTGGGTCGACACGTCGCCGTGAAAGTACTGCCGAAGCAAGCGCTGCTGGATGAACGGCACTTGCGTCGATTTGAGCGAGAGGCCCAAACGGCTGCGAAACTTCACCATACGAACATCGTTCCGGTTTTCGGTGTCGGTCAGCAGGACGGCTACAACTACATCGTGATGCAGTTTATTGCAGGCGTAGGGCTGGACGAAGTATTGCTTGCCTTGCGCAAAAATGTCATCGATTCAACAATCGATTTTCCCAACGACAATACGAGCCGCGCCAGTCACGCCAATTTCAATGCGTCGGCGTTGCTCAAGGGCGACTTCGGCGATTCGCCCATTGCGAATATCCGATCATCTTTCGTTCGAGATCGTAGTGCGTCCATCGATCAAACCGTTGTGACGGATAGACGGACGACGGCTGGAGCGGTCGACATGGGGACAGAGGCGTTTTCGGTAGATGAATTGTCGTCGTCTAGTAACGACATCGGAAAAAGCGAAGTCGATGAGACTGTTTCTCTCGCTAAGCTAAGTCCAGAGTTTTACCAGAGCGTCGCAAGAATCGGTCAGCAGGTCGCTGACGCGTTGGCATATGCACACGAGCAAGGCACCCTTCACCGCGATATCAAACCGGGGAATCTTTTGCTCGATGGAACGGGGACGGTTTGGGTTGCCGATTTTGGACTCGCGAAATTGACCGAGCAAGACAATGTGAGTCGCACTGGTGATATCGTCGGTACGCTTTCTTATATCCCTCCGGAATCATTCTCTGGCGAAACCGATGCTCGCGGCGACATTTATTCGCTAGGGCTTTCGCTTTTCGAACTGCTGACTCTACGGCCAGCTTTCTATGGTCGTGACCGCGGGAAATTAGTCCGAGAAATCACGGAAGGCAAACTGCAGCGACTTGGAAAGCTGAATCCTTCGATTCCTCGCGACTTGGAGACCATTGTTTTGAAAGCGGTCGCTCATCGCCCCGAAGATCGTTATGCAACATCGCGTGAGATGGCAGAGGATTTGGACTGCTACTTGAACGACTTGCCGATCAAGGCACGGCGGATGTCGATTCCCGAGCAGTTCACACGTTGGTATCGAAAGAACAAGCTTGTTGCAGGACTTTCGGCGGCCGTACTTTCGCTGTTAATACTGCTTACGATCACTTTCGGCGTCCTGAACTACCGTGCAAGTCGCGGATGGGAACAGGCAACAAAAAATGCAAATTTCGCCGAAGCTCAGACGAAGATATCGACAGAGCAAAAAGAAATTGCGCAGCGGCAAACCGCGAAAGCGAACAAAGCCAGCATTGAGGCTGAACAGAATGCTGAAGAAGCATATCGCGTAATTCTCTCAACGATTCGTAGCCTTGCGCCGAACCGCTTGCCGGTCACCGCCGACGCCAGCGCGTTGACTGACAGCTTTGTGGGGCCGCTCGCCGATGAAACGGAGCTCGATCCCGATGCTGATCCGGAAAACGTCGATGCGGACGGCTTTGCGAGTTCGCCGGTTGTTGCAGCAATTCCTCCGACGTCGGAGAAAGCCGCGTTGTTAGAAGTGCTGGTGAAATCGCTAGAGGACTTTGCCCCCAAGGCTGGAAAAGATTCGAGCTTGGCTACATTCGCCGACCTCGCGTTGAGCATGGGAACACTACACAAAACACTTGGAAATTCTGACGAGGCGAAAGCATCCTTTGATGATGCGATTTCACGTTATGAATCTCTCGTTGCTGATTCGAATGAAATCGCCCATGTAATTGGACTGGCCGTTTGCCTAAATGAAAAAGGCGATTTAGTGCGCCAATCAGACAGTGAAGAGTCATCCCAACTTTTTGCTCAGGCGCAAGAGCTTCTTCGACGGGACGATTTAGCAGGGTCTCCACGAGCGCAATACGAATTGGCGCGAACACTTTTCCTTATGTCGACAAAAAGATCTGGTCGTCAGCGATGGCGGAAAAACGAGCAGAATTTGATAGCTGCGACAAAGGTGTTGGAGCCACTATTGGAGTCGGAGCCTAACCCCGAATACCGGTATTTGTTGGCGCGGTGCTACACCGGACTCAGTCGAGTAACACGGCCAGGCCAAGGGGAGAGCTACTCTGAATTGGCGGTTGCTGAACTAAGCAAGCTGGTAGAAGAGCAACCGGAAGTTGCGGACTACAAGTTCGAATTTGCGATTGCCAAGCTACGTCGCGCCGACCAACTGGTTGACCCAACCGAGCGACTAAAGACCACGGAAGAAGCGGTGAATCTGTTGGAAGAGATTTGCAGCAGTAGTCCTGGGGTTTCAAATTACCAAGTGGTTCGATCACAGGCGCTTGGGACGTACACTCGCTGGCTTGACCGCCGCGCGACGCAACTTGAGACCGAGAATGAAAATGACCCAGTTGCCATTTGGCGTGGACGACAGGCAACGGAAATCGCTCTACGAACCTCGGAAGCATTGAATGACCTGAAAGCAAGTTTTCCTGCAGAGGCGTTGTCGGATCTCGACGAGCATATTGAAGTGCACGCTGCAGAAGTTATCGCCAAAGCCGACGAAGACTTCGCGATCCCGTTGTTTCGCCAAATTATCGAACGAGAAAAAGACCCCATGATATTAGCAAGGGCTCGGTTGGGGCTTGGTCGATCGTTGAAGCGTAGTTTCTATCAGATAGCGGAAGCACGAATTGTCTTAGAGGATTTGCACGCCGACTTGTTGAGTGAATTCGAAAAGCAAAGTGAGCGTGAGCGTCTGGATCCTCGTCGGTTTTTTGAACCGTTTCAACTTCTATGTCGAGCAGAGTTCGAACTCGATGGACTGGACGTGATGGAATCTCGCATCAATGAAACTCGTGCGTTCCTGACCGAAAAAGGACATGACGTTACAAACCCAGAAAAGGTTGAAACGGCGGGTTTTGATTTGCATGTCGCAGATATCTACACACAAGTCGGTGAATACGACAAAGCAAAAGCTTTTCGAGAACGGAGCGGATTGTTTTTGGAAAAATCCATTTCTGAATCAACGAATCCCTTTTTGCGACGATTCGCCGCGATGCTGCTAGGCCGACTCTACGACGTGCGAGGCGATGTTGAGGCTTTGAAAAAGCTTAAGGAACAATGGCGCATACACCCGCCGCGAGGAAACCGACCGGAACGTAAGTGATCCGTAGTTTGCGGTTTTGAATTCTTAACGCTATTGAGTTTCTATTTGCATTTCTTCGCCCCTTCAATGAAGGTAAGTAATCTAGTCGCAAGGACTAGTTCGCTCTCTCACGATTCATTGTTGGGTTGCTATGACCTCATCAGAAACAACATTGCCCAAGTCGTTGCTTATGTGTGCACTCATCTGTTTGTGGGTGCTGACCTCCACGGGATTTGAGGCTCTCGAATTTGCGAAGAGTAGTCGTTGGGAGTCGACCGAGGGTGTTGTTTTGGAATCGGACGTGCAGGTGGCTGGTTCGCCTTCGCCGATTGAATACCAATTTCGAATTGATGACAGAAACTATCGTTCAACACGAATCGCCTTCTCCGAGTTCTTAGGCAACCGTTCATGGAACAAGTCTTTTCAAGAGAAGTACATGCCCAACGAAACCGTGACTGTTTTCTATGATCCGGATAACCCAGACAATTCGGTGTTGGAACGAAGAATCTCGCCAGGAGGTTTCGTTTGGTTCACGATGAGTCTGGTCGGGCTGGCGATGGTAGGGCGGCGTCTAGAAAAAATCTAGCGTACGTACGGGCTTGCGCGTCGAGGGGCTCGTTCAAGCCATAATTGCGGCAGTATTTGCTTCAAATCGTTACGCCGCTTCCGCCAAAAACGGTAGACTCCACAAGGGTGGATTCGTTTCTACCTTAGCGGAACTTTTCAATGTTTTTTGCAGAGGTCGTCATGCCACGATTTCGGCTTGTCTTGTGTTGCGGATTCTTCTTGTCAGCACATTTTGCCTTCGGCGATGCGTCGCCCACGCTTTCTTCAAGCGACTCAGTTTCAAAAACGTCTCGCCCATCTGTAAAAGCGATGAGCAGCCGTATTGATAAGCTGGTTGGCACAAGGCTCGCGGAGATGAAACAAAAAGCGAATCCGCGCGCTGACGACGAAACATTTCTTCGCCGTATTTACTTGGACGTGGTTGGGCGTATTCCAACGTTGGAAGAATCTCGCTCATTCCTTTCGTCTCGAAAGAAAAACAAGCGAGCGGAGTTGATTGACGAGTTGCTCGACTCGCCCGGATACGTGAGCCATCAGTTCAACTATTTCGCAGACGTGTTGCGAATCAAAGATCGTCTCAACGGTGGCAATCCGGGACACCAATACGTCGACTTTGTAAAAGAGTCGCTGTCTTCCAATCTGCCCTACGACGAATTCGTAAAAGAGTTGCTAACAGCAGAAGGAGCAGCGCTCGAGAAAGGAAACGGTGCGACCGGCTATTTCTTACGTGACGTTGGCATGCCGGAAGACAATATGGCGAACACTGTGCGGATCTTTTTGGGTACGCGCATCGAGTGCGCCCAGTGTCACGATCATCCGTTTGACAAATGGACGCAGCGAGACTTTTTTGAAATGGTCGCTTTCACGGGCGGGCTACAAACCAGGCTCAAGCGGCAAAGCAAGGATGGCGCAGATATTCGAAAGGAAGTTCGCAGCGCGGACGCACCTGAGCAGGTGAAGCAAGTCGCCAACAACTTGCTGCGTACGCTTTCCTATGGAGTAGCTGGAGGCGGCACGGGACTCGCACGTCTACCCGATTCGTATCAGTACGACGATGGCGAGCCGAATGAAATTGTCACTGCGAAGACCATGTTCGAAGACAAATCGATTGTTCATCCGACGATTCCGGTTTCTCGTAAGAAGAACAAAAAACGTAAAAACAACAACCGAATTCTTGGTGCACAGGATATCGATTCGCGAGAGGCATTGGCCGATTGGATTACGTCTCCGGACAATCCTCGATTTAGCCAAGTGATTGCCAATCGGCTTTGGAAACGTTCGATGGGCTTGGCACTCATCGAACCGCTGGATGATTTAACCGACGAATCGAAAGCGTCGAATGAGCGGCTAATGGAGTTTCTGTCGAAGTTGATGGTGGAACTCGATTTCGACCTGCGACAATTCCAACGTGCAATCTTCAATTCGAAAACGTATCAATCGGAAGCTTATGCTGATGACGTGAGCGACCCGTCGAAGTTTTACTTCCCAGGTCCATTGATGCGCCGCATGACTGCCGAACAATTGTGGGATTCCTTCGTGACGTTGGCAATTGCTGATGTTGATACGCGGGTGAATCCACAGGCAAAGATTAAGCGGGTGATGCAAGGCGCGAACCTTTACGAACGCTTCGCGAAGATGGACAGAGTGGACGTCGACGATGTATTAAAGGTTGCGGCGGAACAAGTGGAATCGCGCAAAGATCCAAAGAAACGCAAAGAGCAAATTCGCTCCATGATGATGGAGAGTGAAAAGAACAACGAATTTGAGAACGAGGCTGCGGCACTTCGAAAAGAAATCGCGAGAATGAAGCAGCTAGAGAAATCGGCGCGAAAACGAGGCAATACAACGGTGGCGCGCCGACTCGCAAGCAAGATGCGGCAAATGCAAGAACGCTTGAATCATCTGCCAACCCGACAAAAGGGCGATTTGGTCCGAGCAAGCGAGTTGCCATCACCAGCTAAGGCGGGGCACTTTCTACGTGAGTTTGGTCAATCTGATCGTGACCAAATTGAAAACGCAAATTCCGAAGCCGCCGTGACGCAGATTCTTTCCTTGATGAATGGCCAAATCCAAAACAAAATCATCGAAAACCCGCGTACAGTGCTTATGCGAAACGTCGTTATGGCGGAGTCGGTCAACGAAAAGATTGAAGTGGTTTTCCTCAGTATGCTCGGCCGGAATCCCACGCGTTCGGAACGCGAGACCTGGATCAAACTCGGAAAACAAAATGGCAAAGAGGCCGCCAACGATTTGATCTGGACGCTCGCTAATACGAGCGAATTCATGTTCATTCGTTAGCGAACTTCAACGAAAAACACCCAGCACCAGAGGATCCATCTATGCGACAACTCGCTATGAAGCTCGATCGCCCCACACGTCGAGCGTTCCTGTCCAATGCCGCAAAGACTTTCTTGGGTGTGGGTACGCTGCCTCTATTAAGCGAAATTGCCCATGCAAAAGAATCGAAGTCACTAGGTGGGCGCGCGAAGCACGTGATCTATCTGTACATGGGTGGTGGCATGAGTCACCTCGATACCTTCGATCCGAAGCCTGGGGCCGAAACGCAAGGTCCGATCGAAAGCCTCAAAACGAATGTGTCCGGAATATCTGTGTCCGAGTACTTTCCTATGATGGCCCAGCAGATGGACAAAGTGGCGGTTGTGAATTCGCTGAATTCCACGCAAGGCGCGCATGCACAGGGTCGGTATTTCATGCACACCAGCTACTTCATGCGAGGGACAATCAAACATCCCGACATGGGTGCGTATACTTCATTGCTGCTTCCGAAGGCAAATCGAACGCTGCCTGCGAACGTCAAGATTGGCGGAAACAGTTC
The DNA here is from genome assembly GCA_964397295.1 of uncultured Pirellulaceae bacterium. Classification (GTDB taxonomy): domain Bacteria; phylum Planctomycetota; class Planctomycetia; order Pirellulales; family Pirellulaceae; genus CAYNJG01. Next base: position 50,231 of record CAYNJG010000003.1, read on the forward strand.
GGGACTTGGCGGAGGGTTTTTGGAATCGAAGTATGCGGCCGTTCCTATCGGCAAACCAGAAGCCGGGCTTCAGCACAGCGTCCTTCCGAAAAGAGTCACCGAAGATCGATTTGAACGTAGACTCGAGCGAGTCCGACAAATGAATCGCCAATTCGGAAAACGCTATGACACGAAAGCCGTTCGTGCTTATGCAGGTATGTACGACGACGCAGTCAAGCTTATGAAGAGTGACGATTTGAAGGCGTTTGATTTGTCGCTCGAATCCGAATCAACTCGAGAAAACTACGGCACCGACGGGTTCGCACAGGGCGTATTGCTGGCGCGACGGTTAGTCGAAAATGGAGTACGCTACGTTGAAGTAGATTACGGCGGTTGGGACACACATGCCGACAACTTCACCCGAGTCGGCGAAAAGAGTGCTGTCTTGGATCGCGCGCTCGCATCGTTATTGAGTGATCTTTCCGAGCGAGGCATGCTGAATGAAACGCTTGTTGTGTTGGCCACCGAATTCGGACGAACGCCCACGATCGTTGCCGACAACAATGGCCGGAATCACTATCCGAAAGCTTTTACTTGCTTGCTTGCTGGTGGTGGCATTCGAGGTGGGCAAAAATACGGCAGCACTGATAGCGAAGGACGAGAAGTTGTCGAGGATCAAGTCTCTGTGCCAGACTTTAATGCAACGATCGCTTATGCATTGGGTTTGCCGCTGAAGGAAAAAGTGTATTCACCTTCGAAGCGACCGTTTACCGTAGCGGATGATGGCACGCCGATTACGAAGCTGTTTGGCTAGTTCTTTTTGAGCCGCGGCGGATGGACATCGAGAGTAACGCTAGCTATTCTCGACGTTGTCGACTTTTCTTTTTCGTGTTGCCGTGTTCGGCTGCGCTTGGTACGTTCCCGCGAATTTTCTAAAACTCAGTTCGCGAAGCGATACCCTAGTCATGCATTTCGCTAAGAAATCTCATTGCCAAATTGTGACAGTTGTTCTTCTGTTAGTGAGCCAAATTTGCCTTGCTGAAGAAGTTCTCAAACGCGACGTTCCGCAATGGATCTGGACGCCTGTGCAGACGCCCGGAAACGTTCCGAATGGCGCTTGTTTTTTCCGTCGCAATTTTGAAATAGCCGATCATTCGCAAGCAACGTTGCAGATGGCGGCTGATGATCAATTCGAAGTCTATCTCAACGGTAAACTCGTCGGCCGCGGACAAGGCTGGGAGCATTTAACGAAATTCGATTTGTCAGAATACCTCGTCGTTGGCACGAACGCGCTGTCTATCAAAGTTGTGAACGCGAAACCCGGAGATGCGGGTTTGGTTGGTCAGATTCACATTAAAGGTAGCGACGAACGGATCGTCACCGATGGGCTGTGGAAGTCATCCACGGCGCCGATTCGAAATTGGAAACAGACTCGGTTTGCGGCGCAGGCATGGAAACCGGCGAATCAGATCGGCGCGTGGAATCAGACGGCACCTTGGATTCCTAAGAAGCGGCCAAGTGCGAGACGCGTTGCGGGGGTTGAAAATGCTGACAATAAGAAACCTGCTCGAGTTGAAATCATCGAAGATGCAAACGTGGCTCTCACCGCTGGTGAAGAAGAAATTCCCAACCGCGTAAAACCATTGTTGCTCAAGCCGCTCGAGGAAACGCTTCCTTGGGTCAAAAAGAAAGGCGAGCCTGGCGGCAAAGGAAACGTGTTGCCTCGGTTGAGTCGTGGGAAGCAAATTCGCAATCCATTTGTCAAACAAAACAGCGAAACGCCACCCAAAGCGATTGAGACTCCGACGAATGTCCCCGCTCCGCCGACCATGGACGAGGTCAGTCAGTTGCCGTCGCCTGAGGAAACGCTTCAACCGCCTGTTGCTGATCCAATGAAAGAAAACACACTCGCGCCGGACGTGAGTGTGGATGTACCAAAAATACCAGAGTCGCCGCTTTCTCGTTTTCGACCAGCGTCAGGTTTTTCGGTCGAAGAAGTCATTCCTGGTGTGGACACTGGATCACTGATCGCTTCAACATTTAACGAGTTCGGTCAACTTTTGGTTTCGCAAGAGAACGGCCCGCTGCTGATCTGTATGGACAGTGATAAAGACGGGACGCTTGACGAGGTTCGACCCTACTGCAACATCGTTAAGAACTGCCAGGGTATTCTTGCTCTCAGCGGAATGACGTTTGTGGTAGCGGATGGCCCTGAAGGCCCGGGCCTCTATCGACTCAGCGACGAAGCACGCAAAGGACAGCTCGATACGGCAACACTGTTGGCCGGATTTGACGAAACTTCGAAAGAGCACGGTGCTCACGGCGTTACACTGGGGCCTGATGGAAAGCTGTATGTCATCGTCGGGAATCACGCGACGCTCAAACGCAAATTCTCGAAAATGAGTCCGCGTCAAAATCTCTACGAAGGCGATCTCGTTCCACGCTATGAAGATCCGGGAGGACACGCGAATGGCGTTCGCCTACCAGCCGGCTTCGTGCTGCGTACGGATATTAATGGAAAGAAAATAGAGTTGTTCGCCAGCGGACTACGCAACGCATACGACCTTGCGTTCGATGCGAATGGGGAACTGTTCGTCCATGATTCCGACATGGAATCGGATATGACGACTAACTGGTATCGTCCAACACGCGTTTATCACGTACCGCCCGGCGGTGAATTTGGGTGGCGAAGCGGTTGGGCAAAGTGGCCTTCCTACTACTTGGATGTAGTTCCACCTGCTGCTGAAACAGGCCGAGGTTCTCCTACCGGTGCCGTTGTCTACAACCATTACACGTATCCCGAAGCGTTTCGCGGTGTGCTGTTTCTTGGCGATTGGTCGGAAGGCAAAATCCTCGTTGCAAAGCCAATGGCGGAAGGTGCCGGCTATACGATGGAAACAGACACGTTCCTGGAAGGTCAGCCACTGAACGTGACGGACCTGGACGTGGGACCCGATGGAATGCTGTACTTTACGACTGGTGGTCGTGCCACGGAGGGCGGCATTTATCGTATCGTTTGGAACGGAACGGCGAACGAAGTGCCGAAGGAGACCGGTATTCAGCAAGCGCTGGTATCGCCGCAAATCAATAGCTCGTGGGGTCGGCAGTTAGTTGCCGCAATTCGACAGCGCATGGGTCAGGCAACTTGGAACGCAGAGCTTGTTACGGCCGCGAGAAACGCTAACCTTCCGGCTGAACAACGTACCCAGGCGTTGCAGTTGATGCAGTGGGTGGGTCCAATTCCCAAAGCAAAACTCCTGCTCGAACTGTCGGAAGATGAAGAGCCGAGCGTTCGGAAGACGGTCGCTTACTTGATGAGCTCGTCCGCCAGCGATGATCGTATTCCGCTACGGCTTGTGGAGCTGATGTCGGATGAATCTGGTGCAGTACGTCGCCAAGCGTGTGAGTCTCTCGTGCGAGCTCATCGTTCCGTGCCCTACGAATACGTTGTGCCATTGCTGGCGTCAAAAGATCGAACGGAAGCCTGGGCGGCGCGCATGCTGTTGCAGCTAGACCATCCTGATGAGTGGGAAAAGGAAGCTTTCGCAACGGACGACCCGAGTGTGTTTATCCAGTCAGGTACCGCCTTGATGACTGCTTGGCCGTCTCGAGAGAGCGCGCTCGCAGTGGTCAGCAAATCGTTGAAGTTGATGCAGGGATATTTGGACGATGATCAGTTCATTGACTTGCTTCGTCTGCTTCAGCTTTCGATTTTACGTGGCGAACTCTCGCCGGATGACGTACCAGAACTGAGAGAAACACTGGCAGAAGAATTCCCGGCCAACCATCACATAATGAATCGCGAGATGATTCGTTTGCTGGTTCGGCTGCAAGTTACTTCGATCAAATCTCGCTATCTGAGTCACCTGGAATCCGACCTACCTGAAAGCGAACGCATTCATTTGGCGACGCATTTGCGATTCCTCAACACCGACTGGATGACCGACGAAAAATTCAAGATCTTTGCACAACTAAAACCTTCTGCCGATGCGGGAAATGCTGTTGGTGAATACCTGCAAAGTGTTGCGCGTGACTTCTCGAAAGGTTGGAAGCCCGAGGAAGACCAACTGGTGATTGAACGCGGTGATGACGCGCCAAGTGCGGCACTCGAAGCTATTCTGCGATTGCCAGATGATCTTTCGAAAGACCAAATCGAAGAACTCGTTCGGCTCGATCGATCCGTAGAAGCGACCGACGACATTTCGAAAAAGCTGAAAGTCGCCATCTTGGCTGTGCTGGCCAGAGACGGTGAAGACTTGGCTATGGCTCACATTCGCGACGTCTACGATAAAGAACCACAGCGACGCATCGAGTGTGTCATTGGGATGGCGGAAGAACCTGCCGGTGACAACTGGCCGTACTTGGTGGACGCGTTGAAGTTGGTCGACGGTGAAATCGCACGCGAAGTCATCAACAAATTGAATACTGTGAATCGATCGCCCAGAGAACCAGAGGCTTATCGCCAAGTCATCATGGCTGGTTTGCGTTTGGGAGACGATGGTGGCTCAGAAGCCGTTCGTTTGCTCGAACGGTGGAGAGGCTTTGCTTCTACGAAAGAAACACCTCCTTGGAAGGACGCGTTGACCGCTTGGCAAAACTGGTTTACGCAAACGTATCCAGGCGAACCCGCGCCACAGATTGCGCATAACAACCAGCAACAGCGCTGGGACTACGAAAAACTAGTCGCTCACTTGGGCAACTCGAACGTACTGAAGAAGGCATCGATTGCGCGAGGCAAGCATGTATTCGTGCAAGCACAATGTTCAAAATGTCACCAGCACGGCAGTGTGGGTGAGTCGATGGGGCCGAATTTGTCTTCGGTCGGTAGTCGATTCCTAACCAAAGAGATCGTCGAGTCGATCATGTATCCCTCGCGTGTGATTTCTGATCAGTACAAAGCGAAAACGCTGATTACGGATGAAGGGCTTAGCTATACCGGTATCGTTGGCTCCGGAGGAATCGACGAGCTGACGGTGTTGCAGGCTGATGGAGAGAAGGTGCGACTGCCGACGGAAGCCGTTGAGCAGACGGTACCGAGCAAACTTTCTGCCATGCCAGAAGGTCTGTTGGACGGACTTTCACTGCAAGAGATCACTGACTTGGTCGCTTTCTTACGAGACGCGCCAAACACACGGATGGCCGATAATCCCGACAATGATAGCGAATCTCGCTAGGTTTCTTTCGCAGTTGTGCTTCACGATAGGCGTTCTGCGATAGATCTGATTGACGAATCTGTCTTCGCTCAACAGACTAGAGGTATCTAGTCTGTTGGGAGAAACACGGTGCCGATCGTCATTACCTGTCCGTCCGGCCATCGTCTGAAGGTACCGTCGAAATACCAAGGACGTCGCATCGTCTGTCCGGTATGTGGCAACAGCATCGACGTACCCGGAGAGGCAACGTCACCAACAGTCACGCCGAAAAAGAAACGGCAGGCCGCGCCGCCACCAAAATCAGTGGCTCCTCAAGCACCGACGCCGAAACCACTTCCGCCGGAGCCGCCCCAGATCGACTCACCGGTTGCTACTCCACCATCAAGTGTGCCAGAGTCGCCTTCGACCGCAGAACTCGTTGCAAAGGTTGTGCAGTCGCAGCCCGAGCAAACGGTCACTCCGTCGGCAACCACCGATCTTTCGGAATCCTACGTTCAACTGACGGAAACCCCACCCATCCCGGAACCAGCACCGTTGAATATGCCGCTGCCGGATTTTGCATCACCGGATGAGGTGGCGTTGCCAGAACTGCCGCCACCTCCGCTTCTCCACGGCGAAGACGCGATTGAAGCCGCTTCGATGTTGGACTCGGAAGAAGATTTTTTTCCTGAAATTCGCATCAAAACAGAAAAGCTCATCGAAGTCGATTCGCGTCACCTTGTGAAGTCGGCCGATCCCGCGCACTTGCGATTTCGAAGTGTCTTGTTTTTGTGCATCGCTTCGATTGCGGTTGCGGTAATTTGTCTTATCCCGTCGATCGTCGAACAGACACTTGCCCGGCGCACGGGAATACGCTCGCCAGATACATGGTCGTATTTCGTGATGTTGTTTGCCACGATTCAGGTAGCGATTTCGATCTATGCGATTCGCATACCTGATTGGTGCACGGTTTGGATGGTTGCCGTCGTAGCCACGACACTCGCCGCGATTTATGCCGCAAGCCTTGCGCTGACGATGTTCGCTGGCCAAGGGCACAGTTTAGTCAGGCAGCTAGGATTGCTAGATGAAGTGTTCCGCTACCGAGCACAGCCGTGGTGTTTTTTGACGATGTGCATCCTGCTGACATTGGCGTTTTGTTGCGGCAAGTACAGCGTCGGTTGGTATCAGTCAGACTTGCGTCTGGCAGAAAGCCAAACTGTTTCAGCGTAAACTTACTCTTGTACGAGTTCGCTCAGTTCTTCCAAGCGATTGCGTGCAACCTCGAGATCTAGTTTGGTAACCGCGAATCGATTTATCTCTAGCGTTACTTGAGTTTCGAAAACTCGCTGCCTCAGTAACTCTTTGCAACTTGATAGTGATCTGGGCGCGCCGATTCGTCGTTGGCCACGTGGTTCGAGTAGGTTGAAATACATTGTCCACACGCGACGATTGTCTTCGATTGACGTTAGCTGATCGTACGTCGTTTCTATGTCTTCAAGCGTCCAAGTATCTCGCAGTCGCAGCTGATCTTCTATTGCGGCAACGTTGAGGTTGTGAACGGTGATTCGATCGTTCAACGCGGACGTATTGGGACGGTTAATTCCAACCGCCTTGCTTTCCGGTTTGTCCTCGATAGCAGCGACAACATTTCGTTGCGGCTGCCATTGGAGTTGGGACGGCCAATTTTGAGTTGCTATCTCTACCGAATCGGGTGATGGAGGAAGCGGTTTCACTGACTGTGGGATTTGAGGATTCTCAAACTCTGTCTTGCGGGCAACTTGCCATTCGTTTCTCGAAGAATTGGCAAGACTGGCTCGCAGTCGTGTTGGAAGCTCTGGCGTCATTCCGAATTGTGGAGGAGAGATCGGAACGATGAAGGGCGTCCGGTGTCGCACTCTTGCCGGTACTGTGTTTTCCAGCGCGCTGGCAACAGACTCGAACGAGACGTTAGCCACGCCCGCTACGAAGAGAAAGATGGCGAACAACTGCCGTGAGTTGTGCATAACGGAAATACCGATTCGATGAGCGTCGTAGGGACAAGCGTAGCGACCGCTTGTTCCGCCACAACACTACCTTGCCAGCGGCCCGCGTCAAATTCAGAGATGCGGCTTAGCTATTTCGGTCGAAAATCACTTCGTGGCCGACGGGTTCTTCGAGAATCTTACCGTCGCGGAAGACTTCCGCTCCGTGTACCCATGTTCGAACTGGCCAGCCTGTTAGTTCCGTGCCGTGCCAGGCGCTCCAACCACATTTGCTGACTTGTTCTTCGTCACGAACCACGGCACTCTTTGCCATGTCGACGAGCACAAGGTCCGCATCGTAGCCCACCGCGATCTGTCCCTTCGTTGGAATGTGCCAGATCTTCGCTGGTCTTTCGCACATCCATTGGACAACTTGCTCCAGCGTACAGCGACCTTGGTTGACTTGATTCAACATCAGCGCTAATGAATTCTCGACTGCTGGCATTCCGGATGGCGATTGGGGATATTCGACACTCTTTTCCTCGAGCGTATGCGGTGCATGATCCGTTGCAACGATGTCGATGGTTCCATCGAGCAATGCCTGCCAAATAGCGGCGTTGTCTTTGGGTTCTTTGACGCTCGGATTCATTTGTACGCGAGTTCCCAATGTCGCGTAGTCACTGGTGTTGAAAAACAAGTGATGTGGACAAGCTTCGGCGGTTACCCATTCTGGACTCTCTTTCAGCAGTTCGACCTCTTGAGCCGTAGAAACGTGCAACACATGGAACTGGTGTTGATGGCGTGTCGACAAGTCGATCGCTCGTTTCGTGGCGACGATGGCGGCTTCGTGGTCGCGGATTTTGGAGTGAACGGAGGGGTCGTTCACCCCTTCGAAACGTTGCTTGTTTGCACGGACGGTTGCTTCGTCTTCGCAGTGTGCGGTGATGGGTAGCGTTGTTTCTGCGAAGATTGCCTCGAGTGCGGCTTGCTCATCCACGAGCAAGTTACCAGTGCTCGAACCGATGAAAATCTTGATTCCGGGCGTTCGTGTGACTAGTTTTAGCTGGTCTACGTTGTCGACTGTCGCACCCATGAAAAAAGCGTAGTTGACGACAGAGCGTTCGGCGCCTCGCTGGAGTTTTGCGTGCAGTAGTTCCTGTGTAATGGTCGCCGGTTTGGTGTTCGGCATCTCGAAAAACGTTGTAATACCGCCTTTTGCACAGGCTCGGCTGCCCGTGCGGAGATCTTCTTTGTGTTCGAGACCAGGGTCGCGGAAGTGGACCTGATCGTCGATCACTCCGGGTAGCAGATGCATGCCGTTCGCGTCGACGACTTCTTCGGCCTCGGAATGTGCGGCCGCGTCGATGGCAACAATCTTGCCATCGTCGACGAGCACATTCGTTCGAGTAACTTCATCAGGTAAAACTACGGTGGCGTCACGGATTAGAGTCTTCATGACACCATCGTAGCAATGTGACGATTTACCGCGACCGTCGGCGACTGAAAATCGCCACGATGGCAATCAATGCGATTAGGTTGGCGCTGGGCTCTGGGACTGGAGTCGCCCGACGGATGATACCTTCGGTGCCGAAGTTCTCGGAAAGATCTAGAAAGTCCGAGAAAGACACCATGCCATCGTTGCCAAAATCGCCGTCCGGCCAGCTGCCATTGGAACCGAAGTTTTGACTGAGAACCAAGAAGTCAGCGAAGTTCACTGAGCCATCTGCATTAACATCACCCGGCTGTGCGAGGCGATACAGCTCGGCTTCATCGCAGGCGCAACCGAAGTATAAATCTTCGTCCAAGATTTCAAACGATCCGACAGAAGGAACAGTCGTTCGAAAGAAAGTACCATCCAACAGATAGAGGTCGTTATACTCAACTCCCCCGATACGTCGGCCGTGGATCGTCGCAAGTTCACCCGTGCCAATGTCTACGGGACCGCCACCGTCCGTAACCTGCGTAACGACACCGTCATCATTGGCGCTGAACAAGAATCGCCTCTTCCTCGAGACACCCGAGAAAAGCAAGTTGTCGTCGTCTAAGGTGAGGAAACCGGGGTCTGACGAAAAGCTACCGGGGTTCGTGTCCACCAGCAGCGACGCACCGTTGATTTGGTCAAACTGCCAGATCTCTTGGCCGAATTCAGTCGTGGTGGCTTTGAAGTATATCCTGTCTTCTGCCACAACGAAGTCTCTTGGAAACGAATCGCCGGAGCCCGTATTGATGTCGGCGACTTGTGCTACTCCCGATCCGTCGTATTTCCAGAGCTCCATGCCGCTGTTGCCATCATCGGCACCAAAGTACAGCTCGTTATTGAAGCTACCGCCTGTGACTACGCTGGATCGTGGATTGTCGAACGTTGCGACGCGGCTTGCGTTCGTACCATCGAACTTCCACAGATTATTGAAGGAGCCGTTTTCTTGTGCGGAAAAGAATAGCTCGTTGTTGTGCACGTGCAATCCAACGGGACTCGACGAATTCAGGCCCGGATCAATGTCCGCCGCAAGTGTGACCTCGTTGCCATCGTACCGATACAATTCTTGTCCGTGCGTGCCTCGATCGGCAGTGAAGTAGAGGTTTCCCTGAAACTCAGTGAATTCGTCAATTGAAATCTCCGAGTCACCAACGAAACCGCTTTGAACGAGTCCGATTTCAGTTCCGTCGAATTGCCACAATTCTCGAATATTCGTGTCGTCAATGCCGACACTGAAGAACAACTGGTCGTTGTAGTTAGCCATACTCGATCGTTGAAGCGAACGACCATTGTCAGAGAAATCACTAACGGCCACGACTTGACCGAATGAAATAGATGCACCCATAACCAGGGCAGTGCCAGCCAGGCACATCCGCTGCGCAAACCAATACATTGCTAGACCCAATCACAGAACTATCACGACTTCAGCGACATCCCGGTCTTCGTCGTGTAGACTCCCCAGCCAACTCGACTACTGATTCCATGCCTTCGCGCTCCCTGCAAGGCCAAACTGAACCGGGGATGTTCGCACAAGGTCTATGGGTTTACAACCATCCTGATTCGGAAATTCTTCCTAGTGTGATTTTCCCGCAGCATCGTCACGGATTTCCTGTCTAGCCAAGAACTCACGTTTTTTCACTGTGTGTTGTAACACCCCTTCTGAGGTTTTTGATTGATGAAGATTCATTTCCTCGGCGCGAATCGGCAAGTTACTGGCTCTCGCTATTGTTTAGAGACCACGCAATCACGCTTGATGATTGATTGCGGTCTTTTTCAAGAACGACAATATGCGTCACGCAACTGGCACGAATCGACACTGCCGCCGAATTCGCTCGATGGACTAGTAATCACGCACGGGCACATTGATCACACGGGTTTGGTACCAAAACTTGTGAAAGATGGTTTTAACGCGCCGATCCATGCGAGCAGCCCGACCGTGGACTTGCTGGAAATCATGTTGATGGATGCCGCAAAAATTCAGAAAGAAGATGCGGAGTACAAAAAGAAGCGCCACAAGAAACAAAAGAAAAAAGGACGCTATTCATCCGAGCCGCTTTACGATGTTCAGGATGTTGAAAAAACACTGCAACTGCTGCAGGCGGCGAACTATCATGACGTCGTTCAACTGACGGACGATATTTCGGTCACCTTTCACGACGCAGGCCACATTTTGGGTTCCTCTATTTTGGAATTCAAAATCACAGAAGACGGACAGACGCGAACGGTTGTGTTTTCTGGTGACATAGGACAAGACGGTAAGCCTCTTATCCGGGATCCCGACATACTCAACAATGCTGATGTGCTGGTCATGGAGTCCACCTACGGCGATCGAGATCATCGCGAATCAGACGACGATGTTGAGACGCAATTTGCTGACATCATCAACGAGACAACGAAAGCCGGCGGCAAGACAATCATTCCAACGTTCGCTGTCGAGCGAGCACAGGAAGTGATGTACCACATTGCTCGGCTCGTGAATCAGAAGAAGATTCCAGCGATCGAGGTATATCTGGACAGTCCGATGGCGGTCGATGTGACGAAGGTGTTCCGTCAGCATCGCGATTGTTTGGACAAAGAAACGCTAGAGCTGATCGATTCTGGAACGGCTCCATTAAAGTTCCCTGGGTTGCATATGTCGCGATCGGCGGACCAATCACGTCGTATCAACGAGATCGATGGCCCGTGCGTGATCATGTCTACGTCGGGCATGTGCACGGCTGGACGCATTAAGCATCATTTGAAACGCAACATATCAGACGAACGAGCCACTATCCTGTTCGTCGGATATCAGGCTGGCGGAACGCTTGGACGGCAAATCTTGGATGGTAACGAAAAGGTTCGCATCCATGGCAAGGAACGATTCGTAAAAGCCAGCGTACGGCAGATCCATGGCTTCTCCGGTCATGCAGATCGCGGCGGCTTGATGAAGTGGAGCGAGAATTTCAAAACCGCACCGAAGCAAGTCTTCCTTACACACGGTGATGAAGATGCCGCAGAAGCACTGGCTGCCGACTTGCGTGAGCAACGAAAGTGGAACGTGCAGATTCCGCATTATCAGTCGGTGCACGATATTGCGTGAAACTTGTCAGCGATCGAGTGAAATTGACTCGGCGTAAGCAAGTTCTCCCGATCGGCCATCGTAGTACTGAAAAACGATTTGTGGATGCGGGTAAGCGACGAGTCTTTTTCCGCCGAGTTTGGGCGGCATGTTGAACACGTTGTTGACTTGGACAACGCAGAAGTACGGATACAAGCGTTCCAAACGCGGTAGGTCCGGCAGAATATAACTGCTCCATCGGATGTCGCATTCGCGCGGACCGAATTTGAATTTGCCAGTTGCCGGTCGATCGAGTTCGTCATTCTTTGGCACATGATTCACACTGTTATGCGGGCCACAGCAAAACTCCCACACGTTATCTGTGACTTTGATTGCAAAGCTATTGTGCAAATCGCCAGTCATGACAAAAACCTTCTTGCCGATCTGATCCCATTGTTTGATGAGGGTCTCTCGCTCATCGAAAAAGCCTGTCCATGCTTCTTCTTTGTTGGCATTGTCAGCCTCGAAGCCGCCCGCACCGCTGTGCGGGATCATGAATGGTACCGATGAGATCACGAAGAAGAAATCCGCATCGCTTTGCTTCATCGAATTCAATAACCATTCGCGTTGATGCTGGCCTAGCATCGAGACGCCCGGCTTGTCCCGCTTTCGCACGTCGTGCATATCACGATCGCCACGAGTATCCAGTAAATAGAACTCGCAATTCGCTACACGGAACTTGCCGTAGCTTCGCCGTCCGATGGAGTAGGCTAGATTCGCATCGTCAACTTTTGCCGGCATGTGCAATCGCAAAGTGTTCTTGTCTACGACTTCTTTGATATCGTAGACGTAGGAGTTTGCGTTACCTGCGTCGTCGTCATACTTCATGTCATTGACGCCCGCGTGGATTCCGCCCCAGTGCACATGCAGGTTCAGCATTTTATCGAGGGGGAGTGTTGTGAAGTCCGTATATTTGTCGACCAGCAGATCGCTTCCGGCCTTCATCGAAGCGCGACCAAAGTGAACGGGATGTTTGTGTTGCATTGGATCTGCCCAACCCAAGTAGTCGTACCATGCGTACGTACCAATGTCGCGAAAAACAGTTCGGCGGTGTCGTTTCCCTGCTTCTCCCGAACCCCAAATGTCGTTGACGAGTTCGTGATCGTCGAACGTGAAGTAGCTGGGTACATTGCGATGCCATTTGGCCAATTCAACGCCCCGAGACAAATACAGCTTGTAGTTCTCCCAAACACCGACGACAGTAGGCATTACTTGTACGGCCAGCGGTAGATCTTTTGCGCCCTGTGCCAGTCGCCATGCTTCAACCGGATGGCGGCGAAGCTCTTCGTAAAGCCAATCGCCATTCATAATATGAAAGTGAACTTTTTCGGCCCAATCGTTGTTGAGATGTTCATATGTGGTTGATCGATGTCCGTTGCCATGCAGCGGATTCTGGTTCGCGCAAGAACCGATCTGAAATCGAAAGTTAAAGAGACCGTCCGGGTTGAGTTTCGGCTCTCGACTTTGTTCCGCACTAGGTAGCGTTCGGAAACTTCCAGGAAGCCCATGTGGCCGCTCGTTCACAACGATCTGGTAGTGGTACCTGGTGTCAGGTTCGAGGTTATCGAGCGTAACGACTCCGGTATTGTCATGTGCGAGTTGCGTTTTGCCTGCCTCACTCGATTGCTCAAGTACTTCGGATTGCTTTCCATACTGAACCAAGAACTCACCGGGTTCGGAAGTCCGTCCCCAGACCGTCATAGAAGTCGCGGTCGGTTTGCCGAGCATAGGACCGTGGGTAAGTCGGATAGGATCGCGCTGCGCGAGCGCGGATTTTGGATTTGCATTGAACAAGCAATACGAAATGGACAATGCCACGAACGCGAATTGGCGAAAACTAGAACTGCTCATCGTTGGAATACGCTCGTAAGTAAAAGTCGCTGAAAGTCGCTGGATTGTGGTCAATTCATTCGAGCGGCCGCAGGATACGACGGTTTTGTTCTGTGTTGCATGAAACAGATTCTCCTGGGATGCAGGCAGGATACACCGACTTTACCGCCGTAAATCTGCGACGGCGTATTTTCTGGTGATAGCATTTTCCGTTGATTTTACTAGTTTTGCAAAGGTTCTTGAGAATTATTGCTTGAGCGTTCGATGAGTGATAAATTATGGGCTTCTGGGTTTACCAATATTTTAAATGCGCGAGGATTCCATGCGAAAGAAATTCCAAGGATTCACATTGGTCGAGTTGCTCGTAGTGATCGCGATTATTGCGATGCTCGTGACACTGTTGTTGCCAGCCGTTCAACAAGCGCGCGAAGCGGCACGTCGGTCCCAATGTCAAAACAATTTGCGTAACCTCGCGCTGGCATGCATGAATTATGAGTCGGCGTCTCAGCAGATGCCGCCCAGCTACACGCCGGGTGGATGTTGCAGTACTCCCAGTTACGAATCATGGTCGATTGTGATTCTTCCTTATGTGGAAGAGCAAGCGTTGTTCGATCTCTACAACTTCGACATACCCAATGATTGTGCCGACAACGATGCGGAATGTGCAGCGAGCAATAAGATTGTTCGTGAACAGCAACTAGCGATTCACTTGTGTCCCTCAGATATCGGTACTGAAATGCTCGACATGCCAGAGTCTGGTCCGGGCAGCAGCTCCTTCTACGCACGTGGCAGCTACCGAGGAAACGCGGGTCGTTCTGATGGTCATCCACGATGGTGGGACTCGCAACAAAGCATCAGCCAATTGCCGAAAGGCTGGCGCGGTCCGCTAACAACCACTTGTGGGCCAGAAAAGTTATGGGCGCGGCATGGTGGAACGTCGCATTGCAACGGGCCCGATGGACTTCGAGAAAATGTAAAGCTTCGAAACATTGCAGACGGGACTTCCAAGACCTTGCTTATCGGTGAGCAAACGACAACTGACGATGGTACCAGTGCGCGACGTCGCCGAACGTTCTGGGCCTATAGCTACACGTCGTATAACAAATCCGAAGTGGTTCCCGAAACCCGCAGCATGTTTTCCAATTACGAGCAATGCAGCAAGTTCGGTGAGCAAAACGTTTGTAAGCGAGCATGGGGTACGGGGCATACGAATGGTGCCATTCAATTTGCGTTCGTGGACGGTCATGTGAGCAACTTCTCGCCCGACGTCGATATGTTGTTGTTCGCAGCAGCTGCCTCGATTGGTGGCCAAGAAGTTGAATCCATCGGTCAATAGGAAAACATTATGAATGGACGTGTTACTAAAGCGATTGGTCTTCTAGCGGTTTCGATGTTGCTTGGGTGCGGTTCGAAGTATGATGTCGTGCCCGTATCAGGGCGGATCACATTGGATGATGAGCCCCTCGTTAACGCGTCCATTTTTACGCAGCCAACCAACCGGGATACGACTACGCCGGGCCCCGGATCGGGTGGGCTAACGGATGAAAATGGTGAGTTCGAACTTGAATTCCAGACCGAGAGCAAGTTGGGGGCTATTCCCGGCGATACCCGGATTACTATCGTCGAAAACGCCGAACAAAAAGCGTCTAACGATGATACGGGCGTAGCTTTTCGGCGGAAAGTTCCCCAGGAGTATCGGGATGGCAGAGTGAACTACACTATCCCGGAGGAAGGTACTGACGCTATGAATTTCGATTTGTCGTCGAAGAAAAAGCGTCGCTAGGCTTCTACCCACTCCACTCTCTATTGATTGCGGCAGGCAGTTAGGTTCTGCTGTTCAACTACTCGCCTACTGAGTGAGGGTCGGCTAGCGCCCGCCATCAATCAAAAACGTTACGACAGGAAGATTTAGGAATTTCAGATATGGCCAAATATTTGGTGACTGGCGGCGCTGGTTTCATCGGTTCAAACATTGCAGAGGCGTTGGCGAAGCGTGGGGATAAGGTTCGAGTGCTCGACAACTTGAGTACCGGCTATGAGCACAACCTCGACAAAATCGATGCTGAATTATTCAACGGTGACATCACCAAATCCAAAGACGTTGCAGAAGCGATGAAGGGTATCGACTTCGTTTACCACCAGGCCGCACTTGCTTCGGTACCTCGCAGTGTTAAAGACCCTCTGGCCACAAACGAAGCCTGCGTTACGGGAACGGTCAACGTACTGAATGAGGCTCGCAATGCAGGCGTGAAGCGAGTGGTGTACGCAGCCTCCAGCAGCGCTTACGGTGACCAACCGTTTATGTCGAAGCGGGAGACTGATTTGCAAGCCCCGCTTTCGCCTTACGCAGTAGCGAAACTTGCAGGCGAGTACTATTGCCGCGCATTCTATTCGACATACGGACTCGAAACAGTCTGCATTCGCTACTTCAATGTGTTCGGGCCACGACAGGATCCCGGCAGCGCGTACAGCGCAGTGATTCCATTATTCATTACAGCGTTGCTCGAAGGACGACGGCCAGTAATCTACGGAGATGGCGAGCAAACGCGTGACTTCACGTTTATCGACAATGTGGTGCACGGAAACTTGCTCGCAGCGAGCTCACCAGCAGAGAAAGTCGCTGGTAAGGTCTTTAACGTTGCCAACGGCAAGACGATTAGCTTGAACCAAATGTTGGCGCAGCTAAACGAATTGCTGGGCACCGACATTCAGCCAACATTTGAAGATGCCCGCGTCGGCGATGTTCGCGATAGTCTGGCGGACATCTCCCAAGCCCGCGAGTGCCTTGGTTACGATCCTGTTGTTGATTTTAGTACGGGGCTTCAGCGATCGATCGAGTTCTACAAAACACTCGTTGCGACGTCGTAGCACGAGTCTGCATTTGCAAACTTGAATAGTAGCGGGCAGACCACCAGCGTCAGATCATCTATGTGTAAACGAGCCATTGGCTGGCGTGGTTGGTGGAAAACTAGGGTGCCCTCATTGCTGGACAAGCCAGCAGCGGCACCTAGCTAAACGTGTTGAAAACTAGGGGCTTCCGACGATTACCGTGATGTTTTGCCCGCCAAAACCGAAGCTGTTGTTTAACGCGATGTTGCAATCTGCTTCACGGGCTTCGTTTGGGATGTAATCGAGATCGCAAAGAGGATCTGGATTTTCATAGTTGATCGTCGGCGGCAAGACGTTGTCTCGCATCGACATGAGGCACACGATCAGTTCGGTGACACCCGCGGCAGCGATCAAGTGGCCCATCATACTCTTTGTGCTGGAAACCGGAATCTTGTCCGCGTATTCACCGAACGCTTGGCGGCAACTGAGCGATTCGATCTTGTCGTTGACCGTGGTGCTTGTGCCGTGGGCGTTCACGTAGTCGACTTGTTCTGGTGTTACGTTTGCGTCTTTCATCGCCATGTTCATGCAGGCAATCGCACCGCGACCTTCCGGGTGGATGTCGGTGATGCGATACGCGTCTGCGGTCGTACCGTAGCCCAGAATCTCGCCGTAGATATGTGCGCCGCGTTTCTTGGCTTGTTCGTACTCTTCCAGCAAAATCATTGCCGATCCTTCACCCAACACAAAACCGTCTCGCAAACGGTCGAAAGGACGAGAGGCTTTTTCTGGTACTTCGTTGTTCTCGGAAAGAGCCGTTAGCAGATTGAATCCTGATACGCCAAACGGATGGATCATGCTGTGCGTGCCACCGGAAAGCATCACGTCAGCGTCGCCGCGTCGAATGATCTCAGTTGCTTCACCGATCGCTTGGCTGCTCGCGGCACATGCGGTTAGGCAATTCAAGTTAGGACCCTGAGCATTGAACATGCTGGCAAGATGTCCGCACGGCATGTTTGGTTCTTGCTCGAGTTCTGTCATGGGATTCAAGATCTCCATGCCTTTCCGCGTGAACGCAGCGACGTCGAATCCATCGTCCGTGAGTGCGGCGGTCATCATTTGGGCGAATGAGTTGAAGTCTTGATTGCCTTCGCCACATCCGAGGTAGATACCGAACCGAACGGGATCGATGTTTGCGTCTTCGATTCCGGACGAATCAATTGCCTGGCGTGCAGCGCCGGCGGCGAATCGCGTATGCCGACCTCGGTACTTCCAAACTTCGGGATCTTCGCCGATATCGGTGATGTCCCAGTTCTTAACTTCGGCTGAGATCTTCGTAGGGAACTTGCTTGCGTCGAAGATGGATGTGAAACCGACGCCCGATTTTCCTTCTTTCAGTCCCGACCACACGGTCTCTACATCATGCCCCATGGGGTTGATGGAACCTACTCCGGTAACAACAACGCGTCTTCGCATCGTTCTACTTTCGACTTTGACGCAGCCTAATTGCCGCTAGGTGTTGAGTGCTAACTTTTCTGCTTCAAGCAGGTGTGGCGGAATCTGCAACGGATTGCCTTCTGCGTCGATGCCAACTTCATAAAGTTTGAAGACACGCATCATGCGTAGGAATTCAGCCGGTACGAATTGGCCTCGCTCGATATCGCGATTGTCGAAGTACGCAAAGTACAGGTCAATGTCCGCGAGACGCTTTTCTGTTGATTCCGAGCCGATATCGACTGTACAGCAGACCAATGCACCGTCTGTTTCGATACGTTCCAGTCTTGCCGTGTAAACCATTCGGTCGCCAGGGCGCGGAGAAGCGTGGAATTTCGCCTTGGAAATCTTTGCGAGCACGACACTGCGTTTGAAGTCGCTGAGTTGGCCGACCAGCAGCCCGCCGGTCTGCGCCAATCCCTCGATAACCAGCGAGTGCGGCATCACCGGATATCCGGGCATGTAATCGTCGATCTGCTCTTCAGCCAACGAAACGCACTTCACCGTTTGGGCGAACTTGCCGCTTTCGAACTGGGTGAACTTATCGATCCACCACCAACGCATGACAGTCTCACTTGGTTGCAGGTCTTCGTTGGAAGTGTTGGCTAGGTGATCCCGACCTAGTTCAACTTGCTCGTTACGTAGCGGCACATGTCGTTCACGGTCAGCAAGTTGCCGAACTCGGAAACCAGCGGATTCGACTCGAATTTCGAGAGGTCAGCGAATGGCATTCGCTTCTTCAGTTCGGCAACGCCTGTGTTGGTTACTTGACCGTTTTCGACGTACTCGGCGTTAGTCAAAATGTCTTCTGGGAAGAGTTCAGCACGAGGGATCTCGATCTCGAATGCCTTCTCTAGTCGGAACACGATATCGAGGAAGTCGATCGACTCCGCGCCGAGGTCACCCACGAGCGTTGCCTCTGCGGTTACTTCGTCGTCGTCAACGCCCAGCGCGTCTACCAGGGCCTCTTGCACTTTTGCAAATACTTCTTCACTGACTGCCATTTTTTGTCTCCTCAAATCTGGAAAGGCGATGGAACCGCCTTTATCGCGCGGGCGTCGGTTATTGTTATCGTCAATTTCGGTCGGCTACAACGTAAATAAGTTAAGTAACCGTCTGACGAAGCCCTCGCAAGTTTTCGTAATCTCGCCTGAACTCTTGAATCATATGGCCATCGATAGCGTCGCTAGCGAGCTGCCGATCCGACAAATTAAAGCTACTGAGAATCAATCGAGCTCGAACTGCGGAACGGTTATCGACAGTACCTTCTGCTTGTATCCAAGTTTGATGATCTACTCGTTTTTGGATTTTGGCCGTCACCACGAGTGCTTGACCGGGCTCAACGAAATCCTTGAACGTTGTGTTTCGTACTTCCGACAACTCAACCATGCTGAACGCAAAGTCATCCGTTACCCGAATCAACCAAGCACTTGCCTGGTACAAAGCTTCCAACATCATGACACCGGGCATCACCGGGAATAGCGGAAAATGATCCTGAAGATACTCTTCTGCCATCGTCAGGTTCTTTACCGCCGTCAGCCCTACGCCCGGTTCAAGATCGGTGATTCGGTCAATCAGGGTAAACCGCATAATTTCGGTCGCTTTCTTAACGAATCGCGGAGTATAGCTGCTTGGTTTATTTGCCTCAACCGACCATTTGCTTGCGACTAGCCGCTTGAAAAAGCAATTCAGACTCGTTTCTACATCGGCAGCCAGGCGACCAACGCTAAGCGAAGTAGACACATTTTCGGCGGTCTCTCTGCTAAATTGGCTACATGCGAAAAGGTTTGGCTGTATCTCCCGGAGTTTCTGTAGGCACGGCCTACTGCATCCACGCGATTTTCGTAAATCCTGACTCGAAGCCTATCGAGAATCAGGAAGTTTCAGCAGAGCTAGCTCGATACGAATCGGCTCGGGATAAAGTTGCCGCGGAACTCAAAAATCTGCAGCGAAAAGTCGAACGCCAGGTTGGACCGGACGAGGCCGCCATCTTTCAAACGCACTCGTCGATTTTGAGAGATGCAGCATTTACCAAAAAAGTACGCAACTGGATCGTCGAAGATCGCATTCAGGCACAGGCGGCTTTGCAACGTCTGTTAGACGAATACCAAAAGATTTTCTCGAAGACGAAAGAGGACTACTTCCAGGAGAGACTCGCCGACATTCGCGATGTTGTTGTACGTCTCAGCGCGCATCTGTCGGACGTTCTGCGTCCTGAAGTTTCTCCGTTGCAAGGACCACTCATTATCTGCGCGGATGAGTTACTTCCGTCGCAGGCTGTGGCGTTGGGCGATACAGAGGTTTGCGCGATAGCAACGCAGCGCGGTAGCCAAACAAGTCACGCTGCGATCATCGCGCGGAGTCGTGGGATTCCAGCGGTGAGTGGCGTGCAGGGCCTACTTCGGTACGTAAAGACCGGGGATCAAATTGTTGTTGATGGCCGCGAAGGCCAAGTGCATGTGAACCCGGATGCGGAAACATTGGCTGCGTATCGCAAACTCGAACGCGAGTTTTTCGATCTCCGCGATACGCTGGCCGAGAATCGAGACCAACCCGCCGTCACGGAAAACGGAGAACCACTTCGTCTGCTTGCCAATATCAATCATGCGGCGGATGCAAAGGCTGCCGTCGCGATGGGTGCATCGGGTGTGGGTTTGTATCGAACCGAGTACCTCTATCTAACACATGAAGACGTACCCGACGAAGAAGAGCAACTACAAGCCTACAAAGAAATCATCGACGCGAGTCCTGATCATCAAGTCACGATTCGCACGCTCGACATTGGTGGCGACAAAACGATTCCCTATTTGGGTCGCACGCACCAAGAAGCCAATCCGTTCATGGGCTGGCGCAGCATTCGGTTGTCCTTTGAGCATCCCGAGTTCTTCAACACGCAGATCCGTGCCGTGCTGCGCGCTGCTTCGTACGCTGATCGAATCGGCGGACAGGTGCGACTCATGTTTCCAATGATCACAACGTTGGAAGAATTGCGCCGCGTTCGGTCGTTCGTTAGAAAAGCAGGACGGAATCTCGGCGAGGAAAATAAGGAGTTTTCAGATGTTCCGATTGGTCTGATGTTGGAGGTACCTGCAGCGGCAGTTGCGATCGAGTTAATGCTGGACGTCGTGGACTTTGTTTCGATCGGTTCGAACGACCTGGTTCAGTATCTGATGGCCGCGGACCGAGACAATCCTCGCGTGAGCCATCTCTGTCAACCGTTGAGTCCTCCCGTGATCCGCGTACTTGGTGGCGTTATTCGAGCGTGCCGGAAAGCTGGAAAGCCGGTTACGCTGTGCGGCGAAATGGCGGGTCAACCTCGGGCGTTTGTTTTGCTGCTGGGGATGGGGTTGCGACAATTCAGCATGAGCCCCGCCTTCATCCCGTCGACGAAGCAACTGGCGGCGAGACTGACAGCGGAAATGGCCGAGCAAATCTACGAACAAGCTCTGGCGCTGAAGACGACTGCGAAGATCAAGAAATTTATGGCTGATCGCGTGCGTGAGATTGCTCCTGACTTGGCCATTCTTGATATGGCTTAGCGCTTCGTGATGCTAGCGTTTAAGATGCGTTCAACGATTTGTGCTTAACACAAAGGATGGACGTACGCATGTCGCGCAGGTTTGTAATTCTCACGGTTAGTGTTTGTTTATGCTTTGCAGGTCCGAGCGTTATTGGTGAAGACACATCACCGGCGACGAAGGCGACACCAAACGTCGATCAACATTTGCTCGATGATCTTTCTCGAATTCGCCAGCAAATGGGCGGTAGTGTTTTGAAGGGGTCATCGCTCAATAGCGATGACGTCGATGGTTCTTTCAAGTCGGACCTAAAGCGGCTTATGTTTCCGAATTCGCCGCGCGAACCAGCCGATACGAAGCAAACTCAAACGTCGCGTCTCGTGCAAACGCTCCGTGAGCAAAGTACGAACTTGGATCGTATCGCCAACGAAATCGAGCCCACCAAGCAATACGACCACGCAGATCAACTACGCACAGCAGCCAACGAGCTGCGAAAGTTGGCGAGGCAGTTCGACAAGGGCAGACTGCTCAGTGGTGCTGTCGGTAGTGAAGCTAATCCGATCGAGCAATTGAAGCGTACCGTCAAGTTGAGCGAGCCAGTTCTTCCGAGTACGCCGTTGTTGGGCACGAAAAGTCTCGACCAGTTGCCATAGCGCATATCCCGCATAGTTGGCATAACCCAAGCCTCTGGGTATCCACAGCCAATCCCGTCGGGATGACAAACTCAGGCACACGGATTTGAGGACGAATTGCGTCCTATTCTTGTAGACCTGGAATAGTTTTGTGCACCAACCGGAATTGGCCCCATGTCTGCGCCGAAAGATCGACGAACGAGCAACCATCAGAAGTTGCTCGACGTACCAAAGATCATCAATACCCTGATGAAAAACAAGCTGCTTTGGATTGCTCCAACCGTGGCGTTTACGCTGCTGGGATTCATCCATGCGCTTACGAAGAGTAGCGATTGGGAAGCCGTTCAGACCCTGATGGTTCGAGACGAAGCTGTCGCGGAAATGGGGTTCAGCAACAGCAGTGGTCCTCTGGGTCGTTTCGAGAGCAACGATTCACTGAAGCGATTTCTCGAAACCGTCTTGCAAGTTGCGAAGAACCGTGAAGTCGCTCGGGCGGCTCTCGAGCAGGTCGGGCCTGTTAAGGGAAAACGGAAAAACTATCCAACCGATCGCCAAGTCGAAAGCTTAATGGACGACGTGGAAGTGTCGGCACCGAAAGGGTCCGAGTTTGGCACAAGCGAGGTTATCTACTTGTCAGTGACAGCGGACGATCCGCAACGCGCCGTTAAGCTGACGTCGGCCGTTGTCGGCGAGCTTGAAAACCGGATGCGCACCATTCGCGAAACCTATGCTGGCAGTATCATTGGCGAATTGCAGCAGAAAAAAGACCTTGCCCAAGAAGATCTTGAGGAGGCAACCGAGCGACTTTCGAAACTAGAAGGCAGCATCGGCCAGGACTTGGGTGAGATGCGCACATTGGCCGAACCAGGTGCCGGTGGAGAGGGTAATTTACGGACGCAGTTGAATCAGCTCAAAGCAGAGATGCGACAGATTGAGAATCAACAATCAACGCAGGACGAACTACTCTCGTTGCTGAAAACGTTTCAGAACGACAGCAAAGTAATTCTGGCGACGCCCAATCGCTTGCTCGAATCCCAGCCCGCATTGCGGCGTTTGAAGGATGGACTCGTCGACGCTCAATTGCGAACTGCGAGATTGCGTGGTGGACTGACAGAAGAACATCCTCGGATTCAGGCTTCGTTGCAGAACGAAAAGAGTATTGAAACGCAGTTGTTTCGTGAAGTCGAAAACGCGATGGGAGGAATTGGTTCGGATCGAAAGTTGAGCATTGCGTTGGCAAACGGTTTGCAGAAAAAACTCGAAAATGTACGACAGCGGCTGGATACTTTGGCGGGGCAACGAGCTCCATACGTGAACTTGGTTTCCGAAGTCAATCAGTGCCTCGAGCAAGTTCGCGTTGCAAGAGTCTCGCTCGCCGAGGCGCGCGGTCGTCAAGAAGCGTCGATGACATCTAGCTTGATTACTCGACTGGATGAACCGGTCACCGGAAGTAGTCCAAAGGGTCCTGGCCGATTTGTGATCCTGCTTGGCAGTTCTCTTGCCGGTCTTTTGCTCGGCTTGAGCCTGGTCTACCTCTTGGCTCCATGGCAAGAACGGGCGCGGGGACGTCGAAAGTCAGACAGTAATCGTGGTCGTCGCCAAGCGGATACTACGGCTCGCAAGAGTGCTGTGCCCAATGCACCACCTTCCCCTTCAACGGAATCGCGAGACGAAAGTATTGCTCAACCATCCCCCACTGCTGTTGCACCGCCTTCGGCGCCAACGACAACGGTAGGTCAGAGTAGAGTCTCTCAACCGGCTGTTGCTCCGATCGTCCCGACGGCAGCGCCCATCGACTCGAGTGCGCCAATTACGCCGCCGACCGCTGGTCAACAACAGACATAGAAGTGGCTGTCAGCTTCGCAAGAAGCTATTCGCCAGCAACTATCGCAAGCGAAGCCGGTCAGACACAACTTTGTGTGGTGGGCGACCGTGCGCGACCTTGATCTGCTTGGTTACGACGTGATGTGGAAGTTGGCCAGATGTTTGAGCAATAGTGTGTCCGCGATTGCCACTGACGACTTGATGGCTACAGGTCGAGCATGCACCGGTTCCTGCGCCCGCACCGCCGAAGTAAACGTCGCCACCTCCACTGTTGCATCCGCCTCCACAGCTTCCGCTCGAAACAACGCCGCATGAGCATGACGGGTTAGTACTCGCACAGGAATTGCAGTGACCCGACATACTAAACGCGTTACACGTCTGGCACGAAGGCACGAAACCGCGTCTTAGCTCTCTGAATAGTCCACCGACGCCTGACCAAGTTGCGTACAGTGCGCGACCTGGCATTTGGAAGGATGTTCGTTCGTAACCGCAACCGCCCGCCGCTCCGCAGGTAGGTGCTGAGGCGCAACCGCATGACGGTTCGAATACAGGTGCTCCGCAGGTAGGTGCTGCCGTGCATCCGCCGGACAAGCAACCGCCACCACTGGTACATCCACCGCCAGCGCAACTTCCGTAGCCACCGGCTCCGGCTTCGCCAGTCCAGTTACCGCAGCCGTCGCATGGATCACAGCATGGTGGATCGCTAATCCAATCGTGATAGTAAGTCTCTCCACATCCGCCGCTGCAACTGAGCATGCCAAGGACCTTGCCGATACAACCGAGTCCGAGGCCACAACCGCCAGGAGTTCCGTTCGTACAAGGAATTACTGGGCCGCCGCCGCAGCTGTCACACCCGCCGCAACCACCGCCGTAGCTTTCGAGTCCGCAACTCGGAGCTGCTATGCCACATGTTGGCGCGGGCAATCCGCAACTGGGGCCAGCCGCACATCCGCCTCCGCAGCCGCCGGCTCCGTAAGGGCTGAACAAACAGCATCCGCTGCAGCTAGTGATGGCAAGCAAACAGGCAGCTATGGCAATTTTGCGAATCAAAAACATGGATAGATTCCTCACGCTAAAAATCGTTTCGCTCTGGTTTGGTAACGCAAAGCGACGTACACGTGACGTATCGTCCGCATACTTTTCGGAATCCATAAAAACTTCGTAACCGTTAAATTTTAACTTTCCTGCTTGCAGTGCAAGCTTCGGGCGAACAAACTCTGGCCACTTCCCTTCAACGAATCGCTGCAAAGGCAAATGTGACTGAATCATTCGAAGCTGCTCTCGAGAAATACGAAATCGAAGTCTCGCAACAACAGCGTGAGCAACTGAAGCAGTACTGCGAGTTGTTGTGGAATTGGAATGAGAAGATCAATCTCACGCGGCACACGGACTTTGAGACGTTCGTCTCGCGTGATCTTTTGGACACCGTTCAATTGTCAGAGTTCATCGAACCGAAACAGCGAGTCTTGGATTTTGGTTCGGGTGGCGGAGTACCAGGCATTGTATTAGCAATCCTGCGACCGGAGGTCATTGTCACGGTTTCGGATTCGATCGAGAAAAAGACAAAGGTTCTCGACGATATGGTGAAACAATTGCGTTTGCGGACAAAAGTTGTAAATTCTCGCGTTCAAGATCTTTTGCCAAAGCGAAAGTATGACACGCTAGTCGCGCGTGCCGTTGGTGCTACGAGTAAGATCTTGCGATGGGTGACGCCTCACTGGTCACGGTTTCATCAACTTCTCCTGATCAAAGGTCCACGCTGGACGGAAGAACGCAAAGAAGCGCGGCATCTTGGGTTGATGAATACGGTCGAGCTTCGAAAGTTGGCTTCTTATCCGATGCCGGGCACCGAGTCGGAAAGCGTCATCCTTAGTTTCACGCGGAAAACCGATGGCGAAACGAAGTAGTCGGCATGCTCGCGATTTTCTACACGCCCGGTTATGCGTCTTCCTAGCGGATGCGATACTGGCTGGCTGCGCTAACAGAGCGTGGGGACTGTTTTGGTTCTCGTAGAGTTTCGAACACCTAACTCAAGAAGTTGAATCGCATCCTTGATCCCAATGCCGTTGTTACTCGCCGCCTACGGGATAACCATCGTTGCCAGTGCGATGGCGGGTGGCTATTTGCCACGTGTTGTGCGAATGAATCACTTTCGCATGCAGCTGATTCTGAGCTTCGTTGGCGGAATGATGTTGGGAATCGCCGTGCTGCATTTGTTGCTGCACGGTTTTATGGAAATCCAGAACGCCGGCGGGAAGCCGATCGAGAGCTTTCGCGCGACAATGATCTGGATGCTTGTCGGACTGATGTTCACATTCTTTCTGATGCGAGCGTTTCACTTTCATCAGCATGGCGAAGAATCGGAACAAGGCCATAGCCATGACGGTCCCTGTCACCATCACCAAGATCCGCATTCGTCAGATCGCCCGCGTCTAGGCTGGATCGGAGTCATATTTGGTCTCGGATTGCATACGTTTATGGACGGCGTTGCACTGGGTGCAGTGGTCGCACACGAATATGCTGCCGACCATATGCACGTGTGGCCGCCAGCTGGTTTCGGCGTTTATATCGCGATTTTGCTACACAAGCCGCTGGACGCTTTGTCAGTTTCGACGTTAATGACGGCCGACAAACGCTCGCCAGCGATCATCCACGCAACGACCGCAGCATTCGGGCTGATGGCTGTTGCCGGTGCTTTTGCAGTGATTTATATGCCTGGTGATTTGGTAAAGGGCGGTGCGCCGCTAGGATACTTGCTGGCAGCTTCCGCCGGAGTGTTTCTCTGCATTTCACTCAGTGATTTGCTTCCAGAAGTTCAGTTTCATCGACATGATCGTTTGCAATTGTCGGCGGCTCTTCTGCTTGGCATCGCAGTGGCGTTTTTTATCGAAATGATGCATTCACATTGAGAAGCATCCTTTAATACAGCAGCTAGACAACGGCTGGTGCAAAACCTCATTTCGATAAAGCTCTGATTTCCTAGCACGTCTCGATTCACTGTTGCCTGCGCAAATCGCCAGGGCCCCCATTGGCGTGTTAAAGAATGACCACTCGCAAGTTGTCGATGTGGTAGATTTTTCCTAGGATGGCGATCTTAAATAGTGAAAGGCCGCGACTCTTGTCAGGCCTGTGCGATCTGCACCATCATCACCTTGCTTAGCTCCGTCCTCTCACGGTCTCGAATGTCTGGATTAAACCTAACTCACCTCAAGCAACTAGAAGCCGAAAGCATCTACATCATTCGTGAGGTGGCCGCGGAATTTGAAAACCCCGTGATGCTGTATTCGATTGGCAAAGATTCAGCGGTGATGCTTCACCTAACGATGAAGGCATTCTACCCAGGGATCCCCCCATTCCCGTTGATGCACATCGATACGACGTTCAAGTTCAAAGAGATGATTAAGTTTCGTGAAGAGTACGTGCGAAAAGAACTCGGCTTGAATGTCATCGTGCACACGAACCAAGCGGGCGTCGAAGCGAACATGAACCCGTTCGATCACGGCAGCCAAAAGTACACGAACGAAATGAAGACCGTTGCGCTGAAAGAAGCGTTGGACAAACACAAGTTTGACGCGGCGTTTGGCGGAGCTCGGCGGGACGAAGAGAAATCCCGTGCGAAAGAACGTGTCTACTCATTCCGTGACGAAAACCATCGATGGGATCCAAAGAATCAGCGCCCCGAACTTTGGAGTCTCTACAACAGTCGACTCGACAAAGGCGAGAGTATTCGCGTCTTCCCATTGTCGAACTGGACGGAGCTCGACATTTGGCAATACATCCACCTCGAAAAAATACCGATCGTTCCTCTGTACTTCGCAGCGGAGCGACCGGTTGTTGAACGCGATGGTGTTTTGATCATGGTTGATGACGAACGTCTACCATTGGAAGAGGGCGAGAAACCAGAAATGAAAATGGTTCGCTTCCGAACGCTAGGCTGCTATCCGCTGACGGGAGCTGTCGAGTCAACGGCCGCGACGTTGCCCGAAATCATTCAAGAGATGTTGCTAACGACAACATCCGAACGCAAAGACCGTGTCATCGACTTTGACCAACAAGGTTCCATGGAAGAGAAGAAAAAAGACGGCTACTTCTAAACGTCCTATTCAGCTCGGCAGCAACCTTACACTCGCATGCGTATTCCCTGCACGCATGCACTTACTCCAACAGTACGAAATATCGTGTCACACCAATCAGATCTTATCGCCACCGACATCGACGCTTATCTCAAGCAACACGAGCAAAAAGAATTGCTCCGTTTTTTGACCTGCGGTAGCGTCGACGACGGCAAGAGTACACTCATCGGTCGTCTGTTTATGGACGCCAAGATGATCTACGACGATACGCTCGCGTCGATCACGAAGGACTCGAAAGTTCACGGTACCGTCGGCGAGAAAATCGATCCGGCCTTGTTCACTGACGGCCTAAAAGCGGAACGCGAGCAAGGTATCACGATCGATGTGGCCTATCGGTATTTCTCAACGGCCAAGCGAAAGTTCATCATTGCCGATACGCCTGGCCATGAGCAGTACACGCGAAACATGGCAACCGGTGCATCGACGTGCGACCTTGCCATCATCCTGATTGACGCACGGCACGGGGTCGTGAAGCAGACCAAGCGGCACAGCTTCATCACATCCCTGCTGGGAATCCGTCACGTACTCGTTGCCATCAATAAGATGGACCTCGTTGACTTCGATGAAGCGAAATTCGAGGAGATCAAGCAAGACTACACGAACTTTGCCACGCGAATGGTTGCGGACGACGTTCACTTTGTCCCTATCTCCGCGCTCGATGGCGACAACGTCATCAATCCAAGCGAAAAGACGCCGTGGTACAAGGGCAGCACATTGATGCACTTGCTCGAGTCAGTGCACATTGCGTCCGACCGAAACCTAATCGACTTCCGTTTTCCCGTTCAGCTAGTCAACCGACCGAACCTCGACTTCCGAGGGTTCTGCGGAACGGTTGCATCGGGTGTAGTTCGAAAAGGCGATGAAGTTCTCGCTCTGCCGTCGAGAAAGAAAAGCAAAGTCAAAGCGATCGTTACGCAAGACGGTGAACTCGACGAAGCATTTGCGCCGCAATCAGTCACACTCACTCTCGAAGACGAAATCGACGTCAGTCGCGGTGACATGCTCGTGCATCCTGGCAACGTGCCGCGCAGCGATAAGAAGCTGGATATGATGATCGTGTGGATGGACGATCAACCGTTGGTGCCTGGCAAGCAGTATTTGTTCAAACACACTACGAAGAACCCCGCACACTGCCCGGGAAAAATTTCTCAGCTTCGCTATCGCGTTGATGTGAATACGCTTCGCAGCGGACCAGCTCCGGCCTTGGAGCTGAACGAGATTGGTCGTGTCCAGGTGGAACTTAATCAACCGCTGCACTATGACTCGTATCGGAAGAACCGAAACACGGGTGCGGTAATCATCGTCGATCGCATGAGTAACACAACTGTTGGCGCGGGAATGATCATCGATCGATCAACCAGCGAAGACGACGATCACTGGGACGAGTCACCACGTGAAGCAATCAAACGAGGCGCGGAAGCCGTAACTATCGACGAATGGTCGGAACGATTTGGTCAAAAACCAACAACGATTCTCATGACCGGTTTGACGGGCTCCGGCAAGACAACAATTGCGACGGCTCTACAGCGTCGATTGTTCGAGCTTGGTCGTGTCGCAACGGTTATCGATGGTCAGAGCATGCGAGCCGGCTTGAGTCGTGACTTGGATTTCTCCGCGAAAGATCGTTCCGAAAACTTGCGACGTTGCGTTGAAGTGGCTCAGTTGATTAATCAAACCGGTACGATCTGTATCTGCGCGTTTGTGGCTCCAAGCGAAAGCGTGCGAGAGAAGTTCCGTAAGGAGATCGGTGAAGACCGATTCTTGATGACGCACTTGGCCGCGCCGCTGGAAGTGTGCCGTACGCGAGATACGGACGGAATCTACGAAGCGGCGGACAAGGGCGAGATTCAGAGCGTGCCTGGAATTTCGCAGCCATATGAGGAACCACAGAATGCCGACTTGGTGTTGGCGACCGATAAAATGTCGGTTGAAGAGTGTGTGGAAGCATTGGTAGAGTTGTTGCAAAACAAGCAACGTATTGGATAACACGGAATGTTTGCGGAGTGGCTTGAACTCGACGGCGCCGATGCCGAACTGGCGTTCGTAACGCCATCAGGCTCGCTCACGTGGTCCGACTTTGTCGAGCAAATTCGGACGAACGAGAAAGCATTTGCTGACTTATCTAATCAAAGAGTTGGCTTGCAGCTCGCTCCAACGACGGAGTGTCTGGCGCGACTCTTCTCGTTGATCAATTCTGGGTCGCACCTGTTCCTTATTGCTGCCGACGCCCAGCCCGATGCAATGAGCGAGTGGGCAACGGAATTCGGATTGCGTTCGGTGTTCGATCCTGCAGGCAACCAACTCGAAGTTTCGGGACCCGGAAAGTCAGCGACCGAAAGCGCAATTACGATTCTTACTTCGGGGACGACGGGCAAACCGAAAGCCGTTGAACATTCGCTCGATAGTCTTGTTAGGCCTGTTCGCAAGCACGATGCGATTCGCGGCACTCGTTGGTTGCTGACCTTCCGTCCGCATTTGTACGCGGGCCTCCAGGTGATCATGCAATGTCTGTTCAATCACGGAACGCTCGTGATGCCAGCGTCTGGCTCCGATGCAACGCAAGTCGCGCAACTCGCGGCAGGTGCAAGCGTCGAGTTCGTATCTGCCACTCCGTCGTACTGGCGATGGCTGCTCACACTTGCCGGTGAAGATTTGGCAGGAATGCCGTTGAAGCAGATTACTCTTGGCGGCGAAGCGGTGGATCAAGCGACGCTTGATGCTCTGCGGCAGAAGTTCTCAGATGCTCGGTTGGTTCATATTTACGCTACGACCGAATTAGGTCGGTGCTTTTCTGTGACCGATGGTATGGCTGGATTCCCCAAACGCTTCTTGGGCGAACTTTCGCCAGATGGCGTCGAAATGAAGATCGAAGCGGGCGAGTTAGTTGTCCGCAGCGCGAACGCGATGGCCGGCTACGATGGCACCGAAAACGTATCGCCGCAACAAGATTGGTTCTGCACGGGCGACATGGTGGAGGTCGTTGGTGATCGCGTTTTGTTCGTCGGTCGGAAAACCGATATGATCAACGTGGGTGGAAACAAAGTTTATCCGATCGAGGTGGAAACGCTTATTCGCTCGATTCCAGGCGTTGCGGACGCGCGCGTTTATGGAGAGGCTTCTTCGATGGTCGGTGAATTGGTAAAGTGTGATGTGGTCGTCATGGAGGGTTTTGTGGCGGACGACGTAGAAAAATCGATCCGCGAAAAAACCCTTGCTGAACTCACAAACTATCAACGTCCTCGCTTTATTTCGATCGTGAAGGAGATTCCTCGCACTGCTGCAGGCAAGATTAGCCGAGACTAGTCTGGAGAGCAGTTCGGCTCATCGCTGCGATAGAGGAAGCCTAGCCAAATGAAAGAGATATTTTTTAAGGGGCTCGTCGTTGCTCTGCCGATTTGCGTCATCGGTGGTTTGGTCTACACGATCTTCATCGGTTTCTATTCGTTGTACGCGGACATGCGTTTGAAACGTGAGTTGGAACAAATTGCTCGTGAAGCGGAAGAGCGTCGTCGACAAGAGCCGGAAGAAGACGCTGCGGCACCGCATACTGTGGAAGACCTGTTCAAGGGCTAGCCGCTCGCCTCTCGCTGTTCTCGAATAAGATCATCTATGTCAGAGCCACTTAAAGTCGCAGTTCTCATTAGCGGTGGCGGTACGACTCTAAAAAACCTTCTCGACTATGCGCAGCGGGGTGAGATCGATACAGATTTTCGGCTTGTCATCTCCAGCAAAGCGACAGCGAGAGGAATCGAGTTCGCAGACGCGGCTGGCATACCCACGAAGGTCGTCAGAAAGAAAGACTACGAATCCGGTGAGGAGCATTCCCGCGCGATTTTTGATCCGTGTCGCACGGCGGGCGTGGACTACGTGTTGATGGGTGGCTTCTTGAGTCATGTGTTGATTCCTGATGACTTTGAAAATCGCGTACTCAACACTCATCCGTCGTTGATCCCGGCTTTTTGCGGCAAAGGTTTCTATGGCTTGCGTGTTCATCAAGCAGCTATCGACTACGGAGCGAAAATCTCCGGCTGCACGATTCACTTCGTCGACAATCAATATGACCACGGACCAATTATCATGCAGAAGTCCGTCGATGTGCTGCCGGACGATACTGCCGAGTCTCTTGCCAAGCGAGTTTTTGCGAGAGAATGCGAATCCTACCCAGAGGTGCTGCAACTGCTTGCATCGGGTAGGATTACGACGCAGGGTCGAAACGTGCGGGTAGACGCAGGCTAGCGATATCTATTCTTAAAAGCGTTGACCCTGGTGTGGGCATTTCGTATAAACCCGCGAGCGTTCGGGGCAATCACCCGGACCAACCGTTTTCTTCTTGGAATCGAATTCTCTATGAGCGTTGGCGAAGGAACTACTGGAAATCCGCTTACCATGCGTGGACGTGAATTTCCATCGATTCGTCAATTCACGGTCTTCCTTGAGAATCGCGTCGGTCAACTGTTGGACATTGTGCGAAGATTCGAGGGTGGGCGAGTTCGCATCATTGCGATTTCGATCAACGATTCCACTGAGTGTTCGTTCGTTCGCTTTTTGATCAGTAATCCCGAACAAGGTCGCGAGATTTTGGAACGGGCGGGACTGGCAATGATCGAATCGGATCTAATTGCGGTCGAGTTGCCCGAAGGAACACAGCCTCTGTTGCAGGTTTGCACGGCGCTTCTTCAAGCCGAAATCAATATCGTTCAAGCATATCCATTGTTGATTCAATCGCACGATCGGCCCGTCGTGGCGTTGATGGTCGACAATATCGATCGTGGATTAGAAACTTTGCACGACAAAGGGTTTCGGACGCTTTCGGAAGATGATCTCTTGGATTGCGATTTGTAGGATTCTGTGTTTTGCCGCTCAAAGGTGGTAATTCAAGGAAACCTGACGTCGAAACCCGGTTTTTCCTATCCAGGACTCGCATAGCCATTTAGATGGGGCGTGCGTATGTTATCGGGTTCTAAATCGACGATTTTTATGGCTTACGACACAGTGCGAGCTAATCGGCAATGAATACTCTGGCCGCAATTAAGAACCAATTTCACGAAGCGCTAACGAAGTTAGTGGACGAAGACCCTAGTCAATTAGTCGGCATGATTGGCACGGCGCAAGATGCAAAGTTTGGTGACTATCAAGCCAACTGTGCGATGCCATTGGGCAAGAAACTATCGAAGTCTCCGCGCGATGTTGCAGCAGAGTTGATCGAGCTAGTTGATCTCGCGGAGATGTGCGAACAACCAGAAATCGCCGGTCCTGGTTTTATCAACCTCAAACTAAAAACAGATTGGCTTGCCGAGCAGCTTGAATCAATTCGTCGGGATGAGCGACTGGGTGTTGCGCCAATTGCGACGCCGAAAACGTTTGTTGTCGACTTCTCATCGCCTAACGTAGCCAAGCCGATGCACGTTGGCCACATTCGCTCGACCGTTATCGGCGACTCCTTGTGCCGAACGCTTCGATTCCTCGGTCACAATGTTGTTTCCGATAACCACTTGGGCGATTGGGGAACGCAGTTTGGGATGATCATTTACGGCTATCGAAACTTCATTGACAAAGAAAGCTACGAAGCGAACCCCGTTCAAGAGCTGGGTCGGGTTTATCGTGAAGTCCGCGCATTGATGGACTACCACGATGGTGTGGCGATGTTGCCCAAGCAGGAAGCACGACTCGTGGAGCTTCGCACGAAACTAGCGACTGCCGAGCAGCAGCCAGAATCCGGCGACGCCAAGGCAGACAAGAAGGCTCGAAAAGCGCTCGGCAAACTTCGTGACGAAGTCAAGAAAGTCGAGAAAGACATTGCGGCCTTACAGGCCAAGTTAGCAACGACTGAAAACGACTCCGCCGCCAAGGCACGTGCAGCGGCTCACAAAGACATCAGCCGTGCGGTCCTGCAAGAAACGGCAAAGCTGCACGCAGGCGATACGGCGAACCGACAGCTTTGGGAGGACTTTTTACCGCGATGTCGTGAAGAGATTGATCGCATCTACAAGCGGTTGGATGTATCGTTCGACGAAGAGTTGGGTGAGAGCTTCTATCATGATCGCTTGGCGGATGTCGTCACAAACCTTGAATCAAAGGGACTCGCCAAAGAAAGCGATGGAGCGACGTGCGTGTTCCTCGAGGGCTACGAAGCACCCATGATTGTGCGAAAGAAGGACGGCGCCTATTTGTATGCGACCACCGACTTGGCCACGATCGAGTATCGCATGGAGCGTTGGAAGCCTGACGCGATTCTTTACGTTGTCGATTTTCGACAAGGCGAACATTTCAACAAGTTGTTTGACGTTGCCAGGATCTGTGGCCATGAGGATGTCGAATTGAAGCACGTCAGTTTTGGCACCGTTTTGGGCGAAGACAACAAGCCACTGAAAACACGTTCGGGCGTGCTCATTTCACTGGATAGCTTGCTCGATGAGGCCGTGCAACGCGCTCACAAAGTTGTAAGTGAAAATGACGATGCGAAACGCAACGGTGCAGAGCTAGACGAGGATACTCGCAAACGAATCGCCAGTGTGATTGGACACGCCGCGATTAAGTATGCGGATCTTTCTCAAAATCGAACCAGTGACTACGTCTTCAGCTACGACAAGATGGTGGCGATGCAAGGCAATACTGCTACGTATCTGCAATACTCCTATGCCCGAGTACAAAGCATCATCGCGCGCGGGCAGGTGGACATCCAATCGCTGCGAGATGGCGATGCGAAAATCGTCCTAGCGGCTGCCACGGAAAGGAATCTAGCGATTCAAATTGTTCGGTTTCATGAAGCACTGGACGAAGTGTTGGTCGATTGTCGTCCGAACATGCTCGCCAATTATCTCTACCAACTCGCAAAAGCTTACGCTCAATTCTTCGACGAGTGCCCGGTTTTGAAGGCAGAAAATGAGGACGCGAAGAACAGCCGCCTGCTGCTCTGCGACATCGTTGGGCGAATCATGAAGCGGGGATTGCAGCTGCTCGGCATTCAGACCGTTGACCGCATGTAGCGCGTGTTTCACTCGCTAAACGGAGCACGACTCGAAACATACCGAAATGGCGTTAAAGGCTGCTGATTCTACTGGTTGCGGAGCAGGTGTAAGCTGAGTAGCATGGAGGGTTTGGATAGTATGTCAGTTAGTGTAATTGTCGGACTTTTCCAACCAACTCAAAGAAGAATTTGAAGAGGGCAACTCGATGCGACGCATCCTCCGTGTGGCCAAATCGGCCGTGGTATTTAGTTTGGTGTTCATGATGACTGTGGACACTGCAAATGCGTGTCGGCTATTCAGTTGGCTATTCGCTCATCGCGGCGCCTGCTGCGCGTCATCGGCTCCTTCGATGGGTGTTTCCCTCACCTCTTCATACAGCGCTCCTGTTAGCTACGCTCCACCTGTGATTTTGGATGCTCCTATCATGGCAGCTCCACTGGTCGAGTCA